>JADINH010000098.1 GCA_017694225.1 Candidatus Avisuccinivibrio stercorigallinarum
CATTGGAGATGGATTGGATTAGAGAAATCACATCAGCTCCTTTTTCAAAGTCAACATACGCTTCTATTCTAATTGCCTGCAGCGCTCCCTGCAACCTCTGCGGCATGGACGATGTCACCGGAAATGATCCAGCCCTGATCAATCATGAACTGAGTAGCGTCAGGCAGCACGAAGGTGGTGCAGATAAGGCCGACTAAGGTCAGCACGATGGTGTAGGGCAGAGCCATCCACAGCATCTTGACGTAGGACAGGCGGATTAACGGAGCCAAAGCTGAAGTCAGCAGGAATAAGAAAGCTGACTGGCCGTTCGGGGTGGCCACTGACGGCAGGTTGGTGCCGGTGTTGATGGCGATAGCCAGGTGGTCAAACTGCTCGCCTGAAATCACGCCTGCGACCATGGCGTCGTAGACCTGCTCAATATAGATGGTAGCCACGAACACGTTGTCGGACACGGATGACAGAATGCCGTTTGCCATATAGAAGATTGGCAGCTGCGCCTCAGGTGAGGAGCTTAACACCCACTCAATTAACGGAGTGAAGAGCTGCTGCTGTCCAATCACGGTCACTACAGCGAAGAACACGCACAGAAGTGAGCAGAACGGCAGGCTCTCGGTGAAGGCCTGGCCTAATTCTTCTTCAGAGGTGACGCCGCAGAAGGCGGTGGCGAAAATAATGATGGACAGACCAATGAGGCCTACGGCAGCCAAATGCAGAGCCAGGCCTACAATCAGCCACACACAGCAGATAGCCTGAATGCCCAGCTTTAACTTGTCGCGGCGGGTCAGGGCTGCGGTGGTCTGCTCGTCCTGCTTTGCCAGGATGGTGCGCACGCTGTCAGGCATCTCATAGCCAAAGCCAAAGAGCTTGAAATGCTCAATGAGCAGGCAGGTGGCCAGGCCGCAGAATAACACCGGCATGGAGACCGGAGAGACACGCAGGGCAAATTCGGTAAAGTTCCAGCCGGCCACTTCACCTACAATGATGTTCTGCGGTTCACCGACCAGGGTGCATACACCGCCCAATGCAGTACCGACGGCGGCATGCATCAGAATGGAGCGCAGGTAGCCGCGGAACTGATCGAGATCTGCTTTGCTTGCCTCCGGTACAAAGCGGTCGTCAGACAAACGCGCGGTGGCTGCATCGCCGCAGACGGTGCGGTGGTAGAGGGCGTACATGCCCATGCAGATGGAGATGATCACTGCAAGCACGGTCAGAGCGTCGAGGAAGGCCGAAAGGAAGGCGCCCAATAAGCAGAAGATGATGGCTGATAAATGATGGGACTTTAACTTCACTAAGATCTTGGTGAAGGCAAAGAGCAGCAGGTCACGCACGAAGTGAATGCCGGCCACCATGAACATCAGCAGCAGGATCACTTCAAGGTTGGCACCGATCTCAGCGCGCACATGTTCCATGTCGCACAGGCCGATGAAGCAGGCTTCAATGGTCAGCAGGCCGCCTGGCTGCAGCGGATAGCACTTCAGGGCCATGGCCAGCGTGAAAATGAACTCGGCTACCAGCATCCAGCCCGCCAGAACCGGGGAGATGGTAAAGGTAACCAGCGGATTGAGAATAAGGCAGGTCAAAATAAAGAGCTTGTACCAGACTGGGGCTGTACCCATGAAGTTCAAGCCAAAAGCCTTAGTGTATGTAATATCAGGCATCAACTCACTTCCTTAATATGCAACTAAAAACTTCGTAACTAATATCTCGTGCTTTTTGAGCAACAGATCAGCTCACTGCATTCTACATCCTTATTTTAAAAAGTATATTTGACCGCCGTCACGCATTCGCAGTTTTTGCTAAAGTTGTGAACCAGCGCAGATTTCAGGGGGCAATAACTTTACAGCTTTTTTGTTTTTGTCCAAACAATCCCTAAAAAAGTGCAAATTCGTCAGATGACTTTCAGGCAGAGGCTGCGGACTGCAAATTTTGCAGTTAAATTGCAGGCAAAATGCAGGCGTTTCAGACCCCGGCGGGGGCTGCAAATTTTTGCATAAGACGGGAAAATCGCTTATTTGGTGCGCCCAGTTGAGAATTTTTTGCTAGAATGACAGGCTGTCCCACTTTTTCACAGTGCAAGGGAAATTTATGTCATCAGTAGCATCTTTAACTCTAGCAATATCCATTGCGGCGACGCTGGGTATTCTGCTCGGAATGGTCCGCTACCGCGGAATCGGACTGGGCATCGGAGGCGTGCTCTTCTCCGGCATTTTTGTCGGACATTTTGCGCACGAGTATTTCGACCTAACGGTGCGAACTGCTGAAGGCCTGACTGCTGCAGGCAGCATTTTAAGCTACGTGCAGGAATTTGGCCTGATCCTTTTCGTATACGCCATCGGCGTGCAGGTAGGTCCGTCATTCTTCTCCTCCTTAAGAAACATGGGCGCCAAGCTCATCGGCTGGGTGCTGGTCATCATTGTGATGGGCTGTGCTATTGCACTGACCCTGTTCTTCTGCGGCGTAGTGCCGATTGACGCAATGGTGGGCATGTACTCAGGTGCCATCACCAATACTCCGGCTTTAGGTGCCGCCACTCAGATGATCCACGACATGGGTGCCGCGCTGTCTGCCAATGGTGTTGACACTGCTTCCATGGGCTTTAACGAATTGATTGTTCCGTCAGCTTATGCCATGGCATATCCTTTCGGCGTGTGCGGTCTGCTCCTGACCATGATCCTGATCCGCATCATCTTCAGAGTGAATATTGAAGAAGAGGCTGATCGTTACTTCAAGAGCAAGGCACAGGGCCAGCCCACCATCATCACCTCCAACGTCAAGCTCAACAATCATGATTTTGTGGGCAAGACCATTGATGATGTGCCGGGCGTCAAGGAAGGCCATGTGGTGGTCTCACGCATCAAGCGCGCAGATGAGCTGCTCGTGCCGCATCACGATCTGACCTTGCAGGAAGGAGACATTCTGCACCTGGTCGGCAATCCAAGCGACGTGGCCCCTTCAGCCAAAGCCATCGGCAAGATCTCAGCTGAAGTGTTAACCACCCGCGGCACCCACATCACCGTGCAGCGCCTGGTGGTCACAAACTCCCATCTGTACGGCAAGCCTTTGGGTTCCCTGCATTTGGAGTCCCGTTTTGACATCATCGTCTCCCGCCTGATCAGATCCGGCGTGCAGTTCATTCCGACCCCGGATATGAAGCTGCAGTTTGGCGATATTCTCAATGTCATCGGTGAAGAGACCCACATCAAGGAAGCAGGCAAGGTGGTCGGCAACTCCAATGCCGAGCTGCACAAGGTGGCCATGCTGCCGATTTTCATCGGCCTTATCCTCGGTATTGCCCTGGGTTCCATCCCGATCCCGGTATCCGGCGTCCCGGCTCCGATGAAGCTTGGTGTGGCAGGCGGCCCGCTGGTGATGGCCATTCTGCTCTCGCGCTTTGGTGAGACTTTGACCTTCAAGAAGATGCATTGGAACATTCCGTCAGCCGGTCTGTCCGCCCTGCGCGAAATCGGCATTACGCTGTTCCTCTCCATCGTGGGCATCAATGCCGGTGCATCCGGCTTCTGGAACACCCTGACCAACGGCCCGGGCTTCTCCTGGATGTGCTGGGGCACGCTTATCACCTTCATACCGATCATGATCGTGGGCTTCCTCGCCTACAAGGTATCCAAGGTCAACTACCTGGTGCTGTGCGGTATGCTGGCAGGCTCGGCTACTGATCCTCCCGCACTGGCCTTTGCCAACGGTCTGCACTCCAATCCGGAAGCTTCTTCCTTGGGTTATGCAACCGTGTACCCGCTGACCATGTTCCTGCGTATTCTGTCACCGCAGATCATGATCATCATTGCCGTGCTGGCAACCGGCATGAGCATCTGACAGTGTTAACTGACAGATCTGTCCCCCGGTTCATCGGAATCGGGGGAGCTTTAAGCGCCCTGCTTGCAGGGCTTTCTGGCAGCTTCAAGGAGCTGCCAAAGTTCTTTCTCTGCCCTTTAACTTTTATTGCGGTCATTCCGGCAGGTCTGCTGCTGCCCCCTGTATATGCGCTGTTCATGTACGCCGCCGCACTGAGATTTAAAGGGCAGCAGTGCTCACTGCGCGCTTTGCTCTCTTTGCATCTGAGCTCTGTGATTGTGCTTGAACTGTTCTATCTCGCGGCGCTGTTCCTGCTGGGAGCTGGCGCCGATGCGCTGATTAATTCCTATCTGCAGGACTATCTTGCCGCCGCAGCTGCCCATCAGGTGGTGCAGATTGGCACGGCCGAGCAGCTTGCCTATGCCAAACAGGTGATTTTGACCCTGCAGTGCAGCGGCGGGCTGTGGCTGCTGTTTACCGGCTTTATCTTCTGTGTATGCGCCTGCATGGCGCTTAAGCTGCGTGCGGCGGCCGCTGCGGCTTTGGGCGTGTTTTTTAAGAATCTGCCGGCCTTTTTGCTGCTCCTGCTTATCACCGTGCTTGCCTTTACTTTCCTGGAGCGCAGCTTTGCCGATTTTAAGATTGAATACCTGAAAGGTGGGGCGCTGACGGGCGCCTACGGCTTTAACTGGAGCTGGATTTTTATCCTGGTGCGCCTCTACCTCTTGCAGGCGGTGATCAGCGCCTTAATGCTCGCCGCCGGAGCGGGAGCCGGGCTGTTCAAATTTAATTTCAGCAAGACTAAGGATTAATAAGGAAGCTCAATGTACACCCCTGAGGGCATGCTGCAGCTGCTGTCTGCACGCTCGATTGCCTTTAAGCTTTATCATCACCCGCCGGTTGGCTGCGGCGACTGCGCGCATCTTTTTCCCAAGGTTGACGGTGTGATCTTAAAAAATCTGGTGCTTACCACCAAGAAAAAGCGTCCCTTAGTGCTCTTTACGCTGCCCCTTAATGCCACGGCCAATTTAAAGGCGGTTGCAGACGCCCTTAACCTGCCGCGTTTTTCCTTTGCCCGGCACAGTGATCTCTGCTTTATCGGCGTGCCGCCGGGGATGGTAAGTCCGCTGGCGCTGCTCAACGATGTGGGCTGCGAGCTTATTTACGCGGTGCCTGAGGAGCTTTTGTCGCTGCCTCTTGTCAACTGCCACCCGCTGCGCAATAACATGTCCATTGACATCAAGCTTTCCGACCTGCACCGCCTGGTGCAGGAGAGCGGGCATCAGATACACGTATTAAAGGGTTGTCTCAATGCCTGAGCGCATCTTTGGGCTTGCGCCTTTTATCTGCCCTGAGGCCCGGGTGCTGATTTTGGGTTCAATGCCCTCGGAGGCTTCCTTAAAGCAGGGTTTTTATTACGGGCATAAGCAAAACCGCCTGTGGAAGATTGTGGGGCTGATGCTCGGCCGGGAGCTTAATACCATTGAGGAGAAAAAGGCTGCGGCCCATGAGCTAAAGCTTGCCTTTTTTGATGTGATTAAATCCTGTGTGCGCGAGGGCAGCCTGGACAGTGCCATCACCAAGCCTGAGCCTGAGGACATCGCGGCCCTATGTGCGCAGTATCCCTCCATTGAGCGCATCATCCTCAACGGGGGCCTTGCCAAAAAGCTCTTTTTTAAATTCAATGATTTGAGTAAGATCAAGGCAGAGGTTTTTTCACTGCCGTCCACCAGTCCTGCCAATGCGCAGTATTCACTGGAAAGGCTCACGGCTTTGTACAGTCCGATCATCAGATGTCAAAATTCTTAAAGCTTTGGCTGCTGCCGCCACTGCTGGCAGCTTACCTGATCAATACAGCCGCGGCCGCAGATGACGGGGTGTTTAAGGTAACTTTTGATAAAAGTTATTCTGTCACCACCGTGCAGCTGCCCAATCTGTGCCATCATGAGCGCGCCGAGCGCTTCTGCACTTTGATGTCCAATTATTTTTCCCGCTCCTTTGAGCGCGAGCTCATTATGGAGCAGACGGCCAATATCGACTTTGATGATCCGAACTTTCAGGGCTTTAATCCGGTCAAGGCCCGCCAGAACGTCTTTATCTTCTTTTTGCAGAACAAAACAGCGCCTATAGCCTCGCTTTACGCGCTGTGCTTTCAGTATTTTGACGGTGAAGAGAAATCCAGCCGCCGCAAAGTGGTGACCTTTAACTTTGATATTGAAAGCGAGCGCAATCTGGCTTTTGCCGATCTGTTCGAGGACAGTGAGCTGGCCGCCATGCTGATTGCCCGCAAACTCGAAGCCCACTATCAGGATACGGGCAGTCCATTCCTGCCGATGCTGGTCACAGCTACCGAATACCGGCCCACCAACTTTGTGGTGGTGGAGGACGGCATCCGCATGTTCTTTGCCCCGGGCGTGGTCGATCCTGATGAAAGCAAGATGCAGTCCTTTAAGATTGAACTTAAAGATTTGATGGAGGCCGGCCCCAAGGCCAAGTGGTGGCCGTCACTTGCCGCAGCAGAAGATGATGCCAAGGCAAAAGAAGAGGGTGCTGCATCTGCAGCAGCGCCAGCACCGGCAGAACATAAACAATAACCATTTAAGCACGAAGCAAAAATAAAAATGACGACAAACATTGTGAGACCGGCAGAACCTGGCGATCTGCCGGCTTTGGCTGAGATTTTCCGTCAGGCCCGCAAGTTTATGGCCATGCACGGCAACCCCAAGCAGTGGGGCAGCACCCATCCGCCGATGTCACTTATCGAGCGCAACATTAAAGAAGGCTCCGGCTTTGTCTGCTGCACGGACACCGGCAAAGTGGCGGGCTTTTTCTCGCTCTTTGATACTGAAGAGACTTATGAGGTGATCCGTGAGGGGCACTGGCTTAATGACGAGCCCTATCTGGTGATGCACAGCGTGGCCGCGCTGCCGGGATATGGCGCAGGCACCTGCATGATAAATCATGTCAAGACCCTGACTGATAACATCCGCATCGACACCAAGGATGAGAACATTCCGATGCGCTCGCTTTTGGAGAAGCTGGGCTTTGTGTACTGCGGCATCATCGACCTCAAGGCCGGGCGCGGGGAGCGCGTGGCCTATCAGTGGTGCCGTGACCGCCAGGCTTAAGTAAGAGCGCAGGTGGATAAAACGCCTGCGCCGCCTTAAGATCTGATGGATCAGGCCTGAGTGTGCTCTCAGGCCGTGCTGGCTGAGTTAGTTAGTTTTTAAAGCCCAGACGCTGTGCGGCGGCACCGTTGACGCCGCGGTAGAGATCAAAGCCGTCACGTCCGTCGGTTTTGCCCTGATTGTAGGCATCAAGCTGGGCCTGGGTTAATTTGCGGCGGCGGCTGCGCATGGTGCCGAGGTTGGGGTAATTCTTTTTTATGTAGCACTCGATCAGATTCTCTTCCCGGGCATCAGAGGCAAAGTCCACCACCTTGTTGTAAACGGAGAGCAGCCAGCCTTCGACATAGGACTTGGTGTTCTTGCGCACCTGGCGGTTGATTTCATCCTTGTACATTTCGTTGACATCAAAGAGCGGAATTACCCTGCCGCTGGCGGAGGTAAAGGTGAGACTGCCAAGCCCCAGCTCGCTCATGCTTTGTTCAAACAGCGTGCGCAGGCGGGCGCGCTCGTCGGCGGCAAACTGCTTTTTCACATTGGCAGCCTGGCGCGAGAGGATGGTGTAGGTGTAGCAGGCACTTTCCAGGCGGTCTTTGGGGCCGATAAAGGTCACGTGCTTGTAGCTGTGATTGTGATCATGGGTAAAGAACCACTCCAGGCCAAAAGATCTGCCCACGATGCCGGCCAGGCGGGTAAAGAGCACCTTGTCGCGCAGGGAAGAGGGGATGTCCTCCTTTCTTTCCATGATGTCAGAGAGTGAAATGTCATCCACGCTGATGGAGTGTTCCTGCATCAGTTTCTGGGCGCGGGCCAGGGCAATGGCTGCCTCATTGGGGTTTGAGCTCTTGGAGAGTTCCAAAAGCTTCTTGACGCGGTCTAATAAAGCCTGATTGTTGTGTTCCATGTGCTTTTTAATCGTTGTATCTGCTGTAGTGTGCGTATTTGGTATCGGATAAATGCAAAATTTGCATCGTTTTTCGAACTACACTAGTGTTGCAAAAATTCAGGGCTAAAGCAAGGGCTTAAAATGGCTCTTTTTAAGGGTGTTGATCAGGCCGTCAAGACCTTCTTCAATGTCAGCCAGGCACTCGGTAAAACCGCCTGTGTACCAGGGATCGGCGATCTCCTCGCCTTTGCGCTCAGTAAAGTCAAGCAGCAGTTTGACCTTGCCAGGCAGCGGGCCGAACATGCGGGTGAGCAGGCGCAGATTTTGGGCATCCATAGCGAGGAGGAGATCAAAGTTCTCCAGATCTTCGCGGGTGATGCGCCTGGCGCGCTTTTTACTGCAGTCAATGCCCTTTTTCTCCAAGATGCGGCGCACCGGCGGGTATACCGGATTGCCAAGCTCCTCAGTGGAGACCGCCGCTGAGGCGGTGGAGAGGGGGAGATCTTCTTTTACGATGCGATCGCGCAGCAGGTATTCAGCCAGCGGTGATCTGCAGATATTGCCATGACAGAGCATTAAGATGGAGAGCATGGGAAAGTCCTTTAAGCCTGAGTTTTAAACCGCCCAAAGCTTACCACAGCCCTGCCTGGCGGGCAATTTGTAAGGCAGGAACTGCTCTGTCTCAGCGCTCCCTGACCGGGCCGTGGCGGGAGTGGCGCGCGGTAACGATATAGGCGCCTGAAAGCACCAGCAGCAAAGCCAGCGGCTTGTCCCAGCTGAAGGCATCCATGCCCACGGCGATGGCGGTGATGGCGGCGGTTACCGGCTGCAAATTCATGTAAATTGAATAGGCGCTGGCGCTGACTGTGCGCAGGCCCAGCGGGATCAGGGTATAGGCGCAGATGGTGCAGAACACGATGATAAAGGCAATTTCCAGCACGCCGATGTGCCAGTCCGGAGCGGTTAACAGCGGCTGGGTGCGCCAGCTGCCGCTGAGCATCAGGAGCGGCAGGGTAAGGCCGCTGCTTAAGGTGAAGATCCACTTCATCTGCGTGATGGGCTGATACTTGCGGCTGATGTCGGTGCAGATCACCACATAGACGGCAAAGGAGCCGATGGAAAGTACGGCAATGCCGATGCCCAGAAGATTGTTGCTGCCCGTGCTTTCGCTGTCAAAAATGGAGCGCACGGCCAGCAGGGCGGCACCGGCAATGCCCAGGGCCACACCAATGAGTTTGCGGCGGTTGATGCGCTCATGGAAAAACACGGCCTCAAGCAGCAGCACAAAGACCGGGGAGAGCGCCAAAATCAGCGCAAAATACACCGGAGTGGTAAAAATCAGACTGAGCGAGGTCAGGTACTGCGAGAGTACAAAACCCAGAAAACCGCCCAGCAGAATCATGAAAAAGTCGCGCCTTTCAATCTTTTCGCGCGGCAGCAGGCACTGCACTGACCAGAAAAACAGCGCTGCAGCCACCGCGCGCACGGCGATGTACCCCAGCGGCGAGAGATAGTTAAGCAGCAGATCACGGGTGATCGGGATGTTAATGCCCAGCAGCACCTGTGTAAAAATAATAAATGCGTGGCCAACCCAGGCTTTGTGCATAAACGCCTCACTTACAACTAAAACGGCGCTCAGTATAGAGCCGTAAGGCTTGACAGCCTTTGCTTAAAGCAGGCGCTTTTCAGTCTTTTTGTCTCAACCTGCGCCCGGGGCGGTCTGATCTCAGATTGGCAGCCGGCAGATGTCAGCAGACGCGCTCACCCCAGCCGAGCCTCAGCGCTTTTGCTACACGTAGTAGCGGCGCAGCAGCACAATGAGGGTAAAGCTCATGACTGTGAGCACTGCCAGAAAGCCAAACACCGCCTCCAGGCTCAGGCCGTAGGCGATGAACCCAAGCAGTGCAGGGCCGGTCAGCAGGCCGCCGTAGCCTGCGGTGGACATGATGCTGACAGCCGGCAAAAGCGGCATTTCACGCTGCCGTCCGGCGGCGCTGTAGGCCAGCGGCGTGATATTGGACATGCCAAAGCCGATGAGCACAAAGGCCGGGATAATGAGATATAAAGGCG
>JADINH010000099.1 GCA_017694225.1 Candidatus Avisuccinivibrio stercorigallinarum
CTTTAGTATGCTGTAGTGTTTAGCATGATAACGCAAAAACCGCTGGTGAAAGCGGCAAAATTACCGCTTTTGGCAGGAAAAATCCCTGGCGCAAAAAGAAGATCCGGCGCTATGGCCGGATCCTGCTGTACTCTTATTTTGGAGACAAATCGTTAAGCTTAACCGAAGATGTTGACGTAGCCTGCAATGAGCAGCACGCCAATCACAATCGGCAGCACAAAGCGGAAATACCAGTAGAAGAACGGCTTGATCTTGGGGCCGTGTCCGGTATTGCACTCGGCTAAATAATTCTTAAAGCCCATGCCGCTCTTGGCGGTAATAAAGAGCACAAAGAGCAGTGAGCCCAGAGGCAGAATATTGTTGGAAATCAGGAAGTCCTGGAAGTCCAGAATAGTAGAATTGCCGCCTAAGGGGTGAATGTCGCTTAAGTAATTGAAACCAAGCAGACAGGGGATGGAGAGCAGCATGATGATGCAGAAGTTCACCACCACGGCCTTGCGGCGGGAGACGGAGAACAAGTCCATCGAGATGGCGATAATGCTCTCGAACACGGCAATCAGGGTCGACACGGCCGCAAACACCATGAAGAGGAAGAACAGGCCGCCCCAGAAGCCGCCGCCTGACATGTTGGAGAACACGGTGTTCAGGGTGACAAAGAGCAGGCTCGGGCCGGAGTCCGGCTGCACAGCATAGCTGAAGCAGGCGGGGAAAATCACCACACCGGCCAGCAGGGCCACGGTGGTGTCTAGGCCGCAGATAAAGGTGGCTTCCTTGGCGAGGGTGTGCTGTTTGTCCATATAGGTGCCGAAGATCTCAATGGAGCCCTGGCCCACCGACAAGGTAAAGAAGGACTGGCCCATGGCCGCCCACAGCACTTCCATCAGGCCGTGCTCCTCAAGCTTTGACCAGTCAGGCTTTAAGTAGTACTCCATGCCAGCTTCAAAGCCCGGCAGGGTCACTGATCTGGCCGCCATGAAAATAAGCAGCACGAAAAGCAGGATCATCATCGGCTTGGTGATGCGCTCCACGCCGCGCACCACGCCCATGGCCACGATCACAAAGGACACCACCACCACGGTAGTCATGCACACAAACATGGTCAGCGGATTGGCCAGCAGTTCAGAGAACTCTACGGCTGCCATCTGCTGGGTCATGCCGTGCTCAAAGCCGCCGGTGAAGGAACGCACGCAATAATAGAACAGCCAGCCGGTAATGAGGCCGTAGAAGGACATCAGAATGTAGGAGCCCGGGATCTGCCAGTACTTGTTCAAGTGCCACTTGGTCTTGGGCTGCTCCAGCACTTCATAGGCACGGGCTATCGAGCGGCGGGAGGCACGGCCGACTGCCAGCTCCATGGTCAGAAGCGGCATGCCGACGCCGAGCAGGAAGCACAAATAGATGATGACGAAAATGGCTCCGCCGTACATGCCGGTAATGTAAGGGAAGCGCCACACGTTGCCCAGGCCGATGGCGCAGCCCGCGGCGATGAGCAGGAACCCGAGGCGGGTTTTAAATTGTTCTCTGTTATCTGCCATGATTTATCTTTCCTAGCCGAAAATCCCAATGTAGCCCTGAATAAAGAGCGCTAAAATCACGATGGGCAGCACGCAGCGGTAATACCACTTGGCCGCACGCGGAATCTTGAAACCGATGCCGGTATTGACTTCCTTTAAGTAATTGTCAAAACCCCAGCCACGCTTTAACACCACAAACAGAATATAGCAGGTGGTGCCAAAAGGCAGAATGTTGTTTGACAGCACGAAGTCATAGGTGTCCAGAATGGTGCTGCTGCCGCCTAAAGGATGCACGTCTGACCAGACATTGTAACCAAGCAGGCAGGGCAGCCCGAGCAGGATCACCACAATGCAGTTGACCACCACGGACTTGATGCGGCTGATGCCGAACACTTCCATGCAGATGGCAATGATGTTCTCAAATACGGCAATCAATGTGGTGACTGCAGCAAAAAGCATAAAGACAAAGAAGATGCCGCCCCAGATGGCACCGTACTCCATGTGTGAGAATACGGATACCAGGGTGACGAAAATAAGTCCCGGGCCCTGACCTGGCTCCACGGCGTAGCTGAAGCAGGCCGGGAAGATCACGATGCCGGCTAAAAAGGCCACCGAGGTGTCAAGGGCGGTGATGACCACGGCCTCATAGCCCAGGGTGTACTTGCGGTTCATGTAAGAGCCGAAGATCTGAATTGAGCCGACACCCAGGCCCAGGGTGAAGAAGGCCTGGCCCATGGCAGCAGACAGTGCCGTGCCGATGCCCTCGCGCTGCATGTTCTCTAAGTTTGGCATCAGATAATAGGAGATGCCTTCCTTAAAGCCCGGCAGGGTAAAGGAGCGCAGAGCCATGAAAACGAGCAGCAGGAATAAAAGCAGCATCATCGGTTTGTTGATGCGCTCCACACCGCGGCGCAGACCGAAGGCACAGACGGCAAAGGAGCCGACAATGAGCACAAAGGCGCAGATGAACTGAATGCCAGGGCGCGCGAGCAGATCATTAAAGTAGCTGCCGGCGGCTGCCTGATCAATATTTTCCCCAAATGAGCCTGAGAACATCAGGACGGCGTAATAGAGCATCCAGCCGGTGACCAGGCTGTAGAAGGCCATCAGGATGTAGTTGCCCGGGATCATCCAGAACTTGTTTAAATACCATTTGCTGCCAGGTTTTAAGACCTCAAAGGAGTGGCCCAGGCTCTTGCGCGAGGCGCGGCCGACAGCCAGCTCCATGGTTAAAATCGGCAGACCAAAGAGCAGCAGGAAGCCGATGTAGATTAAAACGAATACAGCGCCGCCGTACTGTCCGGTGATGTACGGAAAGCGCCACACATTGCCAAGGCCGATGGCACATCCTGCTGAAATCAGCAGGAACCCAAGGCGCGATGAAAATTGCTCTCGAGCCATTAAATCTCCTTAACCTGCAAAAAATACATTGTAGTAGCAGTTGCCAATGAGGAAGATGATCACCACTGGCAGCACATAACGATAATAAGGCAGACCCCAGCGCGGGAGCTTCATGCCCTTGCCGCGGTTGGCCTCATCGAGGAACTTGTCAAAGCCCCAGCCGCCGCGCCAGCAGATAAAGCCCAGATAGCAGAAGGCGCCCAGCGGCAGAATGTTGTTGGAGATAATAAAGTCCTCCAGGTCAAGGAAAGTGGAATTGCCGCCCAAAGGATGCACACCGCTTAAGGCATTAAAGCCAAACAGGCAGGGCAGGCTGATGACCAGGATCACGCAGAAATTTATCATCACGGCACGGCGTCTTGAGGTGGTGAAGTACTCCATGGTGATGGCGATAATGTTCTCAAACACGGCAATCAGGGTGGAGAGCGCAGCAAAGAGCATGAACATGAAGAACAGGCTGCCCCAGAAGGCACCGTTTTCCATGTTGGAGAACACGGATACCAGGGTGACGAAAATGAGGCCTGGCCCCTGGCCGGGCTCGACGTCATAGCTGAAGCAGGCCGGGAAAATGATCATGCCGGCCAAAAGGGCCACCAGAGTGTTTAAGATCATGATGGAGAAGGACTCAGAGAGCAGAGTGTGATCTGAGTTCATATAGGTGGCGAAAATCTGCATGGCGCCCACGCCGATGGACAGCGAGAAGAAAGCCTGGGCCATGGCAGCTGAAATCACCTCCAGCAGGCCGTTCTTGGCTAAATTGTCGAGATTGGGCGCGAGGTAATAGGAAATGCCCTCTTTAAAGCCTGGCAGCGAGAAGGAACGGCAGGCCATGAAAATGAGCAGCACGAAAAGCAGAATCATCATCGGCTTGGTGATGCGCTCCACGCCCTTTCTCAGGCCGCAGGCGCAGATGCCGAAGGACACGGCAGTCACCGCGATCATGTTCACCATCATGGTGGCAGGAGAGGCCAGCATGCCGTTGAATGCCGCAGCCGAGGCTTCAGCTGAAGTGTTGACGCCGAACTCACCCATAAAGCCCTTGACGCAGTAAAGCAGCATCCAGCCGGTGACCACGCTGTAAAAGGACATCAGCACATAGTTGCCAGCGATCATCCAGTACTTGTTCAAGTGCCAGCAGGTGCCCTTCTTCTCCAGGGTCTCAAAGGACTGCGCCAGGGAGCGGCGGGAGGCTCTGCCTATGGAGAACTCCATGGTCAAAAGCGGTACGCCGAAGAACACCAAAAAGAACAGATAGATAAGCACAAAGATGGCGCCGCCATACTGTCCGGTGATGAAGGGGAAACGCCACACATTGCCAAGACCGATGGCGCAGCCTGCGGAAATCAGCAGGAAGCCCAGGCGGGTGGAGAAATGTTCGCGGGTTGCCATAGTTACCTCATGACAAGCAAAAAAGCCCTCGCACGGAGGGCCTGTTTATTTTGGTTAATACAAATTACATATTTTCATCTGAAGGCATCTCTTGAGCGGCTGCTTCAGCCTGGGCTGCAGCGGCCTTGAGCTGCTCATCAGTGATTGCCTTGATGGACAGTCTGATGCGGCCGGTGGCCTCATCGATGTCCAGCACGCGCACGCGCACCTTGTCGCCCACGCGCAGATAGTCAGAAACGTTGTCCACGCGCTCGTCGGCGATCTGGGAGATGTGCACCAGACCGTCACGGCCGGGCAGAATGTTGACGAAGGCGCCGAAATCGGTGATGCGCACAACCTTGCCCTCATAATCTCTGCCCACCTCAACTTCTACGAGCAGCTCGGAGATCATGTCAACCACCTTCTGTGCTGCAGCAGCGGAAGAAGCAGCAATGCGCACTAAACCGTCATCATTGATGTCGATGGCAGCATTGGTGGCAGCCTGAATGGCGCGGATGTTAAAGCCGCCCTTGCCGATGATGTCCTTGACCTTCTCAGGCGGAACCTGCATGGTGGAGATGCGCGGTGCGTACTCAGAGAGCTGGGCGCGCGGTGCCGGCAGAGCCTTGGCCATGATGGACAGGAGGTGCATTCTGGCTGCATGAGCATCGGTTAAAGCCTGCTGCATGATCTCACGGGTAATGCCGTCAGTCTTGATGTCCATCTGCAGTGCGGTCACGCCCTCGGAGGTGCCGGCCACCTTGAAGTCCATGTCGCCTAAGTGATCCTCATCGCCCATGATGTCAGTGAGGATGGCTACGCGATCACCTTCCTTGACGAGGCCCATGGCAATGCCGGCCACTGCCGCCTTGCAGGGAATGCCGGCGTCAAATAAGGCCAGGGAGCCGCCGCAGACGGAGGCCATGGAGGAAGAGCCGTTGGACTCGGTAATCTCAGAGACCACGCGGATGGTGTAAGGGAAGCTCTCGGCATCCGGCAGCACGGCGCGCAGGGCACGCTTAGCCAGGCGCCCGTGGCCGATCTCGCGGCGCTTGGGTGAACCGATAAGGCCGGTCTCACCAACGCAGTACGGCGGGAAGTTGTAGTGCAGAATAAATCTGTCGGATCTGACGCCGGTCATGTCCTCAAAGGTCTGGGCATCGCGCTCAGAGCCTAAGGTGCAGGTGGCGATGGCCTGGGTCTCACCGCGGGTGAACAGCGCAGAACCGTGCACGCGCGGCAGCACGCCGGCAGCGACGGTAATCGGACGGATCATGCGCAGGGTGCGGCCGTCAATGCGCGGCTTGCCGTCCAAAATACGGTTGCGCACAATGGTGCGCTCAAGCTCAAAGAAGATCTTGGCCACATCCTGCTGCTTCTCGGCCCACTCTTCTTTCATGGCGCAGATCTTTTCAATCGCGGCAGCTTCAATTTCAGCCAGCTTGTTCTGACGCTCCAGCTTGTCCACGATCAGGAAAGCATCGCCGACGGCAGCTTCAGCCTCAGCCTTGACGGTCTGAATTAACTCAGCATCCTCAGCAGGCTTCTGCCAGTCCCACACTTCGCGGTTTACCTGGGCCTTAAAGGCTTCGATTTCAGCGATCACGGACTGCTGCTGTTCCTGGCCGAACATCACAGCACCGAGCATCACATCCTCAGGCAGGATCTTGGCTTCGGATTCCACCATCACCACGGCCTGCTTGGTGCCGGCGACCACTAAGTCAAGCTGTGACTTCTCAGTCTCGGAGGTCAGCGGATTTAACACATACTGACCGTCGATGTAGCCCACGCGGGCGGCGCCTAACGGGCCGTTCCAGGGCAGGCCGGAGGTGGCCAGGGCGGCTGAAGCGCCGATGATGGAGATGATATCGGTGGGGATCTCAGGATTGGCGGACATCACAGTCACCACCACCTGAACTTCATTGACGAAACCGTCCGGGAACAAAGGACGCAGCGGGCGGTCAATGAGACGGGCAATTAAGGTCTCACCTTCACTGGCTCTGCCCTCTCTTCTGAAGAAGGATACCGGGATCTTGCCTGCCGCGTAGGCACGTTCCTGATAGTTGACAGTTAAGGGGAAGAAGTCGCGGCCTTCGACCTGCTCGCGGCGGTTGCAGACTACAGTAGCAAGGACGGTGGTATCGTCCATAGAGGCCATGACGGCAGAATCTGCCTGACGGCCAATTGCACCTGTTTCTAAAGTGATAGTGTGGCGGCCATATTTAAAGGTGCGGGTAATTGGCTTTAAATTCATTAAACAATCTCCAAATCCAAGATCCTTTTTATTTTTTGTTATTCATCCAACCTGCTGACAAGGATCTTCTAAAATTTGGGCGGCCAGAGGCCGCCCGCGCCATTTGCAATTAGCGGCGAAGCTTGAGCTTCTCAACGATTGCTAAATAGCGGTCTAAGTCAGATGACTTTAAGTAGTCCAAAAGCTTGCGGCGCTGTGCAACCATGCGCAGTAAACCGCGGCGGCTGTGATGGTCCTTCTTGTGGGTCTGGAAATGAGGCTGCAGATCAGCAATTCTGTAGGTCAGAAGTGCAATCTGGACCTCAGGTGAACCGGTGTCACCCTCGCTGCGACCAAACTCAGCCACAATCTTAGCTTTCTGTTCAACACTTAATGCCATAATAATATGCTCCTTTGTGAAAAAAATTAGCCCTGCTCCGATCACAAATTCAGATAGGGTAGCCCGGAAATTTTAACATGATTTTGCGCATTCTTAACACGCCAATGCAAATGTTGCAGACACAAAAGCCCGGAGTGTGCTCAGAGCGCCCCGTACAAAAGCCAAAAATCTGCAGGTTTGCCCGCTGCAGATTTACTAAGGAAGGGCGCCCGCGCCCTCACCCCCATCTTTCTATCCGCTTATGCCTGCCTTCTGCTTAAGGTAAAGCGCTGCAGCACCTGCGCCTGGCTGGAGGCCAGTTCGTCAAGCTCAGACATCGAGGCATGAATGCCGGACATCTGCTCATAGCTGTCCTCAGTGAGCTTGGAAATATTGGCAATGGAGCGGTTGATTTCACCGGCTGAGGCCGCCTGCTGCTCGCAGGAGCTGACAATCTGCTCGGACATATCGCTGATGGTGGCGATAATGCCCATGATCTCTTCAATGGAGGAATTGGCCTTGGAGCTTTGGGAGAGCGAATTGTTCATCTCCCCCTCGCAGCTTGCCATCACCTTGACGGAATTAATCACGGCGTCATCGAGCTCCCCGATGGTGGTGCCCACTTCCTTGGTTGAAAGTGCGGTCTTGCTGGCCAGATTGCGGATCTCCTCTGCCACAATGGCAAAGCCGCGTCCGGCATCACCGGCACGGGCTGCCTCAATGGTGGCATTGAGTGCCAGCAGATTGGTCTGATCGGCAATGTCATCAATGGTCTTGACGATGGATTTAATCTTATCGCCCATATCATGAATGCGGTTGATGGCATTTGACGAGGCGCGCAGCCGGTCTGACAGCGTGTGGGTGGTGGTGATATTGTCGGACATGGTCATGCGGCAGGTCTCAGAGGCCTGTTCTGCGTTTTTGACTTCATCGAGGGTGGACTTGGCAAACTCAGCCACCTTTTCCACGGCCTGTTCCATTTCGGCGGTGGCATTGGTCACATACTGCGCCTTGTTGCGCTGATCCAAAATCGCCTCATTGGTATTGTCAACCGCCGTGCGGTTGGTGCCCACCATGCCGTGCAGACGCTCAATATCCTCCTGAATAAGCCCCAAAGTCTTATCTGAGCTTTCCACAAAACTGTTGGCAAGGCGCGAGATCACGCCGATTTCATCCCCGGCATCGAGATCAACGCGCACCGTGAGATCGCCCTGTTCCACCCGGCGCAGGGCCTGCAGCAGCAGATCAGTATTGGTGTGCAGCGAGCGGCGCAGCGACACATAAGTCAGCACAAAGCAGGCGATCATCACCCCAAGGCCGATCAGCACCGCCAGTGTGCCCCAGCGCAGCAGCTCGGTGGCTCCGGTGGCGGCGCGGTAGATGCTGTCTGACGAGCCCTGATTTAACAGGCCGGTGCCGTGATAGATCTTCTCCGAGGCCCGCACGATGTCATCGCCCTGCACCTGCCGCCCATCTGACAGAGCCCGGGCCAGCGCATCAAACTCCTCAATGCCGGGCTTTAAGTAATCCCTGAAGGCTGCATCAAGCTCCTCTTTGACCGGAGATGGCGGCAAAAGCTCAAGCTGCGTCTGCAGCGCGGCATACACATCTTTTATCGCGGTAAGAGCCGGGATGCTCTTATTGGACGAACGGCCTTCACTGATTTTGATCATCTCAGCGCCGGCCTGCATTAACTGCGAATCGATCCTGGCTGCATACGAACCCACCTGATAGACGCCGTCAACGCCGATGCTCTCCAGGCGATCCTGCTGATTGTGATTGGCCAGAAAGATCAATACGGCAGCCACGGCAAAGAGCACAATGTAAAGCAGCTGACTGAAAGTCACGCGCTGCTGAATGCTTAATCTGAAAATGCGCAGACCTTTAAGCGCCCGGCCCAAGCCGCCGCTTTTCTTATTCTTTGCAGCTGCCGGTGCAGCCTGCCCTGCCATGCTTTCACTCATAGACTTACGACTTACCCAAAATTTCTGCTGCCTGATTTTTATATCGGCCCCAAGAGGCGGCAGTTAACCGCCTGCGTATGCTCTATTGTACGTTTTGTGAGCGAAATTTATTGAGCACAGCGCACAGATCTTGCAAGAAAAAGGCAGCTTTTTGTCAGTTTTAATAAGTTTGCTGCCTTAAGGCGGCTGTCCGCTGCCGCAGCAGGGGCTCAAAGCACCCCGCGCAGCGGCCCTGCTTGTGCTAAAATTCTTCTGCTCTTAACAGGTTTAACATTTTTAAGCTTAACTTTTGCCCTCCGCCAACTGAGGCAGGCACTGCGGAGAAAGCACGAAACCGGCCTGCAAATACAAAATTAGAACACCACAGCAAAAAAGTTATAAAGATTTAACCGGCAGTGATCTGCCGCAGTGTGCAGAGCGCACGGGAAAACAGTTACTGTCCCCCGGCTTTGCCTTAAGGAATTATCATGGCTCAAAAGAAGAAGAAAAAGACTGCTGACAACGTGATTGCGGTAAACCGCAGGGCGCAGCACGATTATTTTATTGAAGAACGCTTTGAGGCCGGTCTGTCGCTGCAGGGCTGGGAAGTAAAATCACTGCGCGCGGGCAAGTGCAATATTTCAGAGGCCTATGTCACCCCGAAAAACGGCGAGATGCTGCTTATCGGTGCGACCATCAGCCCGCTTAAGAACTCCTGTGCCTTTGTGGTCTGCGATCCGACGCGCACCCGCACATTGCTGTTAAACCGCCGCGAGATCAACAAGCTTATCGGCCATGCCCAGCGCGCTGGTTATACCATCATCCCGCTGCGCATGTACTGGAAGGGCTCCTGGGCTAAGCTTGAAATCGGTCTGGCCCGCGGCAAGCAGGAGCATGACAAGCGCGACAGCATCAAGGACAAGCAGTGGCAGCGCGACAAGGAACGCATCATGAAAAAATCGTTCCGCTAGGTCTTGCGCCAGTGCCCGCTTTTTTGTAAGATCGTTCTTTGCCTGGGGATGATTCTGGATTCGACCGGAAGCGTGGATTCCAAGGTGCATGTCGAGGTGTGGTACCTCGTTAAACAGCCGCAAAAAAATAGTCGCAAACGACGAAAACTTCGCCCTCGCAGCTTAATAACCTGCTGAGAGCCCTCAGTTCTAAGCCTTGCTGGTGACGCTTAGTCTTGCTGGGGTCAGTTTTTCATCAGCTCGTGTGGAACTGCCGCCTGTCAGGGAAGCATTAAAGAAAATTACAGGATGGATATTAAGTGGCGTGGCTGTCCGCAGCTTGGTATCGAGATTAAAGACTGCCTAAGCATGTAGTACTGAAGATGAAGCCTTTTGGGACGCGGGTTCAAATCCCGCCATCTCCACCAAGATTCAAAAGCCTTCAGGCGGGGCCCTGCCGGTCAACACCGGCAGGGCCTTTGAATTTTCAGCCCGCCCTTTTGTCCAGCATCATTCAGCCTCAATGGGCTTGAGCCCAAGCCAGTTAATAAAACCTGCGGCATCGGCTGATAGATCTGAGAGCATCTTCCTGTCAAGCGCCACGAAAGAGCCGTCGGCCTGCCGTTTGGCTTCAATGTGATCAAGCTCAGATAAAAGCTCAGGCAGCGTAATTTCCGGCTGGATTTTCTCAAGCATGCCGGCACTGTGCCTGCAGGCATAAAACTCTTTTAACTTCAGCCGCAGCTGCTGCTCAAACTCAGACAACAGCGCACAGAGCAGCAGCCGGCAGGTCTCGCGCTGCTCCACCGCCGCGGTAACCTTATATTGCGCTGCATTATCCGGCAGGGCCCCATAGCCCTCTCTGACCTGATACACCTGCCCAAAAAGACGCAGCGCCTCGCCTGGATCTGTGCAGAAGCTGCTGGCCAGCACCAGCACGCTGCTGCTTATTCGCGCCCTGGTCAGCGCCTTTTCTACATAGACATAACGCTTATCTTCAGGAGAATACTGCGCCAGACCGCGCTCAAGCAGAGCCGCGGTGCTAATGCCTAAAGCCGGACAGTCTTCAGCTCCGCCCTGCGGGAATTTGGCATTGAGCTCACCAAGCGCCCGATCCCAGAAATACATAAACTCCCGATCCTTCTGCTGCTGAAAGATAAAATGCAGATAGACCGGGCGGTCTTTATCTCCGCTTAACTTGGGATCAAAGAGCGAGCTTGCAGCCACGCGGGTGGAAGCAAAATTACATGCACGGTTTTTATCGTCGATAATGCTGATGCCGCTGCCCTTAAGCAGGGCTTTCCCTTCTTTCAGAACCAGCCCCTTAAAGAACTTGTTTAAAGGCTCCACTCCCACCAGGAAGTCACAGCAGCACGTCAGCAGGCGGGTTAATTCATCTGCCGCGAAGGAGAAGCGGCTGCTGACCATGCGCAGAGCACGGGCTTTAACCTTAAGATCCCGGCAGGCCTGCTGCATTTGGGCGAGCTCATCTGCCTCCCCCTGCAGCTCATCGAACTCGGGATACACCTTAACATCGTAGAGCTCGCCGCTGTCCTCATCTATCAGGGTAAGCAGATTAAGGTATGCGCCGCCCAGTGCCATGGAACAGTTGCAGTCATAAACCACGGGATTTACGTTATTTTCCTGCAGCCGGAGCAGCTCCACCTTGCGGGAGAACAGATGATCAAACACCTTTCTTGCTGAAAGCTCATTGATAAGCCCGTCAAGCGTACTGCCGTCAAACTTATCGAGCGCAAAACCAATATGCGATCCGCAGAACTCCCTGCATTTGGCAGTAAGTTCCTGATACTCAAAACCGTGGAACATCCCGGTGCAGAGCAGGAGCAGCAGCCGCTCATACCAGTACGGCTCCAGCAGCTCTTTGAGGATTTTGCCTGAAGTCGTGTTCGCATAAAAAGAGCGCAAAAAATAAACCGCGCCCCAGCGCCCCTGCTCCGGCTCCGCCAGGGAAACAGCGGCCCTGGCTGCCGCCTTGCGTCTGCCCCGCTTTAACACCGGCAGCGGCTGCCTCAGCTCCTCCTCCGTCCGCTTTGCAAATCTATAGTCTCCAGGGCCTGCGCGGTAGACATGCCAGTTCTTAAACTCAGGATGCCCGCTGAAAAAAGCCTCATTAAAGACACATTCGCCTCTTGGATCATCCAAGCTGATGCTTCCAATATTGACGCGATCTACCTTTTTAGGATAGCCCTTATCCGGCAGCCAGATGCTCCTGCCCTTAACGAGCGCATAGGAATATTTGCGTTTAACACAACAGACACCATGCAATGCCTCACGCAGGGCGGCGGTTTCGTCTTGATTTGAGCTCATGCTTATTCTCCGCAGCAGCCTACATCTTCACTTTCCAGTCGCCATTGACTTTGATGAGGCGCACCTTGTCATGCCGTTCAGTACCGTCCTTAAAGGTGTAATCCACCGGCACCAGGGCCACGTTCTTGTCCTCCCCCTCGAAGCTGACTTCACCGGCTGCGATCTTTTCCAGGCCGCCGTGCGCACGGGCCTCGGCAGCGGCTGCCTGAATTAGGATGGAGAGCTTGTCCTCAAGCTGCGACTTTACGCTCTCGGACACTTCACCAGCATAAATCACCGACATCACACCCTTGGTGTTGCCCTCAAGGGCGCTCTGGGTATAGGTTACGGCAGCCTTGGCAGCAGCATCGTCATCACCGCAGCCGGTAAAAAGCAGGGCAGCGGCGGCCAGGGTCAGGGCAGTTAAAGCAGCTTTTAAAAATCTCATACAAACTCCAACTGAGAGCAGCTCTCAGCTTTGCTTCTGCTAATGGTTAATGGTTTTATCTGTTCTGAGCGGCTGTCTTAAAGATAAGGCGGCTGCGCCTGTCGAGCATAAACTGCTCGGGAAACAGATACCAGCCGGAAAATACCGGCATCTCCACATAATTATAATCAATACCATCCAGGGGCAGATAAGGACTTAAGGCACGCTGAACGAGGGTTGAGCAGTAAAGGCTGCCTTTGCGCCCGTCGAGCACAAAGGGCTCACCGAGCATGCTCTCAAGATACAGCGCAATCTCCCCGCGCTCATTGTCAGCAAGCTGATAGCGCTTGACCGCCAGGCGCACGGCCTTTGCCGCAAAATCCGGCAAAGTGCTTGCTATCACCTGATTGTGCCGCCTGGGATCGGGCAGATCAGTGGTCGCCGCATGAATCACCACCACCTCAGGCTCCACCCGGGCGACCATGCCCACATGTGAGTAGGAGCCGCCTGACACCTGCGCTATCACCACGCTGTCAGCGCCCATGCCCTGGCGCAGCACGATGTCACCCACTGCAAGCTGCGGACAGGATGAAAGTGCATCAGGCATCAGACCAGTCAGATGCGGCCTGCTGTCACTGGGCAGCAGCACAGCGGCACAGAGGACAGCGCCCACTGAACAGAGCAGTTTTAGCTTCACGCGGCAAATCCGTTTTGCGCAGCAGTTAAGTGTGCTCAGTGCTTACAGCTTAACTTTCCAGACATCCCCAACTTTTTCCACGATCACCCGCTCAGTGCGGTCTGTGCCGTCCTTAAAGGTGCTCTTTACCCGCACCCTGATGGCGCCGTTCTTCCACTCTTCACTGCCCACAGCTTCAAGTTTGTCGACACCGCCGTGCTTTTGGGCTTTACTCTGCACATCCTTGGCCATAAGGTCGAGCTTGCCCTCAATCTGCTCTTTGTACTGCTGCTCTTCAGGGCCCATGTTTAACAGCCCGACCATGCCCGGTACATCGCCGTCAAAAGCCTTCTGCATAAAGGCAGTGGCAGTGCCCTCCGGGGTGGAGGTATCGACAGCGGAATCATCACCGCCGCAGGCGGTAAGGATTAAAGATGAAAACACTAAGGCGGCTGCAGCGGCGGCCAGTTTGAAAAAGCGCATAAGTCTCTCCTAAAAAGTTAACGCGATATGGCGATTGTAGCGCTGCAAAAAAGAGACAAAAACATGGATTTTGTTAAGTCTTTGTTTTTTCAGGATTTTTTGTGCTGCGCCGGCAAGAGGCGCAGCACAGGACCGCAGTCTGCTAATACACGGCATCGCTCTCACTTTGCAGCTTGAGCGGCAGGCCGTTCAGTCTGATGTCCTTGTCATTGATGGTAAGACGGCTCTGATAGCTGCTGCCGTCAAAATTAACCTGCCCCTGACGGCACATTTCAGCCAATGCCGGGCCGTAATCATCACCAGCCAGCTCATTTACAAAAATGGCACCGCCCTTTAAGTTAAAGTCAGCCTGCATGCTTCTGGCCTTCAGGGCTGCAAAATCAAAGCGTGCGGAGCTTTCACCGGAGAGAGAAACCTGCTGCCCCTGATGCTCAAAGGAGAAGTTGTCAAGCTTCAGCTCCTGCTGCTCGGAGAAGCAGGCAAAGAGCTCGTTCAGGCCGTTTTCATCCGCCGCATGCGGC
>JADINH010000100.1 GCA_017694225.1 Candidatus Avisuccinivibrio stercorigallinarum
AGGCGTCCTGACTTTAACACGTCAAGCAGCGCCTGATTGTCCACCACACTGCCGCGCGAGGCGTTAATGAGAAATGCCCCGTCGTGCATGGCGGCCAGTTCATCGCGCCCAATCAAATGATAAGTCTTAAGCGGGCCTGACTTTTCCAGCGGCACGTGCAGGGATACAAAGTCACAGGCGAGGATCTCCTCAAGCGACGCACCGCATTCGGCATGACCGCGCTCTAACAGCGGCGGATCGCGCAATATGGTGTGCATGCCCAGGGCCTGTGCCTTTTTCATCACCTGCGTGCCGGTGTGTCCGCAGCCCACGATCCCCAGGGTTTTGCCCTTAAGTTCAAGGCCATAGCGCTGTGAGAGCACCAGCAGGGCTGAGAGCAGGTAATCGCCTACGCTGATGCAGTTGGAGCCCGGGGCTGTGGCAAAGGCAATGCCGCGCTCTTTTAAAAGCTGCAAATCGACATGATCAAAACCTGCCGTGGCGGTGCCGACAAATTTGAGGCAGCGGGCTTTGGACAGCAAATCTGCATCCACCCGGGTGACCGAGCGGATAATGAGCGCATCGGCATCCGACACATCATCAGCATTAATCTGTCTGCCTGCTTTAAGCTCCACCCGGCCGAAGACGGAAAATACCTCCGGAGCATTGGGAAGGGCCTCATCTGCCAATATACGCATAAAACAAAACGCTCTCACTAAATAGTCCGCACAGCGCACAAAAGCGCCGTCTAAGTCGAGAATACATTATAATATGGGCCATTGAGCAGAATACAGCCCTCAGCATTTTTGTCGCATCAAGGCGCCCTTTGAACTTAAATCAAAAGAGCGGCGGCCTGCTGCACAAAAACCCAGGCGTATCAGTTTGTTTGGATTTAAAGAGAAATAGAAGGTCATGAGCAAAGCATTAGATTTAACTACCGCTAAATTTTCACACCCCACCACTGCCCTGCTTCTGGGCTCGGGTGAGCTTGGCAAAGAAGTGGCCATCGAGCTGATGCGCTACGGCATCAAGGTCATCGCCTGCGACCGTTACGACAATGCCCCGGCCATGCAGGTGGCCTCTGCCAAGGCCGTGCTCAACATGAAAGACCGTGAGGCGCTGTTAAACCTCATTCATCAGGTCAAACCCGATGTGGTGATCCCGGAGATCGAGGCCATCGCCACTGAGGTGCTGCTACAGCTGGAGCAGAACGAGGGCTTAAGAGTGGTGCCCTCAGCCAATGCCGCCAACATCACCATGAACCGTGAGGCCATCCGCACCCTGGCGGCCAATACCTTAAATCTGCCGACTTCACCTTTCTTCTTTGCCTCAAGCGAGGAAGAGATCCGCGAGAACATCGACAAGGTCGGTTTCCCCTGCATCATGAAGCCCATCATGAGCTCATCGGGCAAAGGCCAGAGCACATTAAAGAGTGAAAAGGACATTGAAGAGGCCTGGCAGAAGGCCTGCACCGAAGGCCGCGGCCATGAAAACCGCGTCATCGTCGAGGGCTTTGTCAAATTTGACCGTGAGATCACCCTGCTGACCATCCACGCGGTGGACGGCATCCATTTCTGTGAGCCCATCGGCCATCATCAGGTAAACGGCGACTATCATGAGTCCTGGCAGCCCGAGCCCCTGGATGATGACATCTTAATTGAATGCAAGCGCATTGCCTCCACTGTGGTCAAGGCCTTAGGCGGCTTTGGCATCTTTGGTGTGGAGCTCTTTATTGCCGGCAGGAACGTGATTTTCTCCGAGCTCTCACCCCGCCCGCATGACACCGGCATGGTGACCATGATTTCCCAGGATCTCTCCGAGTTCGCCCTGCATGTGCGCGCCCTGCTCGGTCTGCCCATCGGTGAGGAAATTGCATTCCACGGCCCGTCAGCATCCGCTGCTCTGCTGGGCGAGGGCAAGGGCAATAAGATCAGCTACAAGAATATCGATAAGGCCCTGGCCCTGGGCAAAAACACTGCTGTGCGCATTTTTGGCAAGCCCGATATTGACGGTGAGCGCCGCTTAGGCGTTGCCCTGGCGCGCGCAGCTTCCGTCAAGGAGGCTGTTGAGCTCGTCAAATCCATGCGTGATACCATTGAAATCGTCATCGAAGACGAGCAGCAGGAAACATCCGGCAAGGAGGAATAAATGCCCATTTCACTGTCGCGTTATGAGAGCATGGATCCTTATATTCTGGTAAGCGCGGTTAATATGCAGCTGCGCGATGATTACTCCAGTCTTACCGATCTGTGCAAAGCGCACGAAATCGATGAAGCAAAGCTCTGTGCCAAATTAAAGAGGGCAGGCTTTGAATACGACAGCAGTCAAAAGCAGTTCAAATAATGCTGCAGACTGCACAATCTCAATATCTGTTCATGCTGCCACTGCCCCTGAGCGCCCCCGGCCTCAGGGCGCGCTTGGGCGGCATAGCCGTAAGCCGCACGGATGCCGCACTCAATCCGGCCGGGGAAAACACCCTGCTGCGCATCAAAAGACCGCCCTACGTGCTGCCAAATCCCATCTACCTGTTCAAGCAGGGCATTTTGCCGCAGCTGTTTGAGCACGGGCTTACGGAATACGAATTTTTAGCGGAGCTTGACAGCCTGACCGCCCCGGAGCATGTGCTGCCGGTGTGTTTTGGCTTTAAGTATCTGTACTACACCGATGCCTTGAGCCTGCGCTGCTTTAAGCTGCCGCAGCTCTTTAAACAGCGCGACCTTCTTGATCTGAAGGTGGTGCTGCAGGCCGCGCGCCTGTTTGGCACCCTCCATCAGCTCAAAGCAGCTGACTGCGCTTCTCTCAATGGCGCAGAAAAGGCACTGCAGCTGCACGTTAACGGCAGCAAACTTGCAGACCGGGCAAAGGGGCTGGCATTGCTGCTCACTGCCCTTAAGCGCAGCGACAATGCGATTTTAAGCTTCTGCCTCAAAGGCCGGGCTGAGCGCGAGCGGCGCCTTGCGCAGAGCCTGCAGGACGGGCGCACTTTAATTGCCTGTGACGGCAGCCAGTTTTATCTTTTGCGCACCATGGAGTTTGCAGCAGGTGCCAGCACCGCCAAGGTTTTGCGCTGCAGCCCGGATCTTTCTCTTGATGTTACTGATCTGCAGCTCTGTGAGCCGCAGCTCATTGCCCCGGCATCCATCCTCACGAAGGAGCGCCAACAGCGGCTGCACCTTGACCTTGAAAAAGCCCAGACGCTGTTAAATGAAGCTTTTGCCTCAGGCAAAGATGCCGCCGGTGAGGCGCTGTCCGTGCACCCCGCGCCCACGCTGTTTGACAAGTTCAGAGCCAGACTTACGGACAAGGAGTTTGAGCTCTTTCTTAAAATCGGCACCTTAAATCCGCAGCTGCTGCCGCGCCTGCCGCTGTGGACTTCGCCCTTTTTCAAGGAGCTCTATTTTCTCTATCAGGCAGACAATTTCAGAGAGAGCCTGATAAGTGCAGAGCTTGAGCGCTATGTGCGCTTTTGCAGGACGCAGTTTGCCCGTCAGGCCGGGCAGTATATGGCAGAGGCCAAAACTGCCGCCTCACTGCTGCCTGAAGATGATGAACAGGCCTCGCGCCTGCTCTATGACATCGTTAACTATCCGTCCACCCTGTAGCAATCAGTTCTTCTGTCAGTTCCTTATCAGCCCCTGCAGCAGACTGCAGGGGCTGATGCTCAAAGCTTAAGAAGCGCTGGAGCTTCTGCGGGTTCTGGTGGAAGTGGTCTTCTTTGCAGCCGTGGTCTTCCTGGTGCTGCTCTTTTTGGCCGTGCTCTTTTTGGCAGCTGAAGCGCTGCCCGCTGATGCTGCAGCCTTGCTCTTGCTGCTCTCAGAGAGCTGCCACACCCCGGCCTCTGCATCAAAGTAGGCGGTGCAGGTGGTCTTGCCCTGCTCGTTGGCCGCAAGGAGATACTGCTGCTTTAACTTGCGCGAATAGCGCACCTCAAAGGGATTGCCCTCCGGATCAGTCTCCGGGCCGTCAGCTAAGTAATAGAACTTGGGTGAAATCCTGTCTCTGAAGCGCTTTAACTCCGAGACCTTGGGGGGCCTCGTTTCCCTGACCTTCGGGAAGGTGGAAGCGGCCAGGAAGATGCCGGTGGCACCGTCGCGCAGCACGTAATGGGCGCCTTCAGCCTCACAGGGCAGCTCGGGCAGATCCACCGCCTTTTCACGCGGCGGGGCCACCTCGCCTGACTTTAAGATCTTGCGGGTATTGCCGCACTCGGCATTGGTGCAGGCCATATACTTGCCAAAGCGTCCTTCCTTTAACACCATCGGACTGCCGCAGCGCTCGCAGGTCACTTCAGGACCCTTCTCGATTTCATCTGAGAAATCGCCCCTCTCTAACAGATAGCCGTCACAGCGCGGGCTGTTGCCGCACAGATGCAGCTTTAAGTGCTCGTCAATAAGGTACGGATCCATGGCGGCGCCGCACTTGGGGCAGCGCTTGCGCTCGCGCAGCTGCGCGGTTTCCTCATCGGCCGTAAGCTCAGTGGAAGCGGCCTTGTTGAGGTTGATTTCCTTTAAATCCAGGGTCTTGCGGCAGCGCTCCTTGGCCGGAACGTTCTTGTCATAATAGCCCTCACAGGCAAGGAACATGCCGGTTCTGCCGGAGTGCACTGCCATGTGATATTTGCCGCACTGCGGGCAGAGCATATCGATGGTGATGGGATGATTGTCCGGCATGCCGCCCTTGTCAGCCGGCAGCGCGGCGGTCTTTAAATGGGCTGAAAAATCGTGATAGAAGCTGTTGAGCGAATTGATCCAGTTGACCTTGCCCGAGGCAATTTCATCAAGCTCAGTCTCCATCTGCGCGGTAAAGTGCGGATCCATGAGATCAGAAAAGCTGTAGCGCAGGCGGTCGGTGACGATTTCGCCCATCTTCTCAGCATAGAAGCGTCCGCGCTCCAGGCGCACATAGCCGCGGTCCTGAATGGTGGCGATGATGGAGGCATAGGTGGACGGGCGGCCGATGCCGTCGTTGTCCAGCTCCTTGACCAGGGTGGCTTCAGAGAAGCGTGCCGGGGGCTGGGTAAAATGCTGCACCTGATTTAAGTCATCCAAGAGCAGCTCATCGCCTTGCGAAAGCTTGGGCAGCACGCTCTCGGCGCTGCTGCCGCCAAGCACCCGGCGAAAACCGTCAAATAAGATCACACGTCCGCTGCACTTGAGGCCAAAGGGACCGGCCTTAATGTTAAGGGTGGTGGTCAGATGGCGCTCGGGGGTCATCTGACAGGCCAGATAACGCGCGTAAATCAAGGCATACAGGCGCTGGCCGTCCTTGTCGACGGCGACGGGCAGCTGATTTGCGGTGATCTCAGGATGTGACGGACGGATAGCTTCGTGGGCTTCCTGCGCCTGACTCTTGGATTTAAAGTGATTGGGCTTTTCAGGCAGATAGTCAGGGCCGAAGTTTTTGCCGATGATGTCGCGCGCGGCGGCAATGGCATCTGCTGACAAGTTCACGCTGTCAGTACGCATGTAGGTGATAAAGCCGGCCTCATACAAACGCTGTGCGGCAGTCATGGTGCGGCGCACGGAAAAACCCAGGCGCTGATTGGCTGTCTGCTGCAAAGTCGAAGTGGTAAAGGGCGGCGGCGCATACTGACGGGCCTCCTTCTGCTCAATCTTGTCGACGATAAACTGCTGTTTTCTGAGCAGGTCGCACAGCGCAGCGCTTTCTTTGGCATTGTGAATTTCAAGCTTCTCACCGTCTTTGGTGATAAGGTTCAAGGTCAGGTTTTCACCGGCCCTGGAGTGCACCAGGGCATCGACCGTCCAGTACTCCTTAGGCACGAAAGCTTTGATCTCGCGCTCACGGTCAACGATGATCTCAACGGCCACTGACTGCACGCGCCCGGCTGACAGGCCGCGGGCCACCTTTGACCACAGAAGCGGCGAGACCATATAGCCCACCACGCGGTCCAGGAAACGGCGGGTCTGCTGGGCGTTTACCAGATCCATATTGATGTCT
>JADINH010000101.1 GCA_017694225.1 Candidatus Avisuccinivibrio stercorigallinarum
TTTGCCGACCCTAATAAATTCGATCTTACAAGAAATTGGTAAGTTACTTGTAAACAGGGAAGGCGCATTACTTGGTAATAGCCCTAAAACTGCTTAAGGTGCTAGGCATGGGTACTCGTAGAGGTTGTCTGCAATCTCCTGCTGCGTAAAGCCGGTAATGGCGGCATACTCCTCCTGATAGGAAATATCAACAAAATTGCTGCTCGCAGGAAGGTTACCTGGGTCTAAAAACCTGCCGATGCCGGTAATAAAGGCAAAACGAAATTTTGCACAGTGATCTTTTAGCAGGGTATTAAACTGCTCCATTATTTTGCGGCGGCGCTTAAATTCCGGCGCATTATGCAGCACCTGATTTAATGGTGTGTCGTATTCATCAATTAACAGCACCAGCGATCTATCCTCAAGTTTGTCAAAAGCTGAGCTGAAGGCCTCAAGCGGAAATTCCTGCGCTGAAGCTTCTTTTTCGCTGAGTTTTATCTCAATGCCGGCATTGGCAAACTCGAAGCACAGATAATCTGTAAAATCAGCCGCAAAGTTTGGACGATCAAAAAATTGATAAAATGTCAGGCTCAGCACATTATAGGTATTGCTGTCGTGCCACAGGTTATTTTTGCCAAGCTTGAGATTGGCAAAGCGTCTGCTGCCATGAGTAAAGAGTTCTTTAAAAGTTGAGATCAATGTGGTTTTGCCAAAGCGCCGCGGGCGGGTTAAAAAGTAAATCTGCCCGCTGCTGCTGGCAAGCTTGGCCACTAAATCGCTTTTGTCGATATAGACGACACCGTCGTCAATCATGAGGGAGAATTTGGTGCTTCCGCCGCCGGGAATTTTATATACATCTGCCATCAGGCACCTGCCTTTTCTTAAGGATTTGAGTTTGAATTTAGTAATGTCAGCCGGGTAAATTGAGCTGATTTATCTTGATTACCCTGAACTGTCATTATTGTAACTAAATTTGCGGCAGCTGTGGGAATTTTATGTATTCAGAGGTACAGCACCGGGCTGTAAGACGGCCCGGTGACAAATGGCAGGCGCGGGCGCTTAGTCCGTGATCTTAAATGCGCTGAGCAGCTTTTCAGCCACACCCGGGGCATCGGGATCATGGGCGCCTTTACCGGTATCCAGTGCACGCAGGGAGAGCATCTCATCGTCAGTGAGGGTGAAGTCGAAGATCTGCAGATTGTCCGCAATGTGCTCAGGCTTGATGGACTTGGGCAGCACGATGGCGCCTTCCTGCAGCTCAAAGCGCAGCACGATTTGCGCCGGGCTCTTGTGATGGAGACCAGCAAGCTCAGTCACCAGCGGGTGGGAGAGCAGTTTGGCATCGCCGTGGCCGAGCGGATACCAGGCCTCAAGCCTGGTGTTGGTCTCGGCCATTAACTTGCGCAGTTCCTTTTGCTGGAAGAAAGGATTGAACTCGACCTGATTGACCGCTGGCTTGACCTTAAAGTCCGGCACAAAGGAGTTCCAGATCTTCGGGGTCATGTTGCTCACTCCGATGGAGTGCAGCAGGCCCTGATCTTTGGCCTCTTCAAGCACCTGCCAGGCTCCGGCCACATCGCCGTAAGGCTGATGGATAAGATATAAATCAATGTAATCAAGGCCGAGCTTGCGCAGGGAGCGCTCAAGCCCGCGTTTGGCGCCTTCGCGGCCGTGATCCTGCAGCCAGAGCTTTGAGGTTACAAAGATCTCATTGCGCGGGATGCCGCTGTCGCGCACAGCACGGCCCACGTCTTCCTCGTTGAAGTAGGCTGCGGCGGTGTCGATGTGGCGGTAACCTGCCTTTAAGGCTGTGAGTACGGATTCATAGGCCGGGCCGTTGTTGTCAATCAAAAAGACGCCAAAGCCCACTGCGGGGATCTTATTGCCGTCGTTTAAGGTAATGCAGGCGTTGTTCATGTTTTATCTCCTCTGAAAGCTCAGGCTAGTCCTGACGGCCTTTGATATTGTTTAAAAATTCAGTGGTGTGCCAGTTGAGATGATCGATGATCTCGGTGTGCCCGGTGTCGAGGGCGGCGATCTGCTGCATCTCGGCATCCGTCAGCGCAAAATCAAAGATGTCGATGTTCACCTTGATGCGATCGGCGTGCACGCTCTTGGGCAGCACGATCACCCTGCGCTGCACTGCCCAGCGCAGCATTACCTGTGCAGTGCTCTTGCCATGGGCAGCTGCAATCTTAGTCAAAACCGGATCGGTAAAGATGCCGCGCCCGCCTTCGGCAAAGGGGCCCCAGGCCTCAAGCTGCACGCCAAAGTGCTGGGCGCATTCCAGATCAGTCTGGCGCTGGAAATAGGGATGGCACTCAATCTGATTGACCATGGGCCGGATCGCAGCGTGCATGCACAGATCGGTCAGGCGCTCGGGGTAGAAGTTGGATACGCCGATGGCTTTGACCACACCCTCGCGGTACAGACGGGTGAGGCCCCGCCAGGCGCTGTAATAGTCGCCCAATGACTGATGCAGCAAAATAAGGTCGATATAATCAGTGCCCATCCGCTCCAGGGCGCGGTGCACGGCATCTACGCTCTTTTGCTCGCCGTAGTGGTCAATCCACAGTTTGGTGGTGATGAAGACTTCACTGCGCGGCAGGCCGCTTTTCTTGACGGCGCTGCCTACCGCCTCTTCGTTTAAATAGTTCTCAGCGGTGTCAATCAGACGGTAGCCGTTCTCCAGGGCGGTCAGCACCGCCGCTTCACATTGTGCAGCATCCGGCACCTGAAAGACGCCAAAGCCCACTAAGGGCAGACGCAGGCCGTTTGACAGGGTGGTGTATTCCATATGTGATCACTCCTTTTTTCTGTAAATCTTTTACATTGCTGTTGCTTTAGGCAAAGTTTAGAAAGCTTTGGGCTTTGCGGGAATGACCAGGTTGGGTACACTGTATTTATAAAACTGAAACACCGCAGGTGTGAGGAGGCTGTATGAACCATCTGCTGGAGCGCTCTCTGCAGGTCTTTTTTACTGCCGCAGAGGCCGGCAGTTTTACCAAGGCCGCAGGCAAACTCTACACCACCACCGCCGGGGTAATGCGCCAGGTCGACAAGCTGGAGGAGCGCCTGGGAATTAAACTGCTGCAGCGCAGCCCTCAGGGCATTGAGCTGACCGCTGACGGCCGCCGCCTGTATGAACAGGGCCTGAAGCTTTTAGCGCAGGCAGACAAGTTAGAGCAGGAACTGACCTCAAGCAGGGATGGTGAACCGCTCAGCCTGCGCATCGGCTCGTCCTTTTTAAATCCCGGTACGGCGCTCATTCGCCTGTGGCATGAGCTCGTTAAGGAAGAGCGTCCGGCCTTTAAGTTCTCGCTGGTGCCCTTTGAGGATACCCGTCAGGAACTGCCCCGGGTGGCCGCAGAGCTCGGCACGCGCTTTGATGTGATCTACGGCAGCTTCAACTCGCAGTCGGTGAGCGCACAGAGCAGCTTTTTAAAGTGCGGGGAAAGCCGCTTCTGCATCGCTATGCCCAAGGATCATCCGCTCTCTGCCAAAAAGGCCGTGAGCCTTTCTGACCTGGAGGGGTATCACCTGCTGACCGTCAAGCGCGGGGATGCCGCACCGGTAGACCGCCTGACGCAGTTAATTGAGCGGGAGCACCCCGGGATCATTTTGGAGGAGCCAAATTTCTTCTATGATCTTGATACCTTTAATTTGTGTGAGGAAAAAGGCTGGCTTTTGCTGACCCTGGAGGTGTGGGCCGGGGTGCACCCCTCGCTCATTACGCTGCCGCTCGTGGAGGAGGGCAGTGTGAGCCTTGGGGTACTGTATGCCAAAGAGCCCTCGCCGGTAGTAAGACGCTTTGTGGATCAGCTGGCAAAGGCTCTGCATCAGCGCGCTGACTGAGCACGGTCAGCCGGCAGACAACCGCCAGCCGTGAGTGAAAGAATAGGGAATTGCCCAAAGGTTAGGTGTACACAAACAACAATGCCCCTTGCGGGGCAGTGTTAAAGCCTTATGTGTCCAAAGCGGACGGGCTTTTGAGCTTAGCCGAAGATGGATGAGAGCTCATCCTCTGCATCGACAATCTTGCTGGCGATGCTTTCGTAATTTACCTGATAGCTGCCGTCGGCTACAGCCTGACGCAGTCTTTCAATTTTCTCATGATTCATGCCGTCAGCTGCCTTGGCCTTGTCTGTGGCACGGGCAAGAGTCTGTGCTGATGCGGTGAGCGATACTTCGTCGGTCTCACTGCGTACTGCTGCGGCTTGGTCGGCACCTGCAGCATTGCTGCTGACGCTGCGCTTTAGGGACGCATTTTCGGGCAACGACTTCATCGCAAAATCACTTAACATATCGATTGCCATGATGTAACCCCTTTAATCTTATTTCTCTTATCCTGAACGTGAAGACAGCCTGTGGCTGACCTCTTAACTAAATAACGGTGCACTTGTGCAAAACTTGACAATGATTTTAGAAGTTTTTGCAGGGATTTAAAATGCTCTGCCGCACAAAAAGCACGGCTCTAAAGAACGCTCCTGCCCGTTCTTTAGAGCCTGACATTCGGGGGTTTTCCCCTCCTGCTTACCTAATTTATCGGCAGGGGGCCAAAATCTTTAATCGAAATTTTTCAGATTTTCGGCTTGCTGCCTGTAAAGCCTGCAGCGCCTGGCTTGTGCCAGGATTACAGCAGCTTGGCTGCTGTGCCAAAGCTTTACGCTGAAGATTAACGGCAGCTGTGCGGGGACTTTAAACTTTTTTCTTTGCGCGCTAAAAATCAATCAGTACGGTGTCGTGTGAGGCCACTCGGCCGATTACAGTTTTCTTGGAGCGGGTGTTCTGCACCTTGATGCTGTCGCCTACATTGCCATCCTCAAGCGCCAGGCCGGAGGTCTTAAGGCTCAGTGTGCCCTTGTGGGCTTCAATCTGCACCTTGTCGCCCTTGCAGATGACACAGAAGCTCTCAGGGGCAAAAACAGAGCCCTCACGGATGTCGCGCTTTAAGCGTGAGCCAATCAGCGTGCTCTTGTCGGTCACGCCAAAGGAGTTCTGCCTTGCATCGGGCACATAGGTCTCCACGATGTCCTCAGGGCCGATTAAGGTTCCCTTGTTGAGATCACGCGCGGCGGCAATTGAGGCGATAAAGCGCTCAATCTTCACGGGCACATAGACGCTGTAGGGATTGTCAGGATGTGAGCACACGATTTTGACGGTATTGGAGGTGCGGATCTCGCGCCCCTGCAATTCTGCAGTGAGATAGCCGCTGCATTTGCCGCCGTAGTCCTTGTCGGGATTGACGGAGCCCGGGGTGGCTTCAATCTTCACGCCCTCAGGCAGATTGGGAAATTGCGCGAGGATATACTGCTTGGCCACCAGCTCCAGAAAAGCGGCTTCTTCTTCGTTTGCCAAAACTTGATCTGCCGCACTTAAACCCATAATTAATACTGCCGACAATATAAAGCGTGAAGGCTGCATACAGCGTGCTCCTCTTAAAATGCGGAAGAAAGTGTTAAAAGTGTGAGACACATGCCTTTTTTCATATCTGATTGTACCGCTAAAGCATGCTAGAATGAGGCTAAGGCTTCGAAATTTTGCACGAATTTATTCGTCTAAGATAAGGGATAGTGTATGGCTGGTGTAATGGACAGCGTCAATCAGCTCACGGAGCTGGTTGGTCAAAACCGCATGGAGCTTCTGCTCTTCAGACTTTCAGGCTTAAATCAGCGCTATGGCATCAATGTGTTCAAGGTGCGAGAAGTACTGCCCTGCCCCAGACTTACCGTTATGCCCAAACTGCATCAGTATGTCATCGGCATCGCTCACATCCGCGGCCAGACCTTGTCGGTCATTGACCTTGCTTACGCCATCGGCGGCAAACCGACGCAGGATGTGCAGAAGCATTTCATTATCATTGCCGAGTACAACCGCTCCACTCATGCCTTCTTGGTGTCCAATGTTGAGCGCATTCTCAACATGAACTGGAACAAGATCATGCCTCCGCCCAAGGGAGCCGGCCACAGCAATTACATGACCGCCGTGACCGAGATCGACAATGAGCTGGTGGAAATCCTCGATGTGGAAAAGATTTTGGATGAGATTTCACCGACTTCAGTCTCCGTAAGCTCTGAGGTGATGGACAAGGCCACAGAAGCCGGCCAGAAGATCCCTGAGCACGTCAAGGTGCTGGTGGCCGATGACTCCAAGGTCGCCATCAAGCAGGTCGAAAGGGCCATGCAGGCTATCGGCGTGGATATTGTCAAAGCTTCAGACGGCAAAGAGGCGCTGGAAATTCTGCACGCTGCTCTGGCCAAGGGTCCTATCCGCAATTCCTTTGAACTGGTGATCTCTGACGTGGAGATGCCGGAGATGGACGGTTACACCCTGTGTGCATCCATCAGACAGGATCCCGCGCTTAAAGATTTGTATGTCATTTTGCACACCTCGCTTTCTGGCGTATTCAATCAGAGCATGGTGAGCAAAGCAGGCGCCAATGACTTCATCCCGAAATTCAATCCGGATGAACTGGCCGGTGCCGTGGAGCGCGGCATCAAGACGGTCGAGCAGGGCATCTCAGGTGCCGACTGCATCATGACCAAGAAGATTGGATAATACTCTAAAAAGGGTAAGACAAAGGGCAGCGTCAGCTGCCTTAATAAAGGGTTTTCGTGAGTGTGCACTAAGCGCAGATTCACGGGTTTTTAATAATTAGATGGCACAATGTTCTGCGCAAAGTGGCACCGTGCTCACAAAATCAGTATTTTTGGTGCGAAAAACTGTGTGCTTTGCTGCAAAACTGTACTCAGCTCAAAGTATTGCTGGGGCTGATGCCTATAATTTAGAAAGGCTCAGGGGTGACGGGCCTGAACTTTTGACTTGTAAAGCCGTCGGGGCCTGCGCTTGGCGCAGGATGATGGAGTGCTCTGCAGGGAGTGTGCGGTACGCACCTGTCCCGTAAGAGCGTGATGAAGTAAAAAGAAAATAAATATGGCAGTGACAAGAAATAATCAGAGAGGCAGCGTACATCAAGATCTGACCAAACCGCTGGGCTTGACCAGAACTGCCCCTAAAGACACCCCCTCGGCTGTTGCCAGCGTGCTGCATAACCGTCCGACAGTTCCGCGTGCAACCTTTACACCAAGCTCCTACCCGGGAGCCGGCTCACTTGCCATGCAGGCGCAGAAGGCCGGCTGGCAGGGCGTGGCAGCCAGAAACCCGAGCGTGGTGCCGGCAGCCCCCGATCAGCTCACCATTCAGTCGCGCACGGTCTCAGATCTGCAATACAGAAGATTTGCAGCCTACATTGAACAGCAAAGCGGCATTGTGCTCGGCGACAACAAGCACTACTTAGTCAACAGCCGCCTGTCCTCACTTTTGCTGCGCTTTAAGGTCTCCTCGATTGACGAGCTTATCAACCTTGCGATGGATCCGGCACGCAACAGCGAGATCTCATCTGCGGTGATTGATGCCATGACCACCAATGAGACTTTGTGGTTCAGAGACACTTATCCGTACCTTGCGCTGAAGAATTTAATTCTGCCTGATCTCGCCCGCCGCGGCAAAGTCCCGGTGCGCATCTGGTCGGCGGCCTGTTCATCCGGTCAGGAGCCTTACTCCATTGCCATGGTGGTGCAGGAGCAGGCGGGCAATATGCTGCATGTAGATCCGGGCACCACGCAGATCGTGGGCACTGACATCTCCCCGGAGATGCTGGAGCGCTGCCGTCAGGGTCTGTATGACAACCATGCCTTAGCCCGCGGCCTGTCAGCTGAGCGCAAGGCCCGCTTCTTCCGTCCGACCCCGGATCCCAATCTGATGCGCATTGACGAGCGCGTCAAGCGCATGGTGACCTTCAAGCAGATGAATCTGCTCGGCTCCTACTCACTGCTCGGGCGCTTTGATGTGATCTTCTGCCGCAATGTGCTCATTTATTTCAACAATGAGACCAAGGCGCAGATCTTAAACAAGTTTGCCCTGTGCCTGAACCCGGGCGGCTATCTCATTCTGGGCTCTTCTGAGAGCATGACCGGTCTTTGTGACAAGTTTGAGATGGTGCGCTGCAATCCGGGTCTTGCCTACCGCTTGAAGTAAAAGCGCCGGCACAAAGCCGCACGACACCGAATACATTCACCTCCTCTGGGCCCGCTGATTTTGGCGGGCTCTTTTTTGCCGTCCTGGCACGCTTTTTGATACTCAGGGTATGCAGTGAAAAAACACTGTGGATTTTTTGACACTGAGGGATTAACCATGGCAATTTCATTTGATCAGGTGTTCGGCATTCATCAGCACACCATGCGCATCAGAAATGACAGAGCCGAAGTAATTGCCGGCAACTTAGCCAACGCCGACACCCCGGGCTTTAAGGCCCGCGACATCGACTTTAATACGGCCTTAATTGAGCAGGCTCATTTAAAGTCTGTCGATAATCTGCCGCACATGACCAAAACCTCAGAGCGTCATTTTGACATCACTGATCTTGAGGAGGAGCCGCAGCTGACCCTGAAGTACCGCCTGCCTTATCAGGCTGATACCGGCAACGGCAACACCGTCGAGGTCAATTCAGAGCGCATGAATTATCTGTCCAATAACATCGAATATCAGGCCACCATGCGCTTTTTAAACGGCCGTATTTCCAAGTTGATGAAGGCCCTGCAGTCAGGTTCGTAAGAGGTGTTTCATGAGTGTGTTTAGAATTTTGGATATTGCCGGTACTGCCATGAACGCGCAGTCCGTGCGCCTGAATGCCACTGCATCCAATTTAGCCAACGCCGAGAGCGTCAGCTCCTCAGTGGAGACCACCTACCGGGCCCGCAGACCGCTTTTCTCTGCGGCCATGGACGAGGCGCTGCAGTATCAGAAAAACACCGGTGAGCGCGGCGATCCGGTGACCGGTGAGCCCTACGGCATTGGCGTGTCCCTGATGGGCATTGTGGAGAGCGAGGCCCCGGTGGTGACTGAATACAACCCCAATCATCCGCTTGCCGACGAGGAGGGCTACATCTACCGCCCGAACGTCAATCCGGTGGAGGAAATGGCAGATATGATCAGCGCCAGCCGCTCCTATCAGACCGCAGTGCAGGTGGCCGACAGC
>JADINH010000102.1 GCA_017694225.1 Candidatus Avisuccinivibrio stercorigallinarum
GGGCCAAAGCCGACAGCAAGGCCGGGGAAGCTGATGATGCCTCAGAGGCCGAAATCAAAATCAAGGCTGACGAGAGCGCAGCAGAAGAAGAGAGCGTGCCTAAAGCCAAAGCAAAAGCAAAGCAGGAGGCAGAGCTTGAGCGCGAAGAGGACAAGGCCGCGCGCGAGAACGGCGATGACAGCGATAAAGAGCTGGTTTTAACCGAGCCGCCCAAGGATTTTGTGGTCGAAGAAAAAGAGACCATCAAAACGAAAATTTAACAAAAGTGTGAACTAAATCAAATTTCCATAGTCTAAATGCCGTAACTTGAAAAAGAATACGGCATTTTTGCCTTAAGGAGCAATCATGTTAAGTAAGAGCAGACAGCTCAAAGTTTTAGCTTTAAGCCTGGCAGCAGTTTTATGCGCATCCTCTGTAAGCAACGCACAGGCCCAGGACGCAACCCCGCTTATCAATGCGATGAGCAATTCGCAGAATGAGCCTTCTTTAGCTCCGATGCTCAAGCATGTCATCCCCGGTGTGGTGAATATTTCCGTCAAGGGCACCAAGAAGACCACCGGCCCGATGTTTAATATCCCTGAAGAATTCCGCTTCATGTTCCCGGATCTCGGCAGACAGCAGAGCCGGCAGTTCAGAGCCCTGGGCTCGGGCGTCATCATCAATGCCAAGGACGGCCTTATCGTCACTAATCATCACGTGATCGATGAAGCTGATGAAATCCGCATCGCTTTAAGCGACGGCCGTGAGTTCAAAGCCAAGAAGATCGGCTCTGATCCGCACACCGATCTGGCCCTGCTCAAAATCGACGAGAAGTTCTCTGATTTAACTGAGATTAAGTTAGGCGACTCCGATGCCATGGAGGTCGGTGACTTTGCCGTGGCCATCGGCAATCCTTTCGGCCTGGGCCAGACCGTAACCTCAGGCATTATTTCAGCCCTGGGGCGCACCGGTCTTAATATCGAGAACATCGAAAACTTCATTCAGACCGACGCTGCCATCAATTCAGGCAACTCAGGCGGTGCGCTCGTCAACCTGCGCGGCGAGCTGATTGGCATCAATACCGCTATTTTGGGACCTAACGGCGGCAATATCGGCATCGGCTTTGCCATTCCGTCCAATATGGTCAAGACCGTGGCCGCACAGCTGGAGAAGTACGGCGAGATCCGCCGCGGCCAGCTGGGCATTACCGGCACGGAGCTGAGCTCCGACCTTGCCAAGAGCTTTGGCTATGAGGCCAACAGCGGCGCCTTCGTGAACGAAGTGCTCAAGGGCGGCGCAGCTGAAAAGGCCGGCATCAAGCCCGGTGACATCATCACCTCAATCGACGGCAAGCCGATCAGCTCCTTTGGTGAGCTGCGCGCCAAGATCGCCACCATCGGTGCGGGCAGCGAGGTTGAGCTCGGCATATTCAGAAACGGCAAGACCCTGACCGTCAAGGCCAAGCTCTCCGAGGCCCAGGAACTATCCTCCGCTGACAGCGGTGCCCTGTCCGAGGCCTTTGAAGGCGCCACCTTCACCAACGCCGACGGCGCCGGTGTGGAGGTGACCAATGTGGACAAGCGCTCACCGGCCTACTCCATCGGCCTGCGTGAGGGCGACATCATCACTGCAGTCAACCGCAATGAGGTCAAGAACCTTGATGATCTCAGAAAGTACGTAAGACAGGCCGACGGGCGCATCGGTGCCCTGCGCATTCAGCGCGGCGATTCGACCATCTACGTGACTTTCAGATAAGGCTTAAGTCAGCTCAATTCTGACTTACTTAAAAAACTAAATACTGTTTTCGGCCTCCGTTCTGGAGGCCGGTTTATACTAAAAGCACAAAAGCACAGTTTTACTCACCACCTTCGATTAAAGATTTTTAATTGAGAATTTAAAAAAGATGAAGAAATCACTGTTCTACGCGCTCCCGGCCGCAGCCGGCATTGCCGCAGGCGCCGTTATTTTGATGGTCAATCCGGAAGTGGGCAGCACGCTTGGCAGCGTCATCTATTCTCAGGGCCAGGAAAAGGCCTCCTATGCCTATGCGGTAAACCGCGCGGCCCCTTCTGTGGTCAACATCTATGTGGCCACCTTAAATCACGATTACTCAGGGCAGAGCACCGGCACCATCACCACCTCGGCCTCCGGGGTGATCATGACCGCAACCGGTTATATCGTCACCAATTATCACGTCATTCCCTCGGTCAATGCGCCCAACACCTCCATCTTTGCCCAAAGCCGCGACGGCAAAGTCTATCAGGCCTTTATCGTGGGCTATGACCGCCGCACCGATATTGCGGTGCTCAAAATTGAAGGCCAGAACCTGCCGCCCATTCCGGTAGATGCCGATGAAGAGGTGCAGGTGGGTGATGTGGTGCTGGCCATCGGCAATCCCAACAATTTGGGCCAGACCGTGACCCACGGCATCGTCTCGGCCACTGCCCGCTCTGGCTCGGGCCTGCTGACCCGCGAGCAGATGAATATCCGCGAGGGCCTGCAGGATCTAATTCAGACCGACGCCCCGATTAATCAGGGCAATTCAGGCGGCGCACTTATCGACACTACCGGCAATATGGTGGGCATCAATACCGCCTCTTTTAACAGCATGCGCTATGGCACCTACGGCATCGGCTTTGCCGTGCCGACTAAGCTTGTGACCTATGTAATGAACGAAATCATCAAGCACGGGCGGGTGATCAGAGGCTACCTTGGCATTTCCGATGACGGTGCGGCCAAGCTGCCGGACAGCCAGGAAATCGGTGTGCGCATCGGCTATATCGATCCCTTCGGGCCGGCAGCCTCAACTGATCTGCGTGTGGGTGATTACATCGTGAGCGTGGACGGGCAGAGTGTGGACAGTGTGCGCGCCCTGATTGATGCAGTATCGAGCTCAGCCCCAGGCACCGAGCTTCAGATCACGGTCAACCGCCACGGGCAGGAACTGACCGTGCCGGTAGTGCTGGCCGAAGACCGGCCGAATGTGGATTAAGGCTGCGCCTCTTCAGGCCCGGAGACAGGCACATTTTTCAAGTAACGCCGGAAGATGCGCTCAAGCGAGCCGTCCTGCTGCATGGTGTGCAGCGCCCGGTTGAATTTTAAGAGCAGTTCCTGATTTTCCCCTTTGGCAACTGCAAAACCATAGCCGCTGATGGGCGCCAAATGCACGGAGGTCAGGCACAGCTGCGGCGGATCAGCGCTCTGCTGCATCGCGGCTGCCACCGGATAGTCCTCAATTAAAAAATCCGCCTTTCCCTGCGCCACGGCCTGCGCGCACTCCTCAGTGCTGCTGTAGTACTGCAGGGAAACGTGCAGCCGGCGGCTGTCATGCTCGACAAACTCAGAGGCATAGGTGCCCGTTTTTACTGCCGCGCTCTTCCCGAAAAAATCAGCCCCGTACTTAAACCGGTCAAGCTGGCTGCAGCGCACCACCGCCGAGAGCGTAGAGACCATGTACACTTCAGAAAAATCCATGATGGCCGCACGCTTGGGCGTGATGTTAAGTGAGGACATGGCAGCGTCAAGCTGCCCGGAAACCAGCTTGGGGATCACCGCATCAAACTCCAGCGGCACCAGCTCATAGGCAAAGTCCTCAAGCTGCGCCGCCCGCTGCAAAATCTCCACATCGATGCCGCGCGCCACACCATCCTGCATAAAGGACATCGGCGGGTAATCTTCATCAGTGCCGATGCGGTAAACCTGCTCCCCGCCCGGCACGGCCGCTGCCGCAGCTGAGAACAGCAGCAGTGCCGTGAGCGCTGCTTTCAAACCTGCTGTTCTCATGCCCAATTCTCCTGAAAAACTAAACACCCCGGCCGCTTAACGCCCCACAGTGCGCTCTGCCGGACCATCTGCGCTGCTGCGCATTCTGCCATTTTACGCTCACTGCGCTGCCTGCCGTGCACTGCGTGCCTAAAAATGCACGCCAGAGACGTCTGCTGCCCCAAAGCTGTGCATTGGCAGCGCCGCAGCCCTGTCTGTCTGCCTCATGCCCCGCAGCAGGGCGCCAAATTTGTCCTTTTGTCGCATTATGTGAGCTGTGTGCTTGCAAAAAGTGCACTCAGAGCCGACAATTTCAGCCATCGTTTGTTTTATTAAGGTAAATTCTGCTTATGAACATTAGCAAAACCAAGCTTTTTGCTGCAGCCATGGCTGTGGTATTTGCTGCCGCTGCCGTGACCGACGCTTCTGCCGCCCTGTCCCGCAAGCCGCAGGACAACTTCATCTATGCAAGCTCCAACGATCCTTTAGGACTTGATCCTGCACTGGTGGATGACAACGACTCCGGCAAAATCAACTGCAATATCTACGAGAGCCTGCTGCGCTTTGAGGACAACAACACCAATGTGCAGCCGCAGCTTGCAGAGAGCTACACCGTCTCTGATGACGGACTTACCTATACCTTCAAGCTCCGCCAGGGCGTGACCTTCCACGACGGCACCCCGTTCAATGCTGAGGCAGTAAAGTTCAACATCGTGCGCCAGCTGCCGGAGAACGCTGTGGCCAAGATGTCCTATGCCGGCCTGGTGTACGGCGATGTGGCTGAGGTCAACGTCATTGACGATTACACCATCAGCATCACCTTAAAGAAAAAGAGCACTCCTTACCTGCACAACGTTGCCATGATGTATGCCGCCCCGATGGTTTCCCCCACCGCCCTGCAGAAGTACGGCAACAACGTCTCTGAGCATCCCTGCGGCACCGGCCCCTACAAGTTTGTCGCCTGGGACAGAGGCCAGCAGACCATTCTGACCCGTTATGAGGATTACTGGGGTGAGCCCGGCAAGACCGCCAACTTAATCTTCCGTCCGATGCCTGAGACCTCTGCCCGTGTGGTTGCCCTCAACAACGGCGAAGTTGATGCCATCGACGGCATCGATGCCAACGTGATCCCGGAGCTCGAGCAGGCCGGCAATGTGATCTTAAAGTCCACCGGCATGTCCACTCAGTACATGTTCTTCAACTGCGACCCCAAGAAGCAGTCTGTGACCAAGGACGTCAGAGTGCGCCGCGCCATTGCCCAGGCCATCAACGTGCCTGAGATGGTGCAGTCCCTCTACAAGGGCTATGACACTCCGGCCACCACCTTCCTGCCCAAGGTCATTCCGGGCTACAGCGACAAGGTAAAGCCGGTGTCCTACGATCCTGAGGCCGCCAAGAAGGCTTTTGCAGAACTTGGCGTCAAGCACCTCTCCATCATCACCTATTCAGGTGCCCGCATTTACAACACCGTGGGCGGCCAGGTGATTGCTGAGGCCGTACAGGGCTACTTAAATCAGGCCGGTGTGGATGTGGACGTGCTGGTCTACGACTGGGCCACTTACAAGAACAAGCTCATCACCGACGACTTTGATCTCGGCTTCATGGGCTGGAACGGCGACAACGGCGATCCGGACAACTTCTTAAGCCTGATGGCTTCAGATGACCCGATCAACAATCAGGGCATGTGGTTTAATCAGGAATACCGTGATCTGGTAGAGCAGGGCACCGCCATTCCTGACGGCCCGGAGCGCAATGCCATCTACGAGAAGGCTGAGATGGTAATGGCTGAGGATGTGGGCATTCTGCCGATTTCCCACCCGACCATTCTGGCAGCCACCCGTCCGAACATCACCGGATTCTCTATTCACCCGATTGGCCTGACCTTCATGCGGAATGTGGTCAAGCAGTAATAAAACAGGGCAAAAATAAGTTATAATAGCCAGTTTAAGTTTGAGGCCCCGCCGCCAGGCGGGGTTTTTGCCTGTTTACATTCACTGCTTATATCTTTGTAGTGCCTTTGTTTGCCGTGAGGTCCAGACACAGTGCTTTTATACTTTATTAAACGCTTGTTGATGCTCATTCCAGTGCTCTTCTTCGTGTCGGTGCTGGTATTTTTAATCATGAGAGTGTTCTCACCTGATCCAGCCACCATTGTGTTAGGTCAGGCCGCCACTCTTGAAAAGGCTGAGGCCTGGCGCGAGCAGATGGGACTGAACAAGCCCATCGTCGAGCAGTACCTTGAGTACATGTACAACGCCCTGCATGGAGATTTCGGCGTATCCTATTTCTCCAACACCCCGGTTACTTCAGAACTCTTAGCCCGCCTGCCTGCCACCATTGAACTTGCTGTAATTGCCATCATCATCGCCTCCATCGTCGGCGTGGTCTTCGGCATCATTTCAGCGGTCAAGAAGAACTCCATCATCGACAATTTCACCATGACCACTGCGCTCATTGGTGTGTCCATGCCGGTGTTTTGGCTCGGCATGATCCTTATCATCGTGTTCTCCGGCTGGCTGCACTTAGTGCCCTCAGGCGGCCGCATCGACAGCCTGATGAAACCATACGACGGCACCGGTTTTTACTTCTATGACACCTTTATGTCAGGCGATTGGGAGGCTTTCTTCAACGCCCTGCAGCATGCCGCCCTGCCTGCCATTACCCTGGCCGGCTACTCCATGGCCATCATCACCCGCATGACCCGCTCCTCGATGCTCGATGTGCTCCATCAGGACTACATCCGCACCGCCAAGGCCAAGGGCCTGAGCGCTTTCAGCGTAATTTTCAAGCACGCCTTCCGCAATGCCCTGCTGCCCATCATCACCGTGATCGGCCTGCAGTTCGGCTCACTGCTCTCCGGTGCGGTGCTCACTGAAACCGTGTTTGCCTGGCCCGGCATCGGCGCCTACTCAGTGCAGTGCATTCTGCGCTCTGACTTCCCGGTCATTCAAAGCGTGGTGCTCATCGTGGCCTTTGTGTTTGTGATGATGAACCTGATTGTGGATCTGCTCTATGCAGCCTTGGATCCCCGTGTTAAGTATTCTCAGGAGAGTGCCTGATGACTGATTATGCATTAAGCGCCCGCCGCAGCAGCAAATGGGGCGATATGTGGGCTTCCATCTGCGCCAACAAGGCCGCCCTGTTCAGCCTGCTCTTTATTCTGCTCTTGGTGGTGACGGCCATTGTTACCGCCATTACTGATGCCCTGGGGATTCAGATCCTGCCCTACGATCCGAATCTCACCGACATGAACAATGCCTTTATTGCCCCCAATGCTGAGCACTGGTTCGGCACCGATCAGTTAGGCCGCGACATCTTCTGCCGCGTAATTGACGGCACCAAGGTCTCGCTGAGCGTCGGTGTGGCTGCTGTATCCATCGCCCTTATTACCGGCACCCTGCTGGGCGCCGTCGGCGGTTATTTCGGCGGCCGCCTGGATAATTTAATCATGCGCGCCATGGACGTGATCCTCTCCGTGCCCTCCATTTTGCTGGCCATCACCTTTATGGCTGCCATGGGCCGCGGTCTTGACAAGGCGGTGCTGGCCATCGGCCTGGTGTCCATCCCGGAGTATGCCCGTATTGCCCGCTCCTGCGTGATGTCCGTCAAGGCCAATGATTACATTCAGGCCGCCCGCGTGACCGGCTGCAGCAATCTGCGCATTATCTTAAAGCACATTGTGCCCAACATCACCTCCCCGATTGTGGTGCGTGCCACCCTGGGCATTTCATCTGCCGTGCTCGATACCGCAGCTTTGGGCTTCTTAGGTCTGGGTGTACAGCCGCCTTTTGCTGAGTGGGGCGATATGCTGGCCCGTTCACGCAGCTTCATTTTCTCTGCTCCGTACACTTTGATTTTCCCGGGCCTTGCCATCACCATTACCGTGCTGGCTTTCAACCTGTTCGGCGACGGCCTGCGCGATGCGCTCGATCCGCGCTCCAGACGCCGTTAAGGAGGAGATGCTATGCTGCTTGATGTTCAGCACTTAACCACTGAATTTAAAACCAGACACGGCCCCATTCAGGCGGTGCGCGATGTCAGCTTTTGCATTGAAAAAGGTGAGATTTTGGCTTTGGTGGGCGAGTCAGGCTCCGGCAAGTCCGTGACCTCCCTCTCCATCATGGGCCTGTTAAGCTCCAACGGCCGGGTGAGCAACGGCAAGATCATGTTCAACGGAGAGGATCTGTTAACCAAGTCAGATCACGCGCTGCGCAAGATCCGCGGCAACAATATCTCCATGATCTTCCAGGAGCCGATGACCTCCTTAAATCCGATTTTCACCGTCGGTGATCAGATTTTGGAGAGCATCCGCCTGCACACCAAACTTACCAAGAAGGAAGCACAGGAGAAGATGCTGCACCTGCTTGACCTGGTCGGCATCCCCAATCCGGCCAAGCGCGTCAAGGATTACCCGCATCAGCTCTCAGGCGGCATGCGCCAGCGCATCATGATCGCCATTGCCATGTCCTGTGAGCCGCAGCTTTTGATTGCAGACGAGCCCACCACTGCACTGGACGTCACCATTCAGGCGCAGATTTTGGATCTGATTTACCGCATGCGCGAGCAGTTCAATATTTCCGTGCTGCTTATCACCCATGATTTAGGCGTAGTGGCTGAAGCTGCCGACCGCGTGGCGGTGATGTACTGCGGGCGCATCGTGGAGGAAGGCACCACCCGGGATATTCTGACCCGTCCGTGCCATCCCTATACCCAGGGCCTGCTCAAGTCCATTCCGCGCCTTGATGATAATTCACAGCGTCTGTACATGATCCCGGGCATGGTGCCTCCGCCGGAGGAAGTGCCGGACTTCTGCGCCTTTGCCGATCGCTGCGAACGCGCCACCGAAGACTGCCGCAAGGGTCTGCCGCCTTTTGTCAGCTTAAAGGACAGAAGAGTGCGCTGCGTCAACGTTATTGCCGAGGATTAACACCATGTCAGAAAATCCTGCTGTACTGTTAGAGCTCAAGGGCCTGTGCAAGTACTTTACCTTAAGAAGCGGCCTGTTCAAGCAGAAGGTCAATACCTTAAAGGCGGTGGATGATGTCAGCCTTACGATCCACCGCGGCGAAGCTTTCGGCCTGGTGGGCGAGTCAGGCTGCGGCAAGACTACGCTCGGCAAGATGATAGCCGGCCTCTATCACCCTACCCGCGGCCAGATCCTGTTTGAGGGCACCGATCTTGCAGCCTTAAATGAAAAGCAGCGCCGCCATTACTGCAAAGACATTCAGATGATCTTCCAGGATCCGTATTCATCGCTCAATCCGCGCATGACCATCGAAGAGATCATCTCAGAGCCCATGATCGTCAACAAGACCCATTCAGGGCGCGCCATCGGCGAGCGCGTGGAGCATTTGTTAAACTGCGTGGGCCTGGCCTCTTCTTACAAGAACCGTTATCCGCATGAGTTCTCAGGCGGCCAGCGCCAGCGCATCGGCATCGCCAGAGCCCTCGCGGTCAACCCTAAGCTTATCATCTGCGATGAAGCCGTCTCGGCCCTCGATGTGTCCATTCAGGCGCAGATTTTGAACCTGCTGTGCGACCTTAAAGATGAGTTCAAGCTCACCTACCTCTTTATTGCCCACGGTCTCGCTGCAGTCAAGCACATCTCCGATCGCATCGGTGTGATGTATTTAGGCTCCATCGTGGAAGTTGCCCCCAAGGAGGCCATCTACGACGCCCCGCTGCATCCTTACACCCGCGCACTGATTTCAGCCATTCCGATCATGGATCCGGCAAGACGCAAGCAGCGCATCCTGCTGCAGGGCGATCTGCCAAGCCCGATCGATCCGCCAGAGGGCTGCCGCTTTGCCGGACGCTGCTTTGAAAAGTGCGCCATGGCAGACCAAAAGCAGGTGCTGCAGCCGTGCGCTGAAAATCATCTGCTGGCCTGCGCTGCCGGTCTTGAGGCCTGCAAAAAGGCCCAGGCAGAAAAGGCCCGCCAGCGTGCAGAGGCACTCACTGAAAACGCCGTGCCCGCCGAAATGGTCTGAGGCACTTGGATTTACCAATTAAGAAGGCTGCCCCGTGGCGGCCTTTTTTTATGGCCGGCAAGGAGATTTAATCAGGCACAGCCGCCTGAACAAAGCTTTTGTCAGGAGCGCTGTACACCAGCGCCATGCGCAGCACCTTTTGGCCTGGGAGCTCACTCTGAGCGTACTCACTGCCCTTTAACTGCTCCAGCGCCTGCTGCAGGGCCTTGTAAAAGCCATCCTTCGGATCAGAGCAAAACTTAAACTCCAGCACCAATCTTTTTTGCAGGCGGTCACTTACGGCACAGAGCTCAAAACAATCGTACATCTGCCAATATGCAGCACAGATGCTGAAATTACAGCTCAACAGGAAAAACCCCAGCACCGCAGCGCCGCTGCTTTGCAGATCAAGCTGCGGATGCACCCTGACTGCACTTGCAAGCAGCTGCGTGAACATTAAGCGCAGCTGCCTGATATCGTTAAGCTGCACGGCTGCGGTAAGTCTTGCTTGACAGTGAGCGAGCTCTGTCTGTGCATCCTTCCCGGAGAAAATCAGCTTTAACATTAAATCAGGCAAACTGCTTGCAGCTTCGTAGTTTGGCAGCCTCAGGTGGATAAAGGGGCTGTTATTCTCCTCAATGCCTTCGCGGACTTTGAAGGTCAGGCAGCCGCACTGATAGAGCAGTACATTGAAATTCATGTTCTGCACCGGCCCCGGCATAAAGAAATTTTTTTTGGTGACTATAATATCCTGCCTGAGGGCAACGGCATTGAGCACCTGCAGCAGATCCCTGGGATACAGGATGTTTTTGGCCAGCAGCTGCAGATCACTTTCAGCTTTTGCCTGATCAAGGCAGAAATCTCCTGCCGCATTTCTAAAAAAGGAAAGCACTGAGCCCGGGGAGAGCACAGCATGCTGCGCATCTTTGCCAAAATAGCAGCCCTCCCACCACAGCATGAGATAAGCATTGAGAGCACTAAGCTCGTCTGTACTTACCTCTGCGTAAGGCATGCCCCACCTGAGAGCAGCAGCACAGCGCAGATTATCAGCAAAATAAGTATTAAGCTCCGGCATGCCAAAGCCGCAGATGTCAGCATAGATCGGCTCATAGCTAATATCGTCGATAAAATCCAGGACGCTGAACACCGATGAATCCTGAAAGCGGGTGATGCCGGTGATAAAGACAAACCTGAATTTCCGGCAATAACTTTTAACATACGCAAAAAAGCCCTGCATAATATCCAGCACGGCCTCATATTCAGCAGCGGTATGGGTACAGGTCAGCGGGGCGTCGTAATTATCAATCAGCACCACCAGGCTGTTATCAGCACACTTCTTTAAGAGATCGCCAAACATCCAGCCCAGATCATCTGCATACTCCGGATTGAGCTCAAGGTGCAGACTTTGCGCCAGGAAGCGGACAGTGTTCTTCAGGCTCTCTTCAAAGGACACAGCGCTGCTTTGCCCGTCCTGACAAAAACCTTTGAAATCAAGCCGCACGACGTTATAGGCCCCCGGGGCTTCGTCCCATCTGCCGTCGATGTAGAGGCCTTTGAAATAAGATGGGTGGCCGTTATATGCTGCAGTACCGTGAATAAAGAGCTCCTCGAAGGTGCTTACCAGGGTAGTCTTGCCAAAGCCGTGCGGACGGGCCAGGAAATAGCAGCCGCCGTGATTGGAGGCAAGAGCAAAGATCTTTTCAGTCTTATCCACATAGATTTGCTGTTTTGCCCTTAAAACTGGAAATTCCGAGCCTGCAGGCAGCATAGCTGACACCCTGGCAAATTCAGCTGCATTTTCTGCTTCAAGACCGCTCTTCTTACCCATGGCCTGCCCCCGTGCGTTTAAGTTTCCGATCCTGATTTATCTTACTATAAATTGCGCTCAAGGAGCAGCGATCACAGGAGACCCAACAGCCGGGATCTGCTGCAGCGGCACTTGGAGCCACTGTCAGGTCACAGCCAAAAATGGGGACAGCAGAAAAAAGAAAACCCCTTGCGGGGCCATTCCAGACTATAAGGAAATCATTTAATGTATAGGAGATGGTGCTGATACCCAGAATCGAACTGGGGACCTCACCCTTACCAAGGGTGCGCTCTACCTACTGAGCCATATCAGCACAGAAAAGGTTAAGCCTGGCGATTACCTGCTCTCGCACAAACGTACGTTGCACTACCATCGGCATCTCTGCATTTCACTTCTGTGTTCGGAATGGTTACAGGTGGTTCTGCAGCATTATCTTCGCCAGGCAAATTCGGTTTAAAACTTATAACAGCTGTTTTTAAGTAAATCTTTCATTAGCTTTGGGTTTTCTCCAAAACACCTCTTGGCTGTATGGTCAAGCCTCTCGGTTCATTAGTACCAGCAAGCTTCATGCATCACTGCACTTCCACACCTGGCCTATCTACGTCGTCGTCTTCAACGTCCCTTACAGACTTTCGTCTGGGATGACTCATCTCGGGGCCTGCTTCCCGCTTAGATGCTTTCAGCGGTTATCAGTTCCAAACTTGGCTGCCGGGCCG
>JADINH010000103.1 GCA_017694225.1 Candidatus Avisuccinivibrio stercorigallinarum
GCGGTACTCCGGGGGCACCAGGCTGCGGCTTCCTGCAAACTGAGTTACGGCAAAGGGCAGGGCAAAGAACTGCTGCAGCAGAAGCTGCAGGCCCTGCGCGCTGCGCTCCGGGCGCATCAAAAACTGCACCCCCGAGCGCATTTGATTGAGGCTGAGCTCTGGCAGCTTTGGCTTAAGCCCACAGAGCGCATCGACAATCCGGCCTATTTTGTCCTCAGCCGGGCGGTCAAAGCTTACCGGCAGCTCATTGTGGGCAAAAGCGCGGTAAAAGAGGAGCAGCAGGCGGTGGTGAATGAGATCCAAAAAGCGGCGCAGGCTGTGATCATAATAATTGACGCTGCGCTGACAAATAAGCGCCGTAAGCTCCAAAGGCAGCGGGCCGTTCACCCCGGCCAAACCCATGAAGTAAACCAGGATCAAAGGCAGCTCCGGATGCTCCCTGCTCTCCGTGAGCGCTGCCAGCTGGGTTTTGGGAAAATTAAGATGCGGCATCTGCCCCAGGCGCACCGGTTCATCGCGCGGGCTGCGCGCACAGCCAGGCGGCGGCTTGTCCACGGCAAGCTGCCCGATGCGCCGCAGCAGCTCAAAAAAATCAGGATCTCTGCCGCGCTGCAGCTCAGCTGCGGTTTTATTCAGGAGCTTTTTAAGCTGGTCCATGTGCAGATCCTGCCCCGCTCGGGGGAATAAAGGGTGATGTTAAGCGGCAGATTGAGCGGCACCAGGCTGAAAACCAGCTCTGAGATGAGCCTTGCGAACACATAAAAGCCGGTGCCGGCCAGGGCACGCTCGGATATAGTCAAATCAAGGGCGCAGCCGCGCTCAAAGTACACACAGCCATGCTCAGTGCGCCGGAAAGTCTGCTCCCTGCTCTCAAGCTTCAGCACACTGCGCGCAATCTGCGCGCTTTCATCGGCAGGGCGCGGGGAAAAGCTCTGCGTCAGCCGGCGCAGCATGGCGCAGCACTCCTCAGAGCTGCCGGTTAAAAACGGCGCGGCCTGCAGCAGGATGCCCGCCAGCGCCTGATAGTCATCCTCCCGGCCGCTTAGAATTTGCGCCGGCAGCGGGGTGGAAAATGGCTGCAGCAGGGTCAGCGCCCCGAGCTTTGGCTCACTTACCGCCTCCAGGGCCGCCCCGCGCGAGCAGAACACCGGCAGATCGGCATTGCAGCACCAGGCAAGACCGCCTATCTCCAGCTTTTTACCCGCCAGCGCTGCAAAATCAGGCCCGGAGAGCGCGGCGTAAGTCTCAGATTTTAAATAGGAACTGCGCAGGCGCGTGCTGCCCCCGGAGCTGCGGCGCAGGCGTTTGTGCTCGGCAAAAAAGTTCTCCCCGCTCCCGGTTCCGTTCATGCCGCCGGAGCCTGAGCCCAAGCCTGAGGCAAAAAATGGCAGCAAAGTGAGCTGCACCTGATTGTAGGCGTCGATAAGTTCGAGCTCACGCAGGGCACAGATCTCAAAGTCAAGCGGCGCCGAGCGCTCAGCGCTTAAGTGATACTCGTAGGTAAGGGAGAGCTCCTGCCTGGAGATGCGCCGTGAGAACAGATTGATAAGCGGCAGTACATTAAGCTGCAGGCTGTCGCCCGAGAGCTGTCCTGCCACCGGATTTTCACAGTGCTCAAAGAACAAAAAGAGCTCAGCCTGGGTGCAGCCAGGGTCAAATGAGGCCTGATGAAGCCCTCTGAGCGTCACAAATTTAAAGAGCTGCGGATAGGACAGCCACAGCCACAGTGCAGCCTGCCCGGGCATGGCGCGCACAAACTGCGCCAGGAGCGGACTGCCGCGCTCCAGCAGGGTAAAATCAGCCTGAAGCTTTAACTCCTGCACCTGACCTCCGGGCAGGCGGACTAACGCCCCCTGCAGATTTTCAATGAGCAGTTCAGACAAGGCAGAGGCATCGGCATCGCTTAAATTAAGGCAGAGATCAAGCGCTGACAGATCTATTTCATTGAGGCTGCAGCGCCCCAGGGCGGACAGCTGCAGACGCAGGGCTGAATGCCCGGCATAGTGCGCAAATTCCTGACAGGCAGGCAGATAAGTGCAGTCCTGTATCCGCAGGGCATGCAGCGTGCTGTCACAGACTAAGGAAAAGGAGAGCTCACTTTTTGAGAGCTCAGAGCGTCCCTTCCAGCGCATGCCCGCGGCGGCCTGCAAGGAGCCTGCAGGCATGGCCGCAAGACGCGCCTCTGCGGGGCGGGCAAGACCCAGGGCCGGGCGGGGGAGCAGCATAAAGGGCGCGCACATGGACAAAAGCTGCTCCAACAGCCGCGGATAGCCGTCATCGAGGCGCTTTTCCACCCGGGCGCACAAAAAGGCCGTGCCCTCAAGCAGGCGCTCGACAAAAGGATCTTTGCAGCTGACCTCATCTAAGATCAGCCTCTGGGCCACCTTAGGGAACTCAGCTGCAAATTCCTGCGACAGTTCGCGCAGATACTGCAGATTATCGCGGTAGTAGTCTAAAAACTCACGCTGCATGTTTACTCCTGAAATGCCACCTCAGCGCTGCCGGATTCAAGATCGAGATAGGAGACAAAGAGGATCTCCCCCTCAAGCGGCTCGACCTTTACCTCGCAGTAAATTTTCAGCGCAAATACACTGCTCCCGTGGGCTGCCCCAGCGGGAGCCGCCTCAGTGCTTTCAATGCGCACTGAAGCGGGGTCAATGCGCGGCTCATACCAGGCAAGCGCCCTTGCGATCTCAGTTTTCAGCTGCTCCAACTTGCGCTCACTGTGCTCACAGCCGCAGAAATCAGAGATGCCAAAATCAAGCACGCTGCCGCGCAGCTCCTCAGGCAGGCTCTGCGCGCTGACATGCGATCTTGAATTTAAGATGAGGCTGATATTGGCAATGATCTCCTGCTTTAAGGCGGCCGCATCATTAAGCGGCCGCCCGCGTTCGGCCGGGCTGCCAGGATAGTCATCCTGCAGCCGGGTCAACAGACAGGGCAGATAAAGATCAGCGCCGGCGCTCACGAAGCCTCCACGCCAAGCCAGGCACTCAGCCTAATCAGGCATTTTCCACCTGATTGAAGGAGGCCTCCACGGCGCCGTCCTTGGTATTGTCAGGCTTGATGGCGGTGACCTTCCAGGTGATCTTTGCTGCTACCAGCTCTACGCACTCACGCGGCAGAGCAGCCGGCTCATCGGCTGCCGCCGGGACGTCAGCATAGACCTGGGCCTTGCCGATCTTGACGTTCTCCAGGGTCATCTCATAGACCACGGTCTGGGCGCCGCCGATGGCACGGCAGACATGGAAGTTTACCTTGCTGATATTTTTGCCCGACATCGCATACTGCTGAATTTTCGGGGTGGCCTTGTCCACTAAGTGGGTAAAGACAAAGGGCTCAAACTGGCCGCGGCCGGTCACATCGGTGGATCTGCCGATGGTGATGGTCTGCACGCTGCCATGGGAAAAGCCCAGCACTTCAATCCACTTGGCATGAGCCTTGTCCGCAGACTCGCCGTCGATGCCATCGAGCTTAATGAAAAAATCTGAAGCCATAGTCAAATCTCCTTAAAAATCCTGAAACAGGGTTAAAAACATTCAAGCTCCCTGCCCGAAGCCCAGGCAGGGATGGTTAAAATCAACGGCCGGCGCTTGGCAGCTTGGTGGTGAGCCTAAGCGACGTAGTCAGGCCCTCTAACTGATAGTGCGGGCGCAGATAGAACTTTGCTGAGTAGTAGCCCGGCTGCCCCTCAATATCTTCCACCACCACCTTGGCCTCGGCCAGCGGATACTTGGCCTTGACCTCCTCAGAGGCATTGGGGTCTGAAGTGACGTAATTTGAGATCCAGTCAGACAGCCAGCGCTCCATATCCTCGCGCTCCTTAAAGGAGCCAATCTTGTCACGCACAATGCACTTTAAGTAATGCGCAAAGCGGCTGGTGGCAAAGATATAGGGCAGGCGCGCTGACAGGCTGGCATTGGCCGTGGCATCAGGATTGTCATACTCCTGCGGCTTGTTCACCGTCTGGCCGCCAAGGAACACGGCGTAATCGGTATTCTTCCAGTAGCACAAAGGCAGGAAGCCGTTTTGCGAGAGCTCAGCCTCACGCCGGTCGGTGATGGCGATCTCAGTTGGGCACTTCATGGCCACGCCGCCGTCATCGGTCGGGAAGGTGTGGGTGGGCAGATTTTCCACCACGCCGCCTGCCTCCACACCGCGGATGTGGGCGCACCAGCCGTAGTCGGTAAAGGAGCGGTTGATGTTCACACCCATGGCATAAGCAGCATTCATCCAGTTGTATTTCTCTGAACTGCCCGCCCCGGTGTCCTCGACAAAGTCAAAGCCCTCCACCGGCGAGGTCTCAGGGCCGTAGGGCTGGCGGCTGAGCACGCGCGGCAGGGTCAGGGCCACATAGCGGCTGTCCTCGGACTCGCGGAAAGATCTCCAGGCGGCATACTCCGGGGTGGAGAAGAGCTTGCTGATGTCGCGCGGGTTGGCAAGCTCCTGCCAGCTGTCCAAATTGAACATCGAAGGATCGGCCGCTGCAATGAAGGGGGCGTGAGCGGCAGCTGCGATTTGCGCCATGCCGCGCAGCATTTCAATGTCCGGAGCGGACTGATTGAAATAATAGTCACCGATGATGCAGCCGTAAGGCTCACCGCCGGCGGTGCCGTACTCGCTTTCATAGAGCATCTTAAAGAGCGGGCTTTGATCCCAGGAGGTGCCCTTGAACTTCTTTAAGGTCTTCTGCACATCCTTTTTGCTGATATTGAGCACGCGGATCTTCATATTGGTGCCGGTGGCGGTGTTGTTGACGAGGTACGACAGGCCGCGCCAGGCGCTTTCAAGCTGTTCAAAATCCTGATGGTGGATGATCTCATTGACCTGCGATGACAGCTTCTTGTCAAGCTCAGCGATAATACCCTCAATGGTGCGCACCGCATTGTCAGAGACTAAATTGGCGTTGGCCAGAGCCTGCCCCACCAAAGTCTGCACAGCAGACTTGACTGCGCTGTCCGCCTCGGCGGTCTTGGGCTTGAACTCAGCATTGAGCAGTTTTTCAAAATCCGACACCTCAAGGCCGGCGCTCTCAGGCTGCTGTTCTGTTTGCAAAATGGTATCGCTCATTTAGGCCTCCTCCCCGTCTTTCTTTTCATCTGCAGGCTTTGCCCTGGCCGCCAGGGCCTTAAGCAGGCTTTCATCTTCAAGCAGCCTTGAGATGAGTTCCTCAGCGCCGGTCTTGCCGTCCATATAACTTAAAAGATTGGACAGCTGCCGTCTGGCCTCAAGCAGTTCCTTAAGGCCGTCAACCTTTTGGGCCACCTTGTCGGGCGAGAAGTCATCCATGCTCTCAAAGGTCAGATCAACATTGAGGCTGCCCTCGCCTGACATCACATTGGGCACCTGAAAAGCCGCACGCGGCTTCATGCTCTTTAACCTGTCATCAAAGTTCTCGGCGTCCACCTCGACAAAAGAGCGCTCTTCCACCCGCGGCAGCGGCTCTGCGGGCTTGCCTGACAAATCAGACATCACACCCATGACAAATGGCAGATTTACCTTTTTCTCTGCCCCGTAGAGCTCCACGTCATACTCAACCTGTACGCGCGGCGCCCGGTTCTTTCCAATAAATTTTTGTCCGCTGTTGCTCATAGATACTCCTGTAAAAAATTAATCCTGCCCGTCATCCCGGACACCTAACTGCTCGCGGCCGCGCTCTGCGGCAGAACTGTCGATTTCGCCAAGCAGCTCAATAAAATTCATATCAGCCATGCGCAGCGCCCGCTTGATTAAAAAAGGCAGCGGACTGTTAGGCTCGGCCTGCTTAAAGTAAGCAGCGCACTTGTCTAAAAGCTGCAAAGCCTCACTGCGGTTTTTGATGGTGAGATCTTCAATTTTAAATACCTCTGCTTTAAACGGCACTGCAGCTGCAGCCCCGGCAGGGGAAGCCATCCAGGCTGCGGGCTCTGCGCCGGCGCCAGCTGCTGCCGGGGCGTCCTGAGCACCAGGATCGCTGTCCTGCGCGCCCTCATTTTCCCCTCCGCGCAGCTGCAGCTGTTTTGCATAAAAGCCCTGCAGCAGCTTAAGTTCCCGCTGCAAGGTATCTAAGGTAAGCACGCCCCCTTCGGCCTGTTGATTAAAACGCTCTATTAAATTATCGCACAGCTGCAAAATCTCAGCGGCAAGCTGCTGTTTTTGCGTCAGCTCAGTGCCGGAAATTTGATGGAGCTCGGCCTGAAAGAGTGCGCTGTCAAGCGCATTGTCCTTGCTGTCAAGCATGCCGCATACCCGCAGATAATCCCGGAAGGTGTAGGCAAGGCGCGAGCACAAAGGCAGGCGGCGCAGGAGGCTCAGGCAGTTGGCCCCGTCGCTCATGGATACCGGCGGGGGTGAGAGCAGCTGGAAAATATTGATGCGCTCGGTGGGATCATTGTCATCATCAGGATCGAGCTTGGGATAGCAGCTGGCATACATCGCATCGACCAGAAAATAGAGCGCTTCAAGGCCGGCCTTGAAGCCTGGCAGCCCGTCAAGGCGCAGCTCAGCTAGTGCATAGTACGCCGCCACACGCAGATCGCGCGTGCGCTCCCACAGCTTAAGGCAGCACTCGCGCAGGGCTGCATAATCAGGCTCCCGGCCCTCATGCACACTGCCTGCCATCTCCTGTGACGGTACGCCGCTGGCGAGCTCATCGAGCTTTAAATAAAGCTCATCGTATTCCAGATCCTCACCTGCCGGATCAGTGCCGGAAAGCGGGCTCAGGCTGAGCAGATTACGCTCGTCCACCACATACTCCTCCCAAAATCTCCCAATTTCGTAGATTTATTTAATATTAAACAATTCTCTAACAACAGTGCAAGGGGCAGAGGCTGAAAATGTGGGCTTGATCGAATTTTAGCAGCTTTAAAGCAAGAAGCCGACATTTAGGTGTATAAATGTACTGTTCCGCTGCAGCGGATGCACCAGACAGAAGCGGTGAGGAAGCAGGCAGTGAGGTCAGCTTGAATTTGGGAAAATTTGGAAAATAGAAAATAAATTTTGGGAAAAAAGAAAAATAAGGGGAGGAACCTAAGCCGGCAAACGGAGATCATAGCTGAGATCCGGCGGCCGGGGAAACGGGCAAAAATGCCACGCTAAAAACAAAAAAGCTCCAGTTAAGGAGCTTTCGTTTGGCAATTAATATTCAAACATTTAGAAAAGGTTAAGCCTGGCGATTACCTGCTCTCGCACAAACGTACGTTGCACTACCATCGGCATCTCTGCATCTCACTTCTGTGTTCGGAATGGTTACAGGTGGTTCTGCAGCATTATCTTCGCCAGGCAAATTCGGTTTAAAACTTATAACAGCTGTTATTAAGTAAATCTTTGTTTAGTCCGGGTTTTCTCCAAAACACCTCTTGGCTGTATGGTCAAGCCTCTCGGTTCATTAGTACCAGCAAGCTTCATGCATCACTGCACTTCGACACCTGGCCTATCTACGTCGTCGTCTTCAACGTCCCTTACAGACTTTCGTCTGGGATGACTCATCTCGGGGCCTGCTTCCCGCTTAGATGCTTTCAGCGGTTATCAGTTCCAAACTTGGCTGCCGGGCCG
>JADINH010000017.1 GCA_017694225.1 Candidatus Avisuccinivibrio stercorigallinarum
CCTTAAATCAGCTGCTGGTGGAAATGGACGGCTTTGACGGTTCTGAGGCTGTGATCGTGATTGCAGCCACCAACCGCCCGGATGTGCTCGACCCGGCGCTGCTGCGCCCGGGCCGCTTTGACCGCCAGGTGGTGGTGGGGCTGCCGGATGTGCGCGGCCGCGAGCAGATTTTAAAGGTGCATATGCGCAAGGTGCCCATTGCCAAGGACGTTGATCCGGCAGTGCTCGCCCGCGGCACCCCGGGCTTTTCCGGCGCTGAGCTGGCAAACCTGGTCAACGAGGCTGCCTTGGCTGCCGCCCGGGCCAATCTGCGCACCGTGACCATGCATGAATTTGAACTGGCCAAGGACAAGCTTTTGATGGGCGCTGAGCGCCGCTCCATGGTGATGACCGAGCATGAGCGCATCAATACTGCTTATCATGAGGCCGGCCACACCATTGTGGGCCGCCTGATGCCCGATCACGATCCGGTCTACAAGGTTTCCATCATTCCGCGCGGCAGAGCGCTGGGCGTTACCATGTATCTGCCCGAGCAGGACAGATATTCGCAGTCCAAGCAGTATCTGCTCTCCAACATCTGCACGCTCTTTGCCGGGCGCATTGCAGAGGGGCTGATGTTCGGCGATGACGAGGTGACCACCGGTGCGTCAAACGACATCGAGCGCGCCACCGACATTGCCCGCAAGATGGTGACCCGCTGGGGCATGAGCAAACGCCTGCCGCCGATGCAGTTTGATCAGGACAATGACAAGGCGATGTACCTTGGGGGCGGGACTACTCAGACCATGTCCATTTCCGACAAGACGGCCCTCATCATTGACGAGGAAGTCTCGGAGATCATCAACAAGTGCTATGCGCGCGCCACTGAGGTGTTGGAGCAGAACAAGGATATCCTGGAGGCCATGAAGGATGCCCTGCTCAAATATGAGACCCTGGATGCCGATCAGATTGATGATTTGATGGCCCGCCGTCCCTGCCGCGCGCCTTCAGTGTATGAGGCCGATCCGGCCAATCAGGCTGAGCCGCCGCGCGGGGGCAGCACCGGCAGTGCACCGTCGCAGAATGCAGCACAAAGTGCAGCTCCGGGCAGCAGCGCTGAGCGCAGTCAGGACAGCTCACAGCAGCCGCCGCAGAACAGTGCCCGGACAGATGACAGCACTGGGCAGCGCCCCTACGGGCCTTTTGTGGAGCAGGCACGCCGTGAGGAGCAGCAGGAAACTAAAGCTCCGGACAGCGAAAATAGGGATCAACGCTGAAATTAACACCGCCCGGCTCATGGCCGGGCTTTGCGTTATTGTGTACGCAGGTTACAGAACATTAAGCGGTTTTTGGAGGTTTTTATGAAGCTTAAAATGCGTGAGGGAGTAGTGGATTTCAGCTCCCCGGCCGTGATGGGAGAGCTTGACATCAAAAGCTTTGCCTCAGCTGAAGCAGCGCTGCAGGCTGCCGAGGAGATGCAGGAGCTCGGCGCCTCCTTTATTGAAGTGGGCATCAGCATCGAGGATGGTTATGCCGACAAGGATGAAGAGTTAAAGCTCATTGTCCCGGCCGTCAAGGCCATGTCCGCAGAGCTTGCCGCCTATATCGCGGTCACCACCATCCACCCGGAGGTGATGGAGGCTGCCGTGGCAGCCGGTGCTGATTTAATCATTGACCCCAATGCCCTGCGCGCTGCGGGGGCGGTTGAGACTATTGCGCGCCTGCAGGTGCCGGTGTGCCTGGTGTTTGACATGCATACCATCTTTGAGGAGAAGACAGATCCCGCAGGCCTGGTCTCGGAGTTCCTCTACGAGCGCATTGATGCCTGCCTGAATGCCGGCATTTCAAGAAGCCGCATCTTAATTGACCCCACCGTGGGGCGCCGCGCTCCGGTGGAGTTTGCCTTAAAGATGATGGGCAGGCTCAATACCTTCAAGAGCTTTGCCCTGCCGGTGACCATTTCGGTGCCGCGCCTGCTGCCCTATAAAGATCCTTACTGCAATGAGCATGTGACCGTGGCCGCTGCCCTGGCTATTTTCGGGGTGGAGAACGGCGTCTCCATTATCCGCACTCCCAAGGTGGAGGACATCACCCTGGCCATTGACACCTGGCAGGCCTGCACCCGCAGTGCACGGCCCTTCAGGCTGACCAAGCTCATTGCCAGACGTTTCCTGCGCAAGAAAGACAAGAATGAGATTTAGGAGTTAAAAGTGAGCGAGATTAAGCGCAAGTATTTTGGCACCGACGGCGTCCGCGGCCGGGTCGGCACCTTTCCCATTACCCCGGATTTTGTGTTAAAGCTCGGCATGGCGGCAGGGCGCGTGCTCTCGCGCGGTGAGGGCGGGCGCGTCATCATCGGCAAGGACACCCGCCTGTCAGGCTATATGCTGGAGGCGGCCCTGGAGTCAGGCTTCAGCGCAGCCGGGGTTTCCACCGTGCTGCTGGGCCCGATGCCCACCCCTGCCATCTCCTATCTGACCCGGGCCTTCCGCGCAGATTTGGGCGTGGTGATTTCAGCCTCGCACAATCCATACTATGACAACGGCATCAAGTTCTTTTCCGCTGAAGGCACCAAGCTGCCAGACGAGGTGGAGCTTGAAATTGAAAAAGAGCTGGAGACGGAGTTTCACCTTGACGATCCGGCGGCACTCGGCCATGCCTACCGCCAGAACGATGCCCCGGGACGCTATGTGGAGTTCTGCAAGAGCACCTTTGCCTCGCATCTCTCGCTTGACGGCCTGAAGATCGTGCTCGACTGTGCAAACGGCGCCACCTATCATGTCGCCCCGCTGGTGTTTAAGGAGCTGGGCGCTGAAGTAGTCACCATGGGTGTCAATCCCAATGGCATCAACATCAATGACGGCGTGGGCTCGACCCATCCGGAGGCCTTAATCAGCCGCGTGCTCACCGAAAAGGCCGATCTGGGCATTGCCTTTGACGGTGACGGCGACCGTGTCATGATGGTGGACAGTGAGGGCAGCCTGCTCGACGGCGACGCCATCCTCTACATCATTGCCTGTGACCGCAAAGCCAAGGGCAAATTAGGCGGCGGAGTTGTAGGCACCCTGATGTCAAATTTGGGCCTGGAGCTGGCGCTTTCTGAGCAGGGCATTGACTTTGTGCGCTCCAAAGTGGGCGACCGCTATGTGATGGAGACTCTGCTGGAAAAAGGCTGGCGCCTGGGCGGTGAGAACTCCGGGCACATTATCTGTCTGGATTACGTCTCCACCGGCGACGGCATTGTCTCAGCGCTGCAGGCTTTAAAGGCCTCCATTCATCAGGGCAAATCACTCTCTGAGCTGGTCTCTCCGCTGCAGATGCTGCCGCAGGAACTCATTAATCTGCGCCTGTCAGCAGGCTTTGATGCGCTGACTGATCCCAAGGTGCAGGCACAGGTGCGTGAGGTGGAAAATGCCCTCGGCGCGCGCGGGCGCGTGCTGCTGCGCAAGTCCGGCACCGAGCCTTTAATCCGCGTCATGGTTGAGGGTGAAGACCGGCAGCAGGTGCATCATTACGCCCAGTGCATTGCCGACGTCATCAGAAAACAGGCTGAAGGCGATCAGGCTTAGCACAAAAAACCGGGGCAGCAGCCCCGGTTTTGGTCTGGGCAGCCGTACATCAGGAGCGCCGCAGATGCCTTTTATCAAGGTTCAGAACTTAAAGCGCGATGCGGACGGGCGCATCTGCGCGGGCAGCGCCGCGCTCATGGAGAGTATTTATGTGCCGGCAGACAAGTGCGGCGGCAGAGGTCATTCGCGCCAGCGGCAGCTCGAAAAGTTGGGCCGGGTGCTGTATTTAAGCGCTGACGGCAGATGCGGCATCTTCCTGTCTGAACAGCGCGGGCTTGCCTGTTATGATGCAGCGCGCAATACCTTTGCCAGGGTGCAGGCAGACGATCCGCGCCTTAGTGCAGGCTGCAGTGCAAAGCGGCTGCAGACCGCCCTTAACATGCTGCAAAAGCAGTCTGCGGTACGGCCGCGTACCCTGGAGTTTGGCCGCAGCTGGTTTTTGCTCAGCCTCATGCAGCGCCAGGGGCTGTGCAGGCTGCTCTCTGAACTCTTCCCGGACGAGGCTTTGCGGTGTCGTTTGTACTGTCATCTGCTGCATCAGACTTTACGCTGTGGCAGTAAGTTTAGCTGTGAGGACTTTACGGCCATGACTTATGCCGCGGCGCTGTTCCCAAAGATTGAGCTGCAGAGCTTGAACACTGACAGTGACTTTTATGCCCAGCTCGGACGCGGGCCGGGTAAAACCGAACTGTTTTCCAGGCTGCAGGAGCTGCTTGCCGCTTCCTTTCCTGAAGAGGCGCCGCAGCTGTGGCGTTCTGACGGAACCTTTATGGACGGGCAGCTGCAGGACGAGGATGAGACTTTTGCCGGGGATGTTGAGGTATGGGCCGCGTGTGCTGCTGATCCCTGCGCCCTGGAAGGTCTGCAGCTGATCAGGGAGCTGGCGCTGCTGCTTGAGCGCCTGACTGGCTTTGAGCTTGAAAACCGCAGGGGCAGTGAGGAGCTTGACTTCAATGCACTGCTTGGCTGCCTGGCGTCCTGGATGTGCAGCTCTGACGGCCGGGTGTGCAGGCTCGATCCGCCCTCAGGGCGGGTGCTGCACTGCCTGAATTTGTTTGACCTCAAGGCCCATTCCTGTGTAGATTTAGTGGAGCAAAGACTTTTGTTCAGCCTTCAGCAGTAGGGAGCGCATATGCGGGCAGTGAACGGCAAAGAGTACAATTTTCAGGATCTTATTCTGAACAAAGCTGCAGATGAGCTCAAGCTCGATAAGCTGCTTTTACAGTGTTTTGATGCGGATCGTGCTGCGTGCATTAAAGCTACTGCCGGAATGTTTGTTTCGCATTATTTTGTGGGTTTTAATTATATCGAGAGCTATACTGCAAAGCATCCGGATTTTTGCAGAGTGCAGCTCGATGCTGACGGCTTTTTGGAGCTGTGCCGGGATATCTCGGATTATGTTCCTGATTTTCTGCAGCTCTGGGGCAGGAACTGTGCCAAAAAATATAATCCAGGTGAGTGTATACTCTACGAACTGCCGCTGCCCCATGAGGTCAGAGCGGATGTATTCTATTGCGGCTCGCCCGATCTAAACACCATGCCCAGATACCATTACCTGATTTTGTGCCGCGATCTGAACAGCACCATGCCATTTTTCTTTGACGTAAACTTCGGTAAATTAGCGGATTTTGAGCAAAATAGGAAACACCTGCAGGATGCGGCTGACAATGCTTCTTTGGGTAATGTGGTAAAACGCCTGCATCCGGTAAGGAACTTTAGCGGCGTGCAGTCGACCCAAAAAACTCTCAACAAAGCGCAGGTCAATAAGCTTATTTCTGAAGTGGCTTTTGTGCAGAAATATTTTGAGCGCGGCTCTGACGGCCTTGAGGATGGCTGGTCATATACGTTGGTTCAGGGCAGTATCGTGCAGGGCTTTATCTTTATTGCTTTTGTGGGTCTGATGCTGCGCGCGCAGCTTGAGCAGCTGTTACAGCCGGTTTTGGCGGCTGATGACTTAAGTCCGGAGCTGGCGTTGTTTTTGTTTGATAATGAGTCGGCCGTCTATGACAGCCGCAGCCGGCGTTATGTGCTGCGCGGGCAGCCTGCTGAAAAGCAGCTTGATGTGCTCGAAGCGCTGCACCTTCCGGTGAGCATTCTGCTTAGCTGAGTTTGGCAGGTGCCGCATGATCTATTCTGATGTGCGCTGTGCACTGCCCTCTGGGCCGGGCATCCGCATCAGCCTGACACCTTCCCGCACTCCCGGGGTCAGTTATGTGGTGCTCTACCGGGGCAAAAGCCGCCGCGGTAAAGACGGCAGAACGGTGCATGACCGCGTGACTATCGGCAAAACCGTGCTGGAAAACGGGGAGCAGGTGTTCCATCCCAACGATCAGTACTTTAAAGAATTTAAGCTTGAGCCCCCGCAGGACGGTAAGAGAATTGGGTGCGGCAGGCCGCGGCGCAGCGCGGCAGCTGAAAAAATGCAGTCTGCAGCACCTGCATCAGATCTGTGGGCTGGGGCAGCAGAGTGCAGCGCTTTTGTCCTTGCAGTGCGCAAAGAAGCGGGCAGGCTTGGTCTCAGGGAGTGCCTGCAGCAGAGCTTTGGTTTTGAGCTTTCATCTCAGATCTTAAATCTGGCAGTATATTTCCTGTTTGAGGGGCCCAAACCTGATTTAGCGCTGCTTGAGCATTTTGCCGCCCGGCAGCTTGGTCTGCCCGGTAGTCTGCCGGGCTCAGAGCAGGCACCTGATCTCTTTGAGCGCATCGGCTGTGCCGATATTAAGCTCTTCTTTGAGCGCTGGATTGCAAGCCATCAGGGGCAGCACTGTGTGCTGTATGCACCTGGCTTGTACACAGCAGGCAGTGCCGCTGCCAGCTGGAGAGCTGAGCTGCTGCCCGGCCTTATCCTGGATGCGCCAGGCAGTCTGCCGCTGTTTTACACGCAGTCCTCTGAAAGCTGTGGTGTGCCGCTTTGGCACAGTGTGCTGCAGCAGGCGCGGGAAAAGGGTTTGGCCTGTCCTGAGGTGACGGTGGTAAGTGCGGGCGTGTGGGCAGATGACCATGCTCAGGACGCAATAAGAGAGCCGGGCGTACAGCTGCTTGCTGAACTTTCGCCAGATGATGAGGCGGCGCGCGCTGCGCTGCTTATGTGGAAAGAGCATCGGGATTACTTTGCGGAAGTTGAGGCGGCTTTTGATTCAGCTGTCTTGTCCCACGAAGAGCCTTTCAGGTTAAAGCACCTTGTAGGGCGGCTGATTATGTTTGAGCATGTTGTGCAGGAGACGCTGGAGACAATGGCGCTCAGACTGCGGCTGAAAGCTGCTTTTGCGCACATAAAAGAGCATCAGGGCTGCTTTACTGAGAAGCCGCCTGCGCAGCTTTTTGAGTTTTGCTCAGTATCAGAAAAGGAGCAGCACGGACAGAGCGCATTCCTCCTGCAGCCTGATAATGCAAAAATCGGACAGCTGCTTGAGCTCTGCGGCAGCAAGCTTCTCTTTACTACCGATCCAAAGCTCAGTCATCAGCAGTGCTGGGAGTTTTGCAGGCAGGCTGAAATTTGCAGACAGGCTTTTGCCGGGCTTAAGTCTGAAAGCATTGGCGGACGCATCAGGCTTTATAGCCAAGAGGCTCACCGGGGCCGCTGCTTTATCGCATTTATCGCGCTCATTTTGCACCTGTCTCTGCAGCGCACCTTAAGCGGGCTGCCTGCAGGCGGGCACTTAAGCCTGTACGCTCTTTGGGTGCTGCTCTCTGAAGTTCGCTGCCGGCGCGGCGGGGCAGCCCGGAGATCAGGCGGGGCAGCTGATGGCAGAATTAGTGAACTGCTGCAGGCTCTGGGGCTGCCTTGTGATTTTGCCCCTTAAAAGCACCATCTTGGTTCACAATAGACGCAATTAAAACATGCCGTACTTTTTTGTGCTATATTTTTCCTTGTGGAAAAGACATACTATCGTTCGATGCAGTCTGACAGTACTGCACAAAGCAAGAGCCGTACAGAAGCTGTTTCCGGCAGGACAGCAGGGATTTTCAATAAGACAGCCGCAGCCGCGCTGCTTTGCAGTGCGCTGGCCGCACCTGCCTGGTCTGCAGATTTAAAAGCTCAGGATCTGTTTGCCTCCGGCCGCTCCGAGGTCATCATCGGGGTTGAAGATCTCTATTATCCTTTCTCTTTTGTCAAAGAAGATGGCAGCCGCACCGGCTTTGACTTTGATTTTTCCAATGAACTGTGCTCCCGGCTTGAGGTTAAGTGCGTCATCAAGAGCTATCCTTTTTCTGATTTGATCCCGGCGCTGTTGAACGGTGAGATTGATTTGATTGCCGCCAGCCTCGGGGAAACTCAGGAGCGCATTGAGATGGGGCTGGCCTTTACACAGCCTTATTATCACGGCAAATCGCTGTATCTGACCAATGACATGAGCATGCTGACGGTGGATGACAATACCGTCAAAGGCAAAATTCTGGCTTCGCAGGAAAGCACCATACAGCTTGAGCTGCTGCACCGCTATTTTGCTGACAGTGCCGCTGAAATCCGTTCTTATAACACCTATGATGAACTGCTTGCCGCCGTGTGCGCGGGCGAAGTTGACGTGGTGTACCTCGACGGTCTGTCGGCAGTCGAGCTGATTAAGTCAAGTGAGGCCCGCAGCCTGAACATGATCATTGATAACGACACCTCGATGGATGCTGCAGTAAATTATGCGCGCCTGGCGGTACGCAGCACTGATGCCGCTGCCCTGGAGGAGCTTAATAAAACCTTAAAGGATCTGACTTCATCGCCGGATTATCAGCGTCTGTCGCTCAGGTACTTCCCTTTTATCATCTACTAATTAAAATAAGAAGAACTACAGGCTCAAGGAAAAACACCGCTGTTCCGGCCGGCGGCGGGCAAGTCCGGCGGCCCAAGAAATGGTCTTTTGTTTAAAATCAGGAAGCTTGCCCTATGGATCAGCTGATGGAAGATGACGCAGAACTGCAGGTGCATCCGCG
>JADINH010000104.1 GCA_017694225.1 Candidatus Avisuccinivibrio stercorigallinarum
GCAGAGGACAAGGCTGCTGCCTATGCCTCCTACGATGCAGCCCGCGATGCCCTGGTGGTTATTGCCAGCCCTGACAACTACTCCGGCAGCCAGGTGGCCTTTGACGCCAATGCCACTGCCGCCGAGGTCTCTGCTGCCGCTCAGGAAGTCAAGCACATTGCCTCTGGTGACTTGGGTGCCGTCTCCACCTTGGTGCTCGTCTGCATGATCGCCTTCATCGCCTCCCATGCTATCGGCTCAGGCACCATCATCTGGGTGTTTATCTCTGAGATCTTCCCGACCGATCAGCGCTCTGCCGGCCAGGCTTTAGGCGCCTCCACCCACTGGGTGTTCGCAGCTGCCCTGACATTGGTGTTCCCGATCGCCATCGCCACCTTCGATACCGGTGTCATCTTCGGCTTCTTCTGCTTCATGATGATTCTGCAGCTCATTTGGGCTAAGTTCATGATGCCGGAGACCAAGGGCAAGACCCTGGAAGAGCTGGGCAGAGAACTGGCTCACGACTAAAAGCTTCCCTTCCTAGTAATAAGCAACAACTACTGAAAATGCCGCACATCGCGGCATTTTTTATAAAGCGCAGCAAGGCTGCGAGCAGATCAAGCACTGCAGCTGACACAGACTGCTTAGATGCAGGATGTGCCCAAACCTGCCGGAATTTTGCTCTTTCCTGCACATTTGCGCTCTATGGATTGATCTTTTCCCCGCCGCAGCGCATATTGCAGCTAAGTGCGGCCCGGGACGAAGGCCACAACAGCTCTGCCCGGTGCGCAGAGACAATACACAGCAAGGAGGAAATCATGGAGTTTACTGAAGTCATTAAAGCCCGCTATGCCTGCCGCAAATTCGGTTCCAAAGAAGTCGAACCTGAAAAGCTCGAAGCCATTTTACAGGCAGGCCGCCTCGCGCCCACGGCCAAGAACCTGCAGGAGCAGCGCATCTATGTGATTAAATCCCCGGAATATCTCAACAAGATAGATGCTTTAACCCCCTGCCGCTACAGCGCTTCAGTCTGCCTTGTGGTGGCCTATGACAGCCGAAATGTCTACACCTACCCCGGACGCAGCCGCGACTCCGGTGTGGAGGACGCCTCCATTGTTGCCACCCACATGATGCTGGCGGCCGCTAATCTGGGCGTGCAGTCCTGCTGGGTTAATTTTTTCAATCCCGACGACATGGCTGCGGCCCTGGGCCTGCCTGAGCATGAGAAAGTGGTAATGTTAATGCCCCTGGGCTATGCTGAGCTGCCCAAGGGCGCCCCGGCCAAACTGCATACCGAGCGCAGACCGCTTTCTGAAACCATTACCTATCTCTAATGAGAATCAGGAGACCGAACATGAGCAAAATTCTAACCGCGTACTTCTCTGCAAGCGGCACCACCCGGCAGGTGGGAAGGCGCCTTGCCGCAGCCATCAATTCCGATCTTTTTGAGATTGCACCCAAGGTGCCTTACACCAGAGCCGATCTTGACTGGACAAACAAGCACAGCCGCACCTCCCTTGAGATGGCCGATCCCAAAAGCCGCCCGGAGATGGCGGCAAAGCTTGAACACCCTGAGCAGTACAGCGTGATTTTCCTTGGCTTCCCCATTTGGTGGTACACTGCGCCGCACATCATCAATACCTTTTTGGAGCTGCATCAGTGGTCCGGGCAGAAGATTGTGCCCTTCTGCACCTCTGGGGGCAGCGGCATTACCCGGGCCTGCAAGGAGATTGCACCTTCCTGCCCGGGCGCGCAGGTAGTAAACGGCCGCCACTTTGCAAGCTCCGCCACAGAGGAAGAACTTGCCCGCTGGGCCTCAGAAGTCCTCTGAGAGCTGCCTGCCGTTATACGTTTCTGCCATCAGATAGCGCTGATAGCAGGGGCCAAGCTCATTGACGATGGATGCCAGTGTTTTAGAGATATTGACAGGATTGGTGATATGCCTGTCCTTCAGCACCATCAGTCCAGGTCTGGTGCACTGTACATAGCTGCGGAAGTTTTTCCGTGTCAGCGGCATTTTCGGGCCGGAGAGTTCAAACTCCTGCACCCCAAGCTTGTGACAGGCGGCGGTCACCCGCGCCCCGAGGTAGTACCAGAGCATTAAGGACAGCATCAGGATAAAGCAGACAGACCGGCAGCTTTGATCATTCTTAAGAAACTGCGCAGAGCAGAAGTGAATGCGGTTGACCAACATTTCCCACAACACCCAGCCGCCCGGGCGCTGCACCAGAGCAGCCCTGCCAACTTTGCGGGGAACAACTTCGATGCCCGCCTGCGCGGCAGCAGCAAACACCTGCTCGGTGCACAAAGCCTTTTCAAGCTCGAGCAGCACGCCGCTTTCAGAGCTGAAGTTCAGCATATCAATTAAGGCAGCAGCGCGCATTTCAGCAACCTCTTTGGAGGCTTTGCGGCCGCGGCAGCGCTCAATTTCCTGCAGCTCATCCTCATCGGGCTCTGCAAACCTGACTGCGGTGGGGATCTTAGTCGGCCCATCGAGAATGGCATTGAAGTTAAAAGCGCGGCTGGCAGCGTACCCGTCATCCATCCCGTCCACCGCGAGATTTACCAGGCCTGAGGCGAAGAATCTGACCTGCTGCTGCGAAGACTGCTGTCCACTGCCGCTGCTGCCAATTTTCTGCTGCAAAATGCGCAGCGCACGCTGTGCACAAACGCCGTACAACACCTCCAGATTGACCAGCCCGAGGCTGCAAAGCACCCTGCTTACCGCCTCATCTGACAGTTCATAAAGCGATGTGATGGGGTCGAGCCAAACCCGATAAGGGAACCTTACAAAACTGTCATCGAGCTCAGTTAAAGCGAGCATGTCATCTGACATCAACTGAATACAGCATGCCTTAACCACGGTGGACACCCGCTCTCCCACCGCCTTGTCAAGAAGCGGTGCCAGCTCAAGCTCATCAAAAGCCGCCGCTGCAAAGCAGTTAAATCCAGCAGCAACAAATCTAAATTGGCAAACAGCTCTTCGGGGTTTTCTGACATTGTCTCTCCTCAGCCAAACTAACACCTAGCACAGCCCCGGGCTCTATACCGAAGGCGTACTTAACATTTTTTACCGCTGCAGGCCTTTGCCGTCAGATAACGCTGATAGCATGGCCCCAGCTCATTGACGATGGCAGTTGCTGCCGGTGGCAGACCGTCCACTTTTAGGGCTGTCGTGCTGCCCTGCGGCACTTCCATCACTGAAGGATCAGACAGCGTCACCAGGCTGTGGAACACCTTCATACCTGCTGACCTCTTTTTATCTGCCGCACTCCCCTTCACTTTGGCTGAAGTCTTTTTAAAAAACTCTGCCTTGAGATCAGTGATCTGCAGCTTAGCGCAGGCTGCGCGCACTTTGGCATCAAGAAAATACCAGAGCATTAAGCTCAGCGCCAGAATAAAGCAGACGGCGCGCTCACGCGCTTGGTTCTCCAGGAACTCAGCAGTACAGTAAATATAATGCACAGAAATAAGCTCCCATAAGCTCCAGGAACTGGGCTTGTGCACCAGGGCGGCACTGCCGGCCTTTCTCTGCACCACCGCCACACCGGCGCTCTGTGCTGCTGCCTGCACCTCTTTGCTGTCCAGCGCCTTAGGAAGTTCCAGCACGGAGCCTGACAGATGCTGACGCTCCAGCATGGAGATCAAGGCTGCGCGGCGCTGCTCTGTGACTAATTTGGATGCTTTAGCACCCTTGCTGCTGACTGTCTCCAGCGCCTCCTGCCCAAAGAGTTCAGCAAAACAGATATCCAGAGGGATCTTGCTCTGCCCGTCGAGCAGGGCATTAAAGTTGAAAAGCCGCGGCTCACTGTTGAGCCCCTCTTCTGAGTCCTCAAACAGGGACAGCGCACCTGAAGCAAAGAAGATCACCTGCAGTTTTTCACGGTCAGCAATGCCGCTGCAGGCTTGTGCCGTCTGCAGGGGACGCTGCGCACACTTGCTGTACAGCGCCTCTACATCAAGGCGGCCCAGCTTATCCAATATCCGGCACAGTGACTTATCGCTCAAAACATCAGGCGAGAATTGAGAGCCAAGCAGCGCCTGTCTCTTATACACATCTCCGAGCCCACGAGACTACTTGACTATCGCGTATGCCGTCT
>JADINH010000105.1 GCA_017694225.1 Candidatus Avisuccinivibrio stercorigallinarum
AGCTGAGCAGGCGGCATTCCATACAGCGCCTGAGTGCAGCCAGAGCCGAAAGGCACCGGGCTTAATGCCGCTTAACGGCCTCTGGCAGGTTAACTGCCCCTGACAGAGGACAGAGGAAAATGCTGTGACGCTGTGACAGCAATTTTAAACAGGCAGTGTGAAAAAGCATGTTCAGCGTTTTTGAAAAAGCTTTTTTGAAAAGAGGCTGTCAAAATTGAAAATCAATTACAGGCCGCGCAGTGCTCCTGGCACTGCGCACCCTGGCAGCAGCCTGAAGCCTCAGGCAGCAGAGTACAGGCTTTAAAGTACAGGACTGACAGAGAACGGATAGTGAAATTTAATGAAATTTTCAGATTTAGCACTGCCCCTGGATGTACAGGCAGCAGTAAAGGCTCAGGGCTATGTCAAGCCCACGCCAATTCAGACCCTGGTGATCCCTCCGGCCCTGGAAGGCTCGGATATTTTAGGCGGTGCCCCTACCGGCACCGGCAAGACTGCAGCCTTTTTGCTGCCTGTCTTAGCCCGCCTTAACATGAAGCCCAAAGCTCCCGGGGTCAGAGCTTTAATTTTGGAGCCTACCCGTGAGCTGGCGCAGCAGGTGTGTGCTGATGCCAACAAGCTCTGTCAGGCCCTGCTCAAGGCTGATGCAGCCGGCATCGGCAAGTATGAGGATTACAGCCTTGAGGAAGAGGGGGCGGATGCCGATGCGGATGAAGAGGATTTTGACGATCCGTACTTTGATGAGCACCGTGAATCCGATCCAGATGAGCTTGAAGCTCAGGCAGCAGAGGTCTCAGATCATGAGGCAGAGGCTGAAGGGGGTGAAGATGAGTTCGAGGCTGAACTGCAGCAGGCTTTAAAGGCAGCAGACAGCAGCGGCAGGGGCGGGGATGAGGACGATGAGGACGATGAGGACGATATTCCTGCCATCCCGGAGGTTGATGCCAAGACTTTCGCTGAGTTTATGCAGGGTATGGAGCACTTTAAGGCCTATACCGTGATCGGCGGTGAGGGCCGTGACGTGCAGCAGGCAGCCGTCGGCATGATAGCTGTGGCCACTCCGGGACGCCTGAATGAGTTCATCGACAAGGGCATCTTTGACACCTCCAAGGTCGAGCTGCTCGTCATCGACGAGGCTGACCGCATGCTGGACATGGGCTTTCGTGATGATGTGGCCGCGATCGTGCGTGCCACCAGCAGACGCTATCAGACCATGCTCTTTTCAGCCACCCTGGAAGGAGCCGGCGTGCGTGAGTTTGCAGAGCAGGTGTTAAACGATCCCTTTGAGGTGCATTTAGGGTCGGGGCAGAGCGAGAATGAGAAGCTGCCTGAGCTCTTGTCCTCCCGGGCCTACTATGCGGCCAACGCCCAGCAGAAATACAACATCCTCGCGCACCTGCTGCGCACCGCATCAGGCAAGGCCATCGTCTTTGTGCGCACCAAGGACCGGGTGAATGCGCTGTGCTCCTTCCTGAGAAGAAACGGCGTCAATGCAGCCTCTCTTGAGGGTGACATGAACATCACCGAGCGCAAGGCTGCGCTGCGCCGCTTTAAGGACAATGAGGTGCGCATGCTGGTGGCCACTGATGTGGCAGCCCGCGGCCTTGATGTCCCCGACGTGGAGCAGGTGTACAACTTTGATCTGCCGGGAAAGGCTGACATCTATGTGCACCGCGCCGGACGCACCGCCAGGGCCGGCAGCAAGGGCACGGTGATCAGCCTGGTCGAGCGCAGTGAACTTAATCTGCTGGCGCGCATTGAGAATTACACCGGCCGTGAGATTGAGCGGCGCCAGATTAAAAATGTCTGCGCTGCCTTCCCGGTGGAGAAGACCCTGCCGACAAAGCGCGAAAGCCGCGCCTCCATCGGCGGCAAGGGCGGCTTTGACAAGCGCCGTGCCGATGAAAAGGACGACAAGAAAAAAGTCAAAGAGCGCTGGCGCGACAAGAAGAACAAGGGCAAGCCTGACTTTGCAGCCAAGCGCGCCAAAAAGGCCGCCCGCCTGAAGGCCTCAGAGGCCAAAGCTCAAAAGGCACAGGCTGCAAAGGCTGCAAAATCTGCTGTAGCGGCCAAAGAGCAGGGGGCATAAAAAGCCCTGAACCCCGGATCAGGATCCAAGATCAAGAGCGAGATCGAGATCAAGATCAGGCTCAAGCTCAGGCGCAAGATCCAGATCCGGGGCAGATTTGAAAAGCTCAGCTGCGGCCCCGCAGGGCCGCAGCTGAGGTGAAAATAAGGAAGAAGTCAGAAGAAGGAGGCAGCCATGGGCGGCACCATACTGCGCAATGCCAGATTGCATTTAACCTCACCTGAATTTGAAGGTGCGGACAGCTTAGCTGTGCAGGATCACCGCATCATTCCGGTAAATCCTGCTCTGTTTGAAGACGGCACCTCAGAGGAGATCAATTTAAACGGCCTGCATGTGGCCCCGGGCCTGATTGACCTCTTAGTCAACGGCTGCGCCGGGGTGACATTTGGCAATGATCTGTCAGCCGAGGGCCTGGAGAAAATGCGCCGCTATCAGACGCAGCACGGTACGCTGACCTTTGTGCCGACCTTGATCTCAGGGCCGCGTGAGAACATGACCAAGGCCATCAATGTGATTGATGCCTTTAAGGAAAACCATCCCGGTGTCTGCCCGGGGCTGCATCTTGAAGGGCCCTTTATCAACTCCGAGCGCAAGGGTTTTCATCCGGTGGGTTATATCCGCAGCATTATGGATGCTGACATCTCCTTTCTGCGCGAGCATGCTGACACCATTGCCTACATGACCATTGCCCCGGAGGTGGTGCGAGGCAAACAGCTTTTAGATCTGCTAGGCACCGGCATCAAGCTCTCCATGGGCCACTCCAATGCAAGCTTCACTGATGCCCTGACTGCCATGCGCGCGGGCGTGACCAACATCACTCACCTGTACAACGGCATGCGTCCGATGACCGGGCGTGAGCCTGGCATCCTCGGTGTGGCGCTGAACTTTGACGGGGTGACCGCAGGTGTGATTGCAGACGGCAGGCATGTGCATCCGGCCATCATCCGCATTCTGCACAAGCTTTTGGGCAACCGGCTTTACATCGTCTCTGACAGCCAGTCAGTGGCCGGTGCGCATGAACAGACCTCCTTTACCATTGCCGGCACTGAGGTCTTTGTCGACCCCAACCGCGGCCTGATTGACGCCAAAGGATCGCTCGCCGGCACCAATGTCACGCTGCTTGATGAAGTGCGTTATCTCGTCAAGGTCTGTGACTTTACCCTTGATGAAGCCCTGGCGGCGGCCTCCACCGTGCCGGCGCAGGTGCTCGGGCTTGACAGTGAGTACGGGCGCATTGAGCCGGGCTTTATGGCTGATCTCATTATCTTTGACGATGAGTTCCGCATCCGCTACATCATCCAGAACGGCTTCATGAAGAACTCAGCTGAGCTCTTATAAGCCGGGGGCAGTGTAAAGCGCATTAAGAGCTCAATAAGCAGCAGATTGCATGCAGGTTAAAAGTAAGCACCCAGGGTGCAGGAGAATTTAGATGGCATTAAGTTTACTTGACAAGATCTCAGCCAGGGTTTCTGAGCTTACCAAGTCAGAGCGCAAGATTGCAGCTGCCGTGCTCGATGATCCGGCCCAGACGGTCAATGAAAATATCGCGCAGCTGGCCAAGCGCGCCGGGGTGTCAGAGCCTACGGTCTACCGCTTTTGCAAGACCTTTGGCACGGACGGCTTCCCCTCCTTTAAGATTGCGCTGTCAGCTGAGCTCTCCTCAGGGCGCTTTTCCACCCGTCAGAGCGTCAGCAGCGGTGACAGCATTGAAAAGCTCACCGAAAAGGTCTTTGGCAGCACGGTTTCGGCCTTAAATGACCTGGAGCGCAGTTTAGATCACAGCGTGCTCGCGCGCTGCATTGATTTAATTGCGCTCTCGCGCCGGGTGGTGGTGCTTGCAGATGGGCTCTCTGAGAGTGCCGGGCATTATTTCTTCTCGCGCATGCTCTTTATGGGACTGCCCTGTGAGCTCATTACTGACAGCTCCTTGGGGGCGATGGCAGCGGCCGCCATGCGCAGCTCGGAACTGCTGATTGCCATCTCATCTACCGGCCAGAACAAACACATGGTGCAGGCCTCCTATGCCGCAAGAAGAGGCGAGGCCTCAGTGATCGCCATCTGCCCCAAGGACAGCGATCTGTCAAAGACCGATGCCTTAAACCTCTACTGCCCGAAGGCCTCTGCAGTCAGCACCGATCTGCAGACCGGCAGGGTGGCGCTTTTGGGCCTGTTGGAGCTGCTCTTGTCCTGCGTCATGCTGCGCCGCTCGGAGAGTTTGCGCGATCTGCAGGAGCGCCTGGCCTCTGCCCGTGAGCGCTGCTACTTAAAAACTGACGCAGAGCTGCAGGCGCAGAAGGAGGCTGAAGCGGCGGCCAAAGCTGAGGCAGAGCGTAAGGCCCAGGCTTCAAAGGAGATCAGCGCCGGAGCCCCCATCACCCCGATCAACTGGCCGTTTTAACAGTACCTGGCCGTTGGACGTTTTGGACTGTTTGGACGACTTGGACGACTTGGACGACTTGGACGACTTGGACGACTTGGACGACTTGGACGACTTGGACGACTTGGACGACTTGGACGACTTGGACAACTTGGACAACTTGGACAACTTGGACAACTTGGAAGGTTTGGAAAAGAGCTGCCGGGGCAGGGTCAAGTGCAGAGGCAGGGTGCAGAGCCCTCTCAAGGATGCCAGATGTACGTTTTGTGTTGATGCTGCATTGATGCAGTTTCGGTGCAGCTTTGGCGCAGCTCGTGAAGAAATGAGGTGCAGCAGGCAGAGGAGAGATGTGGGGAGCAGTGCTGTGGGATGGTTTGACCGGGCTTTTGGCGCGGTAAGCGCAGATCTGCCTTATTCGCATAATTTAACGGCAAAGAAAAGCAGTTTTTGCGCAAAATTTGCGCGCGCTCGCAACATTTAATTTCGTGCACAATATTTGGCGCTTCTAAGCTCTATATTTCTTGCAATATGATATGCTAGTACACTGTTTTTGGGAGAATTGTGCTCTGACAAAGTTGGGTTTATTCAGACCTGCATATCCGAGCTCATAATTGCATACTTTATTTATTCATGGATTGCGTTTGTCAAAATGGCTAAGGAAAAATATCTGAAGTTAAATCTTGGTTGCGGCTGGCGTCACTTTGAAGGCTGGTTGAATGTTGACCGTCAGGAACTGTGCGATCCTGATATGCAGGTCGATCTGGAAGAATGTCCTTGGCCCTGGGACGATAACAGCGTCAGCGATGTCCGTCTGATTAACAGCCTTGAGCACATGGGGCAGGATCTGCAGACCTTTACCTCCATCATGAAGGAGCTCTACCGCGTCTGCCGCCACGGCGCTCATGTCCACATCGTCTCTGCCTATCCGCGCCACGACAACTTCGTCAATGACCCCAGCGCCTGCCGTGCCGTGACTGTGGGCACCATGCAGTACTTTGATAAGAACATCAATGAGCTGTGGAAGAAGAGCGGGGCCTCCAATACACTGCTGGCTCTGACCAACGACGTTGATTTTCGCATTGTCAATTTCAAGCTGGCGCTTGACGAGAAGTTCACCAAGCTCGCTGTAGCCCGCAAGTGGAGCAATGCTGACGTCAAGAACAACATTGAGCTCTACAACAACTCCATCGTCTCCTCTGAGATCCACCTCATTGTGGTCAAAGATCCGGAGGACAAGGGCCGCTTTGCTCTGGCTACCCCGTTTAACATCCCGTCCTACCTCATGGCCGTGCATCCTGATCTGAACCTTGACCGCGAGGTGTCTGGCTCCATCGCTGCCCGCGGCCAGTGGCAGCCGGCACGCAGCACCATCTTCACCAAGATCGTGCGCAAGATGGCAGATGGCAAAAAGCGCCTGAACGTCATGGTAGTGGGTGCCACCATCGGCTGGTTCCCGGTGCTGGCCGCCAAGGCTGCCGAGAACGTCTATGTTGACTGCTATGAGCCGCTGCCGGCCAACGCTGAGCTTTTGCACCGCAACATTGATCTGAACCAGCTTGCCGAGCGCATCTCCGTGCAGGAAGGCGCGCTGTCCAATGAGCAGGGCACGGTCAAGCTCTATGTGGACAAGCAGAACCTGGCCATGTCCGCCCTGGCCAAGTACAAGGATGAACTGGAGCCCATCGATGTACCCTGCGACAGTCTGGAGAACGTCTTCAAGGGCAAGCAGCTTGCGCGCCTGCCTGAGATCTTTATGCTCGATGTGCAGGGCTGTGAGCAGAAGATTTTTGAAGGTGCCCAGAAGATCTTCGACCGCGGCTGGCGTCCTGTCGTGTTTGCTGAGGTCTTCCCGAGCAAGCTCGCCGCCTTTGGCAGCAAGCCTGACTTTGTGGCCAAGCTTGAGGAGCTGAAGTATCAGATCTATGCCGTCAGTGCCAAGGGCCTGAACCTCTCTTCCGTGGACTCCGCCCAGGTGATGAAGTTCTATCAGGAGATGGTAAAGCCCAAGAACAAGGACAGATACATGTCCCTGCTCTGCGTTCCTGAAGGCGTGGACATCAAGGCTCTGATTGCCTAAGTTACCGCTTTGAGCCTGCGCGCGAAGAGGGCGCAGGCCTCTGGTTAAAAATCGTCGGCGCGGCTTGGTCTGCGCCGATGGTGTCTTTGCATACTGCCGTTTTGAACTGCTCCGCTGCCGGGCAGCATGCCCCAAATATGCTTTTCAGGCCCAATTTTGTCGCATCGGGCATGGATTTTGGCTGGCAATTTGATTAATCTGAGAAAAAACTTGCGTTTCTGCGATCGGGCTCAAACTCATTGTCTTGATCCAAAGCAGTGCAGACTATAAAATTTTACCCCAGAATTTTTTGTCCTATCAGTAGTTTTTTCACTTGAGGTAAGAGCGTACCATGGAAGGTTTGCTGCAGCTGCTGCTCTCCGGCAGTGCTGAAAAGACACATCAGCGCCGTTCAGCGCGTGATGTAGTTATTCATCACATTAAGACCGAGATCTTGGGGCATAGGCTCAAGCCCGGTGAGAAACTGCCGGTAGAGGACAAGCTTGCTGAGACCCTGGAAGTCGGCAGAGGATCGGTGCGTGAAGCCATTAAAGTGCTGCAGTCCATCGGTGTGGTGGAGATCATCCGCGGCAGCGGCACCTACATCACCAAGGGTGATATTTCCAAGGCTCTGGAGCCGCTGCTCTTCAGCGTTACGCTTTCAGATCTTTCGGATGCGCAGATCAAAGAACTGCGCACCATGTTTGAGGTGGGGATCTTTGAGAGTTTGATAGGCAAGATCACCGATGAACAGATTGAGGCCCTGGAGCAGATGATTGACACGATGCGTACAGAAATCGTGCAGTCAGCAGAACTGAATGTCGACAGCCTGGTGCAGCAGGATTTTAACTTTCATGCTACGCTGGGCTCTTATACCGGCAATCCCCTGGTCGACGGCCTGTACCGCGTTGTGTTGTGCCTCAGCGTCCCCTTAATGAAGCATGATTACAGCAGATCTAAAGATCAGATCACTGCGCTGCATAACCACAGTTTAATTTGTGAAGCTTTACGTCAGCGTGACGGCGAAAAAGCAAGGCAGGCAGTTCACACTTCCATGTGGCACACCTATTCTATTGAGCAGGATGCTCAAAAGTAATCATTTTTAAGTCAGCTTACAGCCTTTCGCCGGGAGCCTAAAACCCGGCAAATCCTCAGATCTCTTTTGCGATTAAATCAGCTAACTCCTTGATTCTAAAGGAAATTTTCCCAAACTTCACAAATTTGATCTATGTCGCATTTTTGGCCCCGCAAATTTTTTACAATCCAAACTACATACTACGTATGACGTATGATGTTCAATAAATGCGAGGTATATCCAATATGCATAAACTTCTCACTCAGGTTGTCAGGCTGTGCTCAGCGGCACTGTTGTGCTGCTCTGCCGCAGTCTTGACTGTGCCGGCAGCCCAGGCTGCAGATCCGTCAATTTACACTCAGGCGGATTTGATCATCAGCTGCAACGGCACTGATGTCGCCAACGACACCCGTGCAGCCAAGCGTTTTGCTGAACTGCTCGAGGAGCGTTCCGGCGGGGCCATGAAGGTCAGAGTATTCGACAACGATCAGCTTTCCTCCAATAACCAGAAAAAGGGACTGGAGCTGGCTGCCATCGGCATCGTAGACTTCGATATTCATTCCACCTCCATCATGGCCAATCTTGATCCGCGCATGATGATCAGCACTCTGCCGTGGCTGTTCCCTGATTATCAGGCCGCTGAAGATGCGTTCTTCGGCTCCGGCGGCGAGTATCTGGCTAAAGTGCTGGCTCCTAAAGGCCTTACTTATCTTGGTGCTGTGCACAACGGCTTTAAGGCCATCACCAACAGCAAGCATCCGATCCTGGAGCCTAAGGACTTGAGCGGTCTGAAGATCCGTATTCCGGGCGGCGAGCTGTTCTATGCTTTCTATGAGGCCTTCGGCGCAAGCCCGCAGGCAATGAGCTGGGGTGAGGTATTTACTGCTCTGCAACAGGGAACCATCGATGGTCACGACAATTCCCTGAGTACTATTAAATCTGCAAACATTCAAGAAGTGCAGAAATATATTTCCATTACCAATTATACCTACGAAGCCTTCACCTTTACAGCCAACAGCGAGCATTTTGCCAAACTCAATCCGGCATCACAGGCTCTGGTCAGAGAGTGCGTTGAGGACGCCTGCAAGGAAATAAACAAGCAGGTGGTGATTGAGGAAGATCAGATTAAGCAGGAGTTCATTGAAAAGAACGGCTGCCAGGTGGATGAACTCACCCCTGAGCAGATCGCCAAGTTCAAGGAAGTCGTCAAGCCGCTGATTGAACACTACAAGCAGGTGTACGGCCCTGAAGCCTGCGCCGCCTGGAATATTAAGTAGGAGGCTGCCCTATGAAAAAGTTTTTAGAGGATATTGAAGACAATATCTGCGCGTTGATCCTGCTGGGCATGACCCTGCTCACCTGCATCAATGTGTTTGCCCGCTATGTGTTTTTAAGCTCCATGCCCTTCGTGGAGGAGCTGACCCCGATGGGCCTGGTGATCTTAAGCCTGGTCGGTGCCACTGTGGCCGCCAAGCGCGGCGCCCACCTCGGCCTGACCGTGCTCACTGATATTATGCCCAAGAAGTATCAGAAAGCCTGCATCCTGTTTGGCCATGCCCTGGGCGTGATTTTCGGCCTGATCGTCTTCATCTTCGGCATTGACACCGCCAAGGTTGAATACGTGCTCGGCTTCTTAACCTCCGGCATGCAGTGGCCTGAGTGGCTGTTCGGCGTGACCATTCCGGTGGGCGGCTTCTTCCTGATTGTCCGTTACGCCCAGCTGTTCGTGCGTGAGTTAAAGAAGTAAGGAGGATGTCATGTTAGCTCTAATTCTGTTCGGCATGTTCTTCCTGCTCCTGCTGCTCAACGTGCCTATTGCCCTGTCACTTGGCATCTCCAGCGTCTGTGCTCTGCTCTATGACGCACTGCCTTTAGCCATTATTCCGAACAATCTGTATTCGGCCACCAGCAAGTTCGTGCTGCTTGCCATTCCGTTCTTCATCCTGGCTGGCAACATCATGGAGAAGGCCGGCATCTCAAAGCAGCTGATTGACTTCTGCAGAACTTTGGTCGGCCACCGCAGAAGTGGCATGGCTGAGGTCTGCGTGATCGTGTCCTGCTTCTTTGCTGCCATCAGCGGCTCCGGCCCTGCCACCGTTGCTGCCTTAGGCCTGATCATTATTCCAGCCATGGTCAACGCAGGCTATGACAAATCCACCTCGACCGCTTTGATGTCCACCACCGGCGCTATCGGACTTATCATTCCGCCGTCAATCGCCTTCGTGATTTACGGTTCAATTACCGGCCAGTCCGTTGGTGCACTGTTTGCCTCCGGTATTCTGCCGGGCATCCTGCTTGGCGTGGTGCTGCTCTTCACCATGCAGTTCGTCAGCCGCAAGCGTGAGCTGAAGGTCATGCCCAAGGCAACCTGGGCTGAGCGCAAGACCGCTTTTGTCAAGGCTTTCGGCGGATTGCTCATGCCTGTCATCATTTTAGGAGGTATCTATGGCGGCATTTTTACACCGACTGAAGCTGCAGCCGTAGCCGCAGTGTACGGCCTGGCCTTAGGTCTTATCACCCGCAACTTAAAGCTCAAGGACATCATGCCGGTGCTGCGCGATTCCGTGTCACAGACTGCAGTGGTGATGTTCATCGTTGCCACCTCCAGCCTGTTTGCCTGGGCATTGACCGTAACCGGTGTGGCTCAGGAGGCTTCTGCTCTGCTGCTGAGCATGAGCGGTGACAATCCGATCATCTTCCTGCTTATCATCAACGTCATTCTGTTGATTGCAGGCTGCTTCATTGACGCCAACTCCGCCCAGTACATCATCATCCCGATCCTGTTCCCGGTATCTCAGGTTTTGGGCATCGATCCGATTCACTTAGGCTGCGTGATCGTCATGAACCTGTCAATCGGTCTGGTCACTCCGCCGGTGGGCATCAACCTCTACGTGGGCTGCGGCATTTCCGGCACCTCATTGAAGGAGATCTCACGCGCGGTCGTACCGTTCGTAATTACTTCAATTCTTACCCTGCTGTTGATTACTTATATCCCGATCCTGTCAACCTGGCTGCCGTCGATTTTGGTGTAAGGAACTAACCGCAAAACAAAGAAACAGTACAGCCCTCATGCAAAAGCATCCAGGGCTGTTAAATGGAAAGTTTTTACCGGCTCATTGACCCTGTGTGAATGAGACAGGAGGGCTCTGCGCCCTGAATGAGCCGCATGAGGTAATGAAAGATGAATACTATGGATGCAGCTGCCTTAAGAAAGCAGGCAGCTAAATTAAGAGAAATTACTCTCAGCATGATTTATGAGGCTCAGTCCGGCCACCCGGGCGGCGCCTTCTCCATCGCCGATATTGTGACTGCTCTGTATTACCGTGAGATGCGCATTAATCCCAAGGAGCCGCGCTGGCCGGACAGAGACCGCTTTATTCTCTCCAAGGGCCACGCCTGCCCGATCCAGTATGCAGCTTTGGGCGATCTGGGGTACTTTGATAAAAAGTATTTCCACGAGCTGCGCAAGGAAGGCTCCATTCTGCAGGGCCACCCTGACATGAAAAAGTGCCCGGGCATTGATATTTCAACCGGCTCTTTAGGCCAGGGCCTTTCCTGCGGCGTGGGCATGGCGCTGGCCGGTCTTCGCGACCACAAGGATTACCGCGTGTTCGTGGTGGTTGGCGACGGCGAGCTTGATGAAGGCGAGATCTGGGAGGGCATCATGACCGCCAACGCCCAGAAGCTCAAGAACCTCATTATCATCGCAGACTTAAACGGTCTGCAGCTTGACGGCACCACTGACGCCATCGTTCCGCAGCTTGATGTCAAAAAGAAGATGGAGGCCTTCGGTCTTGAGACCTATGAAATAGACGGACATGACATGCAGGCCATCCTCGATACCTTCGATAAGATCCGCGCCTCCACCTCAGATGCGCCAAAGTGTATCTGCGCACACACCATCAAAGGCAAGGGCGTGTCCTTCATGGAAAATCAGGTCGGCTGGCACGGCAAGGCTCCGAA
>JADINH010000106.1 GCA_017694225.1 Candidatus Avisuccinivibrio stercorigallinarum
GCATTAAGCTATAAAGCCGCAGATAATGCGGCTTTTTGCTGCCGGAGAGCAGCAAAAAAACTGGAGAACACTTTCATGACGACTAAGATTATGCCGATGAGCAGCACCGTAAGTCCGGAGTTTGCTGCCTTCTTTGGACACGACACCGAGCGCTGGAAGCCTCACATCAGCAGCCTTAATCCGCGTGATTTTTTCCGTTCCATGCTCCAGCCGGTGATCCGGGGGCCGCGGGCGCGGGACTGGTCTGTAAAGGAGTATGAGCACTTTTATGAGGTCACCCACGAGCGCAGCAAGATAGGCGGCATCTCCTGCTTTAAGCTCTATCCTGGCAAATTGCGCTCTGAGGATGCGCTGATCCTGTATGTGCACGGCGGCGGCTTTGTGCTCGGCACCGGGATTGACGGCATTCCCGGGGGCATCTGCGCTGCCGGAGCCTGCGGCCTGAACACCGTATGCGTCGATTACCGCCTGGCCCCGGAGCATGTCTATCCGGCAGCCCTGCAGGACTGCCTGCAGATCTATCAGGCGCTGCTCAAGATCCATGATGCCTCGAAGATTGTGCTTTACGGCACTTCATCCGGCGCTGCACTTTGTCTGTCTCTGGGCCTCTACTGCCGTGATCACGGCATTGCACTGCCCGGCCTGATTTTGGCCGGCTCTCCCTGGGCTGATCTGACCAAGACCGGTGACAGCTATTACACCCACGCCTTTGTGGACAATGAGGTGGTGGATTACTCCGGCTGGCTGTCCTCGGCCGCCCTGGCTTATGCCGGTGATCATGACCTGAAAGATCCCTATATCTCTCCGGTCTACGGCGATTTTACCGGCTTCTGCCCGGTGGTGCTGTTCTCCGGCACCCGTGATCTGTTTTTAAGCTGTTCTGCCAGGCTGCAGGCCAAACTGCTGCAGGCTCATGTGCCCAACAATCTGGTGCTCTATGAGGGGCAGTCGCATGCGCAGTACAGCAGCAATCCGGACATTCCTGAGCATGGGGTGCACTGTGCCAACCTCGCGATCTACGTGGATCGTTATTTGGGCCTGAATGGAACGCCAGCAGAACAATGAATTTAGAGGAGCACAAGCTTACAGAGTTTATCGGGCGCATGATGCCGCTTCTCGATGAGCGCCAGCGCAGGCTGTTTTTGGGCAGCCTGGCTGACGCCTTGGGCAGAGGTGCGGTGAGCTGTCTTAATAAGATCACCGGGGTGTCCAGAGTAACCATCAGCCAGGGGCGGAAAGAGGCCGCTCAGTTAAGCGCAGATCCAGGCGCCCGCCCAGGCAGCCGTGAGCTTGAGCAGATCCGCCGCGCCGGGGCCGGGCGCAAATCAGTCAGTGAAAACTATCCTGACATTACAGCAGAGCTCTTATCCCTGATTGACGGCAGCTCATGGGGCAGTAAGGCAGAGGCGCTGAGCTGGACGACCCTGAGCCTGCGCCAGCTTGCCAGGGCCCTGCAGGATAAGGGTTTTGAGATCAGTTTCTCCAGCGTGCAGGAACTGCTGCTTGAGCTTCACTTTACACTGCAGCAGCAGAACTGCTCTGCGGCTGCACAACTTGAGTACAGCAGACAGTTTGAGTCTCTCAACAGCTGCGTCAGGCTCTTCTTTGAGCAGGGTCAGCCGGTGATTTTTGTTGAGGTAAAGCGCAGTGACCAGGACTTTCAGGTTAAAGCACAGGGTGCGGCAGACACAGAGTACTGCGCGGATTTTTGCGATTTCAACCGGGCGCAGGGCTGGCAGCATGACTGCATCAGCCCTGAGAGTGCAGAGCCTGCCGTGCAGGCCATCCGCCGCTGGTGGCAGGAACTGGGCCGGGAGCTTTATCCGCAGGCTGCTGAGCTTTTGATCACCGCAGATCTAAGCGGCTGCAGCGGCGCAGACGGCGGGGTATGGCATGCTGCCCTGCAGCAGTTTGCAGCTGACAGCTCGCTTTCTCTTAAGCTTTGTCATCTCCCGCCTGCCACCTGGCGCTGGAATAAGCCCGTGGTGCAGCGCCTGCTGACTTTGTGTTGCAAAAACCGGCCGGGACATCCAGTGCAGACCAGCGCAGTGAGCGTAAGTTTGATGGGCTCTGCCGGGAGTACAGGCGTTCCTTAGGTTTTTTACTGCTCTGCTTTTGTGCAGCAGATGGCCCTGCGGCCCGAATGGGGGCAATTTTTTGCATCTTTTCGGGCTTTTAACTATCATGGGAGCGGACATAAAAGAATAAAATCATCTGAGCTTATTGAGCGCTCAGCAACAGGTTAAGAACAGTTTATGCAGCATTATCAAGTAGTGCGTTATCTGCGCGTCAATGCACTTCCGGTGGCTATCGGCACCGGAATTGTGTTGTACTTTGCTTTTCACTATCTGCGCTTTTTAGATCCGCTGCGTCCGGCCGGACACTGGTGGGTGGACACCGGGGTGCAGTTTTTGATCTTTGTGATGCTCTTTATTGCCTTCTGCAAGATCGATCCGCATCAGATGCGCCCGCGCCGCTGGCATTGGTTCCTGGTGCTGATTCAGGCAGGCGGCAGTCTGGCCCTCGCGTTGTATCTGCTCTACAGCGGCCAGACCAACAATGCGATCATCGACGGCCTGATTGCCTGTCTTATCTGCCCCACGGCAGCGGCAGCTTCGGTGATCACCGGCAAATTGGGCGGCAATGAAAGCTCGCTTACCACCTATACCCTGATTTCAAACACCACCGCTGCAGTGGCCATTCCGCTGATTTTCCCACTGCTGCAAAGCAACGGGCAGGGTCTTGCCAACTTCAGCCATGATTTCTACGCGGTATCGGTGCGCATCTTCCCGATGCTGGTGCTGCCTTTGATCTGCGCCTTTGCCCTCCGGTATCTGTGCCGTCCGGTGCATCAATTCATTGCCACCAAGAGCAAGGATCTGGGCTTTTATCTCTGGGCGGTGACTTTGGTGAGTGTGTCGGCCAAGTCAATGTCCAATATTGTCAACTCAGGCGAGAGCGCGCTGACTTTATGGATTTTGGCGGGAGTGGGCTTGTTTGCCTGCCTGCTGCAGTTTGCCCTCGGCAAACTCATTGGCAACTTTGAGGGACAGCGCATCAGCGCCGGTCAGGGCCTTGGTCAGAAGAACATGGCTTTTGGCATCTGGGCGTGCTATACCTATCTGTCACCGGCCGCTGCCATCGCTCCGGGCTGCTATGTTTTGTGGCAGAATATTGTCAATTCGTGGCAATTATGGTACAAAGATCACTTTGATGCCAAGCGCGCCGCTAAAGGCCTGCCGGTGTATCACGAATAACCTAACCAAAACCAAAACCAAAACCAAAAGACTTTATTGAGGCTGCCCAGGGGCAGCCTCAATTATATGCAGCGTCTTGTTTTGTTTAGGTCTTGGGTTACTCACCCTCTGCACAGAGCTCGCCGGGCTCAATCACATTAAACTCCTCATCGCCCCCTAAAGGCATTAAGGCCAGCAAAAGCTTGTTTTCAGTGAGAAATGGCAGCCAGGCCTCTTTGTAGGTCTTAAGGGGCAGGCCCTTCACCACACAGCCGCTGAGCTCTGAGTTTTTGATGAAGTCCTCAGCATAAGCCGGGTGGCACCACACCGGCAGCATGGAGGCTAAATTGCCCTCGTCGTCAGTCTCCTGATCCTCAAGCAAGAAGGGGCCTTCGCTGTCAGAGAGCAGATAGATCTCCTGATGCTCCTTGACCTTGCCAAGGAAGTGAGCCTGGCGGTAGTCGGCATTTAACTGCAGCACGGCTGCGTGCTCCTGAGCATTTAACTCGTACATGTGTTTCTCCTCACGGCCTACCAGCCGCGCTTTAAGATGGGTTTTAAAAACTGTCCGGTATAAGAGCGCTCACAGGCCGCCACCTCCTCGGGGGTGCCGCAGGTGATAAGCTCACCGCCGCCGCTGCCGCCTTCCGGGCCAAGATCGATGAGGTAGTCGGCGCACTTGATTACATCAAGATTGTGCTCGATCACCACAATGGTATTGCCCTCATCGCGAAGGCGCAGCAGCACCTCAAGCAGCTGCTTGATGTCATGGAAATGAAGTCCCGTCGTAGGCTCGTCAAGCACATATAAGGTGCGTCCGGTGGAGCGCCTGGATAATTCCTTGGAGAGCTTGATGCGCTGCGCCTCACCGCCTGAGAAGGTGGTGGCCGCCTGCCCTAAGGTAATGTAGGACAGGCCCACATCCATAATGGTCTGCAGCTTGCGCGCGATCTGCGGCACCGGCTCAAAGAACTTTAAGGCCTCTTCAATGGTCATGTTGAGCACCTCAGAGATGTTCTTGCCCTTGTATTTGACCTCCAGCGTTTCGCGGTTGTAGCGCTGGCCGTGGCAGGCCTCGCACTGCACATAGATGTCAGGCAGGAAGTGCATTTCCACCTTGATGGTGCCGTCGCCCTGGCAGGCTTCACAGCGCCCGCCCTTGACGTTAAAGGAGAAGCGTCCGGCATTGTAGCCGCGGGCACGGGCTTCGGGGGTCTGGGCAAACAGATCACGAATGGCCTGGAACAGGCCGACATAGGTGGCCGGATTGGAGCGCGGGGTGCGCCCGATCGGGCTTTGATCGATGCAGATTAATTTATCGAAGTTATCAAGGCCCTCAATGGCTTTGTACGGAGCCGGATCATCGGTGGCATAGGCGCCGTTAAGCTCGCGCTGCGCCGCCCGTACCAGGGTGTCATTAATCAGGGTGGATTTGCCGGAGCCCGATACGCCGGTGACCACCACAAAGAGGCCGCAGGGGATGGAGACGGTCAAATCCTTTAAATTGTTGCCGCTGCAGCCCTTTAAGGTCAGCATTTTGCCTTTCTGGGGCTTGAGGCGCTTTTTGGGGATTTCGATCTTCTTCCGACCCGAAAGGTAGTCACCGGTAAGGGATTCCTTGCAGGCCATGATCTCCTCCGGGGTGCCGGCTGCCACCACCTGGCCGCCGTGCACACCGGCGCCCGGGCCGATGTCGAGCACGAAGTCAGCCTGGCGGATGGCATCTTCATCATGCTCCACCACGATCACGGTGTTGCCAAGGTCGCGCAGGTGCGTCAGGGCGTCCAAGAGGCGCTGATTGTCGCGCTGATGCAGGCCGATGGAGGGCTCGTCGAGGGTGTACATCACACCGACCAGGCCGGCGCCGATTTGGCTGGCCAGGCGGATGCGCTGCGCCTCACCGCCTGACAAGGTCTCAGCTGAGCGCGAGAGGGTGAGATAGGACAGGCCGACATTGATTAAAAAGGTCAGGCGGTCTTTGATCTCCTTTAAGATGCGATCGGCAATGGAGTGCTCCTGGGCGGTCAGTTCCACCGAGGAGAAGAACTCATGGGCCTGCGAAATGGAGAGTTCATTGACCTCAGGCAGGGACTTGCCGCCCACAAAGACATGGCAGTACTCACGCTTTAAGCGGCTGCCGTGGCAGGTGGGGCAGGGCATGGCGGTCATCAGTTTGGCCAGCTCATCGCGCACGGTGTCAGATTCGGTCTCATGCAGGCGGCGCTCGTAATTGGGGATCACGCCCTCAAAGGGCATCACGCGCTCTTCCTTGATGTGGCCGGAGTAAGAGGAAAACACCATCTTGATGGGCTCCTTGGTGCCGTACAAAAAGAGCTCCTGCTCCTTGCGGGTCAAGTCCTTAAAGGGTTTGTTGATGTCGATGTGATAGTGGGCGGCCACGGCCTCCAGCTGGCGGTAGTAAAAGAAGGAGCGTCTGTCCCAGCCGGTGATGGCTCCGCCGAAAATTGACTTTTCCTTATCGACGATTTTGTCTTCAGAGAAGATCATCTTGACGCCCAGGCCGTCGCAGTCGGGGCAGGCGCCGTGCGGATTGTTAAAGGAAAAGTTGCGCGGCTCCAGCTCTTCAATGGAGTAGCCGCAGATGGGGCAGGAGTAGCGCGAGGAAAAGGAGATCTCCTCCTCAGGCTGATGCTCACCCATCGGGGCGGCCAGAGCCAGGCCGTCTGAGAGTTTTAACGCGGTCTCAAAGGATTCAGCCAGGCGCTGCGCGCTGTCTTTGCGTATCTTAAAGCGGTCGACCACCACCTCGATATTGTGCTTGACGCGCAGCTGCAGATCGGGCGGATCGGAGAGATCGCAGATCTCCCCGTCTACGCGCGCACGGATAAAGCCGTCGCGGGCCAGGTCAGCAAAGAGCTGCTTGTACTCGCCTTTGCGTCCGCGCACCACCGGGGCCAAAATCATCCAGCGGCTGTCCTCAGGCTTCGTGAGCAGCTGATCGACCATCTGCGAGACGGTCTGGGCCTTTAAAATAGTGCCGTGATCGGGGCACTGCGCAACGCCGACGCGCGCCCACAGCAGACGCAGATAATCGTGGATTTCGGTGATGGTGCCCACGGTGGAGCGCGGATTGTGCGAGGTGGATTTCTGCTCAATCGAAATGGCCGGCGAGAGGCCCTCGATGCTCTCGACATCGGGCTTGTCCATCAGCTGCAAAAACTGGCGGGCATAGGCCGAGAGGGATTCTACATAGCGGCGCTGCCCTTCGGCATAGAGGGTGTCAAAGGCCAGGGATGACTTGCCGGAGCCTGACAGGCCGGTGATGACGCATAACTTGTTGCGCGGCAGGGTGACGTTCAGGTTTTTGAGATTATGGGTCTTAGCCCCGCGGATGATAATGTTGTCCATTGGCAATCAGCAAATAAGTGAAAATCAGCAGGCAGAGTTTGAGCTGCGCTGCATTTTGGAGAAGTTCAAAACCATTCTTAAAACACAATTTGCTATTATATGGGAAAGCGCTCGGCAGAGCACTTTTTAGAGAACACACAAACACTTTAAGCAAACGAAAGTTACAGTAAAGTTCAATAACGGATCGGCCAGCATTAAGGAAAAAGAAGCAAAATGGCGCGTGGTATTAATAAAGTAATTTTGATTGGAAATTTGGGTGACGAACCTACCTGCCGCAAGACCCACAACGGCAATTCGGTAGCAAATATTTCGATGGTGACCAACGAAGTCCGCCGCAGTGAAACCGGCGAATTTGTGGAGCTTGCAGAATGGCACCGCGTGGTGCTGTGGGGCAGGCTGGCTGATGTGGCGCAGCAGTATCTGCACAAGGGATCACAGGTTTATATTGAGGGCAAGCTGCGCACCAGATCTTATCAGGACAAGATGGGCCAGAAGCGCTCCATCACCGAGATCGTGGCTGATGAAATGCAGATGTTAGGCTCTCCGCGCGCTGGAGCGGGCGCCGGCATGCCGGCAGCTTCCGGCCAGTACGGCAGCTATGGCGCCAAGCCGCGTGACAACGGCTACGGCTCCCATGGCGCTTACGGCCAGCAGAGCTTCAATCAGGGTGCGGGCGCCTACGGCCAGGGCAGCTATGCCAGCGCCAATCCCTACAGCCAGAGCCCGGCTTATGCCTCCCAGGGGGCAGCGCCTTCTCCATACGGCAATGCACCGGCCTCAGGCTTTAACAATCAGGGCGCTTACGGCAAGGCCCCGGCCGAGCAGCCTTACGGCGCCTACGGCCAGGCTCCTGCTGACAACAGCTTTGCTGCCGACAGTTCCATGGGCGCTGCTCCGGCTGCGGCTCCTTTTGCTCCTGATGCTGCCCCGGCAGGCGCTCAGAGCGCTGCACCGGCTGAGAACAAGCCGCTGCAGGAGCCGTCCATTGCCGATGATGACATTCCGTTCTAAGCACGGCAGCCGGGCAGAGAAAACAGTTTTTGCCTGGTAATAGATCTCTAAAGAAAGGGCGGCCCGAAAGTCCGCCCTTGATTTGAGGTAAGAAGAAAAAATAAAGAAGAAAAGATAAACCGTTTCAGGTTTTATTGACCTGCCTGCTCCTCTGCACCGCTTTGAATGTGCAGTGCACGCTCCAGATCCTGCAGCATATAATCCATGGCCTGCAGGCCGCCTTCAGCTAAATACCACACCCCCGAATTGATGTAGATGATGTGCCCTTCTTTGGCAGCCTGAGTGCTGTTGACGAGATCATTGTCCATGACATCCTGCGCCAGCTTCGAGCCCGGGCGGGCGATGGCGCTGTCGCGGTCGAGCACAAAGATGTACTCCGGATTTAATTTGCTGATCAGCTCAAAGCTGCTGTCGGCCCCATGGGTGGCGCTGACGTCAGGAGAGAGATTTTTAAAGCCGGCAGCCTTGGTGATAAAGGACAGGCGGGCGTGATCGCCGAGCACATGGAAGCTGCCGGCGGTAACGAGGCCCAGCATGGCAGTTTTGCCTGCAGCTTTCTCCTTAATTGCCTCAAGGCGCGCTTTGTAGCCGGCAAAGCGCTCGTCAGCCTGCGCTTCTTTATCAAAAATCTGTCCTATAACCTTGGCAAAATTCTCGGCGCTCTGCAAAGTGCCGTCCTCGTAATTTACCGAGAGCTGCACCACCGGGGCAATCTCTGAGAGCTTGTCATACTGCGAGGCCAGGCGTCCGCCGATGAAGATCACTTCAGGCTCAGCCTCCATCAGGCGCTCCAGTGAGACCTGCTTGACCGTGCCGGCATTTAAAATCTTGTCGTTCTGCACCAGATCAGTTAGATAAGACGGGCAGGCTCCCTTGGCGGAGGCGGCGATGCGATCTTCAAGGCCCAGGCCCTGCATGATGTCCATCACTGCATAGTCAAGCACCGCCACGCGCTGCGGATTTTCCGGCACCGTAACCGTGGTGGGCTTTAGCGCACTGTCGAGGGTGAAGACTTCAATCTCATCTGCCAAAGCTGCAGGCAAAGAGAGGGCAGTGCAGAGGGCTGCCAGAGCCGGCAGCATTTTTACCAAACGCATGAGGATCTCCTTTTTAAATTTCCTGTTAAATTTTTGTGCATTTTCAGCTGTAAATCACCAGCGGGCGGCCGTGATGCTGCACCACGCTGAAATCGACCTGATAGACCGAGGAGAGGAAATCCTCGGTGACGATTTCCTGCGGGGTGCCGCTTTTGAGCAGCCGTCCGTTTTTAAACACGCAGATCTCATCTGAATAGGCGGAGGCCAGATTGAGCTCGTGCAGCACCAGCACTACGGTTTTGTTGAGCTCGTCGCACAGGCGGCGCAGGCTCTTCATCAGATGGGATGCGTGATAGATATCAAGGTTGTTGGTAGGCTCGTCGAGCAGCACATACTTGGTGTCCTGCGCGAGCACCATGGCGATCAGGGCGCGCTGGCGCTGGCCGCCTGAGAGTTCATCAATAAAGCGTGAGGACAGATCCTCAAGCTGCATGAAGGCGAGGGCCTTGTCGACCATGGCTTCATCTTCAGGCCCGAGGCGGCCCTTGCAGTAGGGGAAACGCCCAAAGCCCACCAGATCACGCACGCTGATGCGCGCGGAGATATTCGAGCTCTGGGTCAAAATGGCCATGGTTTTGGCAAGCTCAGACTGATCCCACAGCTCCAGGGGCTGCTCGTCGATGTAGATTTCACCGCTGTCGCGGGATGAGGCGCGAGAGCATATTGAGCACGGTGGATTTGCCCGCACCGTTGGGGCCGATAAAGGAGATCACCTGGCGCTCTTTAAGGCGCAGGCTCACGTCCTGCACGGCAAAGTGACCCTGATAGCATTTGCTGAGATTGAGCATCTCAAGCATGTCTGCCTCCTGAGGTTCTTAAAATGAGGTAAAGGAAGTAGGCACCGCCGAACACGGTGATAAAGACCGAGACCGGCACGGCAAAGACAAAGATGTGCTCGGTTAAAAGTTCTCCGGCGGCCAGAATGAGCACGCCAAAGAGCACAGAACCGGAAATAAGTGCCGTGTGCCTGAAGGTCGGCAGCAGGGCGCGCGCCAAGTTGGTGGTGATAAGGCCCATAAAGGACAGCGGGCCGACCAGGGCCGTGGCCACCGCAATATAAAGGGTGACACCCAAAAGCAGGCGGCGCAAAGTCTGATCGTAATTTATGCCAAGGTTAATGGCCACGGATCTGCCCAAAGACATCGCATCCAGGCTCTGCAAATCGCGCCTCAGCCACAGCGCAGTAAGCAGCAGCACTATGGGGGCGGCAATTAAAATCTCACTGTTCACATGGCTGAAGGATGCAGTGAGCGTATTGAGCAGGGCGTCATAGTCCGCCGGATCCATAATGCGCACCAGGGTGTTTTGCAGCGAGGTGAAAAAGGTGGTGAGCACCGTGCCGATTAACATCACGTAAAGCACGTTATAGCGCGTCTTTTTGAAGATGTAGCTGTACAAAAACACTGCGGTGAGGGCCATGAGCAGCAAATCAGCGCCAAAGGCCAGGGTCGGATTGGTGACGATAAAGGAACCAAGGCCTGCGGTGAACACCAGCACGGTGTGCAGCAGCAGGTAGAGCGAGTTCATGCCGAGCAGGCAGGGCGTGAGGATATTGTTCTGCACCAGGGTCTGAAACACCAGCGAGGCCGCCCCGATGGCAAAGGCTGAGATCAAGATCGCGCATAAAGTCGGCAGGCGCAGCGAAAGCGCAAAGTGCAGGAACTTGGGATTGACGGCCGCGAACATGAAGCCCGCGCAGGCCAGGACTGCACAGAGCAAAAGCCAGCACAGTTTAATCTTAATGGACTTAGGCATGGATCACCTCCTCGCTGCCGCTCTGCCCGCTGCCGGACGCGGGCGTACCGGAGCTCTTTTTCCTTCTGAGCTTGAAGGTCAGGCCGCCGTTTAAGCGGTAGAAAATGAGCGCAATAAAGATCACCGTGCCCACGATGCCGATGATAAGTTCAATTGGCAGCTCGTAAGGGTAGATGAGGCTGCGCCCGATAAGGTCGCACAAGAGCACAAAGCAGGCACCGGCCAGTGCGGTGTCCGGCAGAGTGCGGCGCAGATTGTCGCCTTTGAAGATGGCCACCAGATTGGGCACGATAAGGCCGATATAGGAGACCGCGCCCACCACGGCGGTCATCAGGAGCTGCCCCTTAAGGTGGCCGGCATTTTGCAGACCGGCTCCAATGAAGAGGGCCTGATTTACCTCAACTTCAATGATCTCAAGGCTTTAACCGGCTATGACCGCGGCTTTGATGTGGTCGAATGCTCGATTAAAGGCTCAGAGGACAGTTTGCGCGCCTTAAGCCACAAGCTGGAGAGCTCTTTCCCTGAGGTTAAGGCACAGCTCGTGGAGCGCGTGGCCAAATCCGAGGGCCGGGTGCTCTCGCGCCTGCAGTCCCTGGTGTGGATCGTGACCTTAGTGGTGATGGTGCTTACCATGGTGTGCGTGTCCACCACCATGCTTGCGGCCGCGGCGGAAAGACGCCAGGAAATCGGCCTGCGCAAGGCTTTGGGTGCTGACAAACTCTCCATCATCCGGCAGTTTATGGCCGAAAGCCTGATGCTTGGCCTGGTGGGCGGCGTGTTGGGCACCATCCTCGGTTACGGCTTTGCCCTCTATGTCAGTCAGACCGTCTTTGCCTCAGCGGTCAAACCCGATTTAATCCTGGCTCTCTTTACCGTCGCCGCCGCAGCTGCGGTGACCGGAATTTCATCCTATCTGCCGGTTTATCAGGCCTCCAAGACTGATCCGGCGGTGGTGCTGCGCGGCGAATAAAAGGAAGGAAAAATGGCAATTTTAACTTTGGAGCATGTTTCTAAAATTTACGGCCCGCTCAAGGCCCTCGACAATATCAATTTAGAGGTGCGCGAGGGCGAATGGCTGGCCATCATGGGACCCTCCGGCT
>JADINH010000107.1 GCA_017694225.1 Candidatus Avisuccinivibrio stercorigallinarum
CTTTAAGCTTATCCACCATATCCGGCAGTGTAACAGCATCGCTGCGCTCAGGTGCCGCCGGATCAATAAAATAAACCACCAGACAGCCGTCACCTGCTGCTGAAAGCTGCTGCAGTGAAGAAATTGAAATATGGTCACTGCCGAAAGCTGCAGCTTTAATTTCATGCCAGCCCTCTGCCCAGCAGAAATCCTGATCTGCCCCTTCAGGCCCCACCCAGCCGCTCACGGCACTCAGCGCCGATCTGCCTTTTTCCAGCTCTGAGCTCAAAAAACACAGTTCGCCTAAAAGTCCTTTCTGCTCTTCCTTAGTGAGCTTTGCCTTCTTTTTGAGCATCAAAAGCTTCACCCAGGTCTTGTAACGGGCGGCAAAACGCTTGAGCACTTCATCTGTCGAACTGCCGCCGCAGGAGTACTTGATAAGATCAGCCCACAGGGCGGCAAACACATCTTCATCACCGTCAGTGAGCGATGCTCTTAAAGCCGGCCTGCCGTTAAAGACATCCCGGACAATGCTGACGGCTTTGGACTGCGGCAGTGACTGCGGACGCTCAGGAGCTGCAATCCAGGCAGACTTAACTCCCTGATGCGGACAGCCTGCATACCAGCTGACGTCCAGATAAGAGTGAATGAAGCGGCATCCGCCCCAGCTCTTTTCCTGCTCAATCTCATGCCAGATTTTAAGCAGTTTATCATCAAGCTTTGCCATGTTTATTCCTCGTACCCGTCATCTTCCTCCTGACCAAAGAAGGTGCGCAATGCCACTTTATTGGCCACAAAAGGCATGGTTCTTTCCTCAACAGTGCTGCCGGGAAAGCCTATGCCCAGAGCAGTCACATAAAGGGGCTTCCGGATACGCACGCCGCCGGCATCCCTTACCTCAAGAAAATGAATCATCAGCAGAGGATTGCGCCCTTCAATCAGATAAGCCTGATCAGGCTGTACTGCAGAATACTGATTCTTTTTATCCGGCAGCGGCAGACCGTTTCTTGCAGCAGCTTCACATTCCAGCTTATATTTATCATCACAATAAGCCTGCGCTGCCAGTCTGCGCTCTTTGTGTGTCAGACCAGCCCTGCAGCATCCGCGTGACCCGACGCGGCTGTGCTTAAAGCATATATTGTGCTCGCTTACCTCTACAGTTCTGTTCTCAGTACTTGAAATCACCAGCTTTTCTCCATTGCAAACCGGCAGTTCAGCATCTGAAAGACCAGCAAATGCATGTCCATCGCCGGAAAACATCAGCGCAACCTCCCACTTGGTCTTGTCCTTGCGCATAATGTAATCCTCTAGATTCCGACCAAAGAAAATCGGATGCTGGGTATGATGCTTAAACTTGCTGATAAGTTCCGCAATCAGCGTATTTGGCACTTCTTTCCAATAGTATCCGTCGCTTATCTCCTGGCTGTTTTCAGCGAGCACAGCTCCCTTCCCTCCAATTTTGCTGATGAAATCAAAACAAAAACTTTCGTTGGCCTTAAGTGCATCCATATTCATCGGCAGGATGGAGGTTTCATAGACCTTGCGTGAAATATTCAGATAACGCTTGATAATTCCGGTGCTGCGCATCTTATTGCCGGATGTTGGCGCAGGTGACTGCATCTTTTCACGGCCATACCTTTGTGACGAACCTGCCAGAGAATACAGCGTAATCGGATCCTGGCGCACGCACAGACCGAAATCTGCCGGTTTGCGCCCCGGAGGCATCCTTCTTATCTGATCTTTAAGATCAAGATCAGCTGATGTGATTTCGCGGTACCACGCGGCAGTATCGTCGGTGATCCAGATCTTGACCAAATCCTCGTAATTCGGCCGGAAGCCGAACCAGCGGCCCATCTGCATCAGCGTGTCATAAGTGTGGGCGGTGCGGTAAAAATAAGATACGGCAAGTCCCTCCAGAGTAAGTCCGCGCGACAGGTTATTACCGCCGACTACAATAACGCGGAATCCCTCTTTGGCATACTGAAGATATTCAAGCTCAGAACTGTTCTGATTAACTGACCTCACCTTAATAGAGCTTACCGCATCTTTCAAATATTTAGAGCACAAGGTATCCCAGTCAAGCGGCCTGCATTTAATCTTCCTCCGTTCAAGCCATTTGGCATTAACCTCTTCAAGCTCGAATTTATCCCATACCTTCCTTAATTTTCTAAATACCTCAGTTTGGTCACGGCGCACTGCAGGAAGTTTTGCGTTGGCCTTAATCTGCTCAATATCCTCATCAAGTTTCCAGCCGAGCAAATCCGTTATCTGATCCTGCACCGCGGTAAAACGGCTGATATGAATCAGCATTGAGCGATGGGTGCGGCGGTCTCCGCGGGCATCACGCAGGGCATTAATCAGCATAAAGTAATACACCGCTTCATATAGACTGCCTGGCAGCGCTGTCACCGCAAAATCTTTTTTATGTTTGTGCGGGAAATACTGCTCAACCTCATCCGGGTCGAGATATTCAAGCATGCCTGCATATTCCGCACTGCCATCAGGCTCATCAATGTTGCCGAAAATCTTTTCTGCACCGATATAGTTTGAAGGAGCTTTCTGCACATAGATGAAGTCGCTCGGAAAGAGATCTTCCTTGAGCATATCGTCATCAGTATCCGGGTCAATAAAGATATTGGCATACGGCGTGGCGGTTACCGCAAGATACGATGCCCGCTTGAACAGACCGAGAATACTGCGGATGCAGGCATTGATGGCTGTCGGATCTTCATCCTCTTTGCTGGTATTAACCGACGCATTATCAGCCTCATCATCAATCAGCAGCAGCGAAGTATCGAGCTGCTGCGCATTCTGGCAGCTGTCCTTGAGCCAATTGTAAAGATTTCTCAATACCCTCTGATTTTTCTTGATTACGAAATATGCAGGCTGTGCAATGGTTTCAATATTCTGGGTTACGCCGCGGGCTGTAGATATGCTGAAATCAGACAGCCACGAGGTGAAAGCCGCTACCGACCTCCTTTTTCCCTCTGCTGCATCATACTCTGTTTTAATTTTGCCAACACCGGCCGGTATTTTTCTGGAGATCCTGATGCCTCTTATGTTTTTAACCACCTTATGGGCAGTCAGCACTCCGGCAAACTCCCTATCCAGTCTGTCCTGTGTCTGCTGACGCAGATTGTTAGTTGTGCCGGTAAGCACAATGATGACTTTAAACCCGGCATCAGCCGCCTTGTTGATAATGGCGGTGTAATTGGCGGTTTTGCCAGACTGCACATCGCCCAGCAGCAGACCGCGGCGCAGAAAGGCAGAACGGCTCTGCGGATTACCTAGCAGATTAAGCACTTTGTCTGACATGTAGTTAAGTTCCTGCACTACCGGCAGAGACCAGTGTTTGGTGCTTAATAGATATCTGCGGTAACGCTGCCAGAAATAGAAATCGATGCTGCTGAGCCTGCCCTGAAGCCAGTCTTCGAAAGTATCATCATCGACAATCTGCTCCCCGGTGCCAGCCTGAATGGTAAAGCGCTGCATCAGCTCCTGAGTCATCTGCTCAGCCTCAGCTTCAGGCATTTCATTGTACTTAAAGGCCTTAAAACCATTCAGATCAGTGGTAATAAGATTCCTGAGCTCGCATTCTGTCAGCATAAACGTGCCTTCACCGGCATCAGCTGCAGCCTGCCTCCTTTTATCATACTGCCGGGTGACATCGTCAAAAATCAGATCTCTTAAATCTGCATATTTATCCGGATCATACGGCGTAATTTTATAAATTGAACTGCTTTCAACAGTCATGGACGCTCCCCCGACAAATTCATCAGCATGTCATCAATAATGTACTGAAAACTGCAATACGGTTCTGCTTTTTTAAAATCACTGAGCATACAGATGCGCTCTTCTCTGCTTTTACAACTTTCAAGCTGCTCCTGAAGCATCTGACGGATCTCTGCCTCTGTGTAATCCTTTTCATTCTCAAAGCTTTCATTGCCGTTGAGATCAAGATAGAGCTGATTGAGCGGGATGCCGTTTTCAATGGCCTTAAGCAGGCCTTCAACCTTTTTCCTGACATCATTGCCCAAATCGCAGAGCTGCCTTACGGCCGGATGCCCGCGGTTGATGCAGTACACCACTCCGTCATTGCTTACTTTGCGATCCCACATCAGGGCAATATCTTTATTTTTACTAAGTTCCCTCCGGCCGCGGCTGACCCAGGTTCTGCGGCTCTTTTCAGCAAGCTTTTCAATCACTACCCTCAGGTTTTCCCTGACGGCAGCAGGCGGCACTGCCTGCGACTTCTTGATGTCCAGCGTCCACAGATCATCGAGATCGTTGGGGATATCCACCATGACGCGCACCAGCTTTGACATCTCCGCCCTGCGCATCATTCTGAACCAGGTGCCCCAGATCACCAGGCGCTTGGCGCGGTAAACGTAAAAGCCCTGCAGGTGGCTGATATTATCCTTGCCGCCCAGTTCATTCTTTTCGGCCGCAGACAGTTTTGAGATATGCGGCAGAATATAGGAACGGATTTCAATCAGGCGGCCATCAACCTGCAGCAGTTCAGGCGCCATGGCCTCAGTAGTTTTGCCGGATTTAAGCAGGAAAGGATCGGCAGGTTTCAGCAGATCTCCGTTGACGCGGATGCTGAGCTTAGTCAGGCCTTCCTCACCGCTCAAATAGCGGTGAAACACCAGGCGCAAATGCTCATCCACGCTGTTTTTGCGTTTGGCCAGCGCTTTTTCCTGACTGTTCTCGCCTACCAGCATACGGTCAAGGTTCTGCCAAATGACCAGTGTTCCGTTGGTTTGGTTTTCGATTTTTTCTACATCCGGCAGGCCATGCATGTCTTCCAGGCTGAGCACCAGCAGAGACCACTTTCCGGTCTTAATCACCTCATCAAGATCCCAGCATCTGCCAATGAGATCACCGCCTGCGGTGCGGGTCAGCACCGTCAGTCTGCGGCACTGGGATAAAGATGCGGTCTTAAGGCCGAGGCCGAAGCGGCCTAAATCCGTTTCACTGCGCTCTTCGTTAGGATTTCTGCTGCCGTACTGCATGGCAAGGTCAAGCGCAGCCTCATCCATGCCGGTGCCGTTGTCAAGAATGGTGACAAACGGCTCGCTGCTGGTATCGGGAACAAATGACACTTCGACCGTCGAAGCCTGAGCGGCTATGCTGTTGTCAATCAAATCTGCGACTGCAGTTTCAACGCTGTAGCCGATGGCTCTGGTAGATTCCATTAATACCGGAGCAAACGGAGGAGTATCTCGTACTTCCATAAATAAAAATGTCAAACTTCCCTAAGCAGCAATGTGGAAGAACAGCTTCCTGCCACAAAAATGGATAAAAATAACACACCTGCAGATCTAATCACAAATTTTCTTTCTTTTCTGTGAGTTGCCCCTCTTTTATAGATAAAAATTTGTAACTTCAGTGCTGAAAATACCCAGCTTCACCGCACAAGTACAGGCAAAGTCAATGATCTATAATGAGCTTATTTAGTAAAAGCAGGAGCAGGCATGCGCATTTGTTATTCACTGCCCGGAAACAGGGACTTGCAGGATAATCCTAAGCTCGCTGAGATCGCTATAGACTGTCTGTCGCGCTGTTTTAACAAAAAGAATACATCTTACAAATTCTTTTGGTTCTGGGCACTGCTGGAGCTGTATGGCGAGCGCTGTGCAGAGCGCGACGCAAAAGAGAAAGCGTTAAAAGAGGACAAGAAAAAGGACAGTCAATACAACTTGAAGGAGTCCATAGCAGACAGACTGATTGCAGGCCCTGACGGACAACCTCTTCAGAGCGGCTCAACGGTCTTTTTGCCGCTGCAGCCCATCTATTTTTATCAAATGGCCGCCAAGATGATAGCTATTGCATGGTATCCGTACAATAGGTTCAAACTGCATTTCGGTTCAACAGATCAAATAGCTAAAGTTATTGAAAACCTGCTCTCAAGCCCGGAGTTCTTTATTAAGAAAAAACTTAAGCCACTTAGTTCTGACAGCACTGAGCAGAAGGTCTACACTGCACTGACCAAAGCCGCTGAAAAGGATTCAGATTTTCGCGCTGACTTTGAAGAGCAACTATGCAAATATGTGCCAATGCGCTTTTTATCCCCTTGGTTTCCGGATGTAACCGATAAAAAGTACCCAGGCAAAAAGGAAGCTGAAATCCAAAAAAGATGCACACAGAATCAACTTTGCCTCTATCAAACTAAGAGCAGCCCAAATGGTGAAATGCTTGAGATAAATGCTGTCTGGTCAAACTACCTGCGTGAACATCAGGGCATTTTGACAGACTTTACACTGCTGCATTTAGTGAAATATTTGGAAAAGTGCAATCCCACCGTTCCCAATATCGTTAACAAACTGAAAGATCCGCGGCACCGCAGCTCTTTAAACTACGCCAAAGACTATTTTCAAACCTATTTCGAACAAATTGACTCTACCATCAACATCTACAATAAAGAGCAAATACTAGAGAAGAAGGATTTTGAAATTGATCATTTCATTCCGTGGTCATTCATCGGTCATGATGAGCTGTGGAATTTAGCCCCTATCGATAAAATCACTAACATCCAGAAATCTGACAAGCTGCCAAACTTGGATATATTCTTGGAGCCGCTGGCCAAATTGCATTTTGAAGCGCTGCAGCACAATCAGCACTTCCTGCTTAAGGCTGAAGGTAAAGATGACGGCCTTAAACTCGCCCTGCCTGAAGACGTCAGCATGAAATCCATTCAGCTAGCATCCGAGAGCCTTAAAGACGGTCTGCGCAAAGATCTCAAAGAGTTGCTGGCCATGAATGAGAGAGAGTTCTGCGGCCTTATCGACAACACTATCCGCCCTATTTATCAACAGGCATGCAATCTGCATTTTCAGACCTGGAATGCCGTGCAGAACAGCATATCCCTGCAGTCAGCCACCTGAACCGGTTTCGATTTAATAAGTTAAGGAAATAAGATGAGCGAAACAAACGAAGACAAAGACCCTGCTGCCAAAGCGGCTGAAGATACCGCAGACTGCCCCTTCTGCCACTTAGAGGGACGCAAAATCCTGTTTAAAAACTCCCTGGCCTGCGCCTTCTATGACGGCTTTCCGGTAAGCCCCGGCCACACCCTGATCGTGCCCTTCCGCCACGTGCAGTCATTCTTTGCCCTGACTATGGATGAGCGCAAAGCCATCGACGATCTCATCTTAAAGTGCCGTGATTTTCTTGATATCAAATATCACCCGGACGGCTACAACATCGGCGTCAATATCAATGAGAGCGCAGGTCAGTCAGTGATGCACGTGCATGTGCACATCATTCCTCGCTATAAAGGCGACACTCCGGCCCCCAAGGGCGGCGTGCGCGGCGTTATTCCGGCAAAACAGAGCTATTAGGCTGAGGCTGAGGCGCAGGAAACACCCTGCTGCCGGTATCAATGAAAGGCTCGATATAAGTGACGGGCTGGCCCTTATAACCCTCAGGCAGTGCCGGTGGCTGCGGCCTGGGGTTTTGTCCCGTAAAGGCAAACAGGCGCGCCCCGGTGGAGGGCTCACTTTGCATCAGCACGCCGCCGATGCTCGGCACGATCAGGTACTTGCCGTCAATCTGATAGATCTTTGGATCGATAAGATTGATGTTGCCCTGCTTGTGATAATAGTTCACGGCATGCTCTTTGCCGTCATGATACAGCTGCGCCTCAGCCGCGCCCTCTTTGATCACAATGTCACCAAACATGATGCGCTCGGCTAAGGTCAGTGCCTGCTCCAGAATAAGCAGCGGATCTTCCCCCTTGGATAAAGCCTCAAGCACCTTGGCGGCAATTTCAGAGCCCAAAGCGCTCTCATCGTAGAGGAGCACCAGCGCCGCATCCGTATTCTTTTCACAGCCTACACCGGCAGCCTGCATCAGTGCATAGAGGATGGTGCCGGAGGTATCGCCGCGCCTTGAGGCATCTGCAAACCAGTTAAGAGCCCGGTCAAGACCGGTGCCTTTTGGGTCATCCCTTAAACAGAGAATGCCGAGGATGACATCGGCCGGAGCATAGTCCTCGCGGCTGGCCTCTTTAAAGAAAAACTCCGCCCGCTCGCGCATAGCAGTCCCGGCAGGCCGGGCGCCGTCCTGGCGCAGTGCAATCAAACCAAGTGAGTAATTGGCTACCGGATCGCCGTTATTGGCCGCCTCTTCATACAGCTCATAGGCCTGCTTGCGATCGGGCTCCACACTGTAGCCATGCCAATACACGCCGGCAAGGCGCGTTGCCGCCTGCTTAATGCCGCGCTCCCTGGCAATCTGCCACAAGCTCACCGCCTCAGTAGTATTGACGGTAAGCCCGTCACCCAAAAATAAGATATCGCCAAGATGCAGATAGGCAGACGGTGAATTGTAATCCATGCCGGCAAGCACCAAATCCAGGTAATCCGTGCGGTTGCGGGCAAGAGGCAGCGCCCGGTCAAGCAGCTCAGAGAGCGCCGCGTTTTTGTCATCGTAGGACAAGTGTTTGGAGTCAACGAGCTGATTGAAATAAGACACTGCAGCCACTGCACCGGTGACCGGGCCAACCCCAAGCAAAGCCAGATCGCCCATTACCTCAAGAGCGCTTTTGCTGCCCTTAGCTGAGGCCTCTGAGGCGGCGGTAAAGGACTTATCGTAATTGCCCCGGCAGGCCTCCAGCCAGGCTAAAAACTCCAGCGCGCGCACGTCACCAGCCTCACCGGACTGAGTGAGCAAAATAGCCGCCAGAGAGTAATTTTGCTGTGCAATGGCATCAAGCCCGGCAAACAACGTATTAGTGCGCATCTCCTTAAAATAAGAAATGGTGCCGTAAGTGATGGAACCTACCGCCAGACAGACAATGAGGGCAAAGCCAATCACTATGCCTTTCATCTTAAGTGAGGCGCCTTTAAAGGCTTTTAAAAGCTTAATCACTCTGTCTCAACTCCAACATCCGGCATGGTGATCTCAAGTGAGCGGTTCACTTTGTAGGGGTCACGGCTTAATTGAATGACGGCGCGGGCGGTATGCTCACGTTCAGCGGCCGAGAGATCTTTAAGTGCAATCTGCCGATCTGCCACCGCATCTTCTGTGATCATCGAACCGTCGATGCCGGCCTCGGTAAACAGACGGCGCACGGCTGCGGCGCGCTCTTTGGCCAGATGCAGATTGTCATCACTGTTATCTTTTTCAAAAGCAAAGGCGCGGATGACTATCTTATTCACAGACTTGTCGAGCTTGATGTAATTTATCTGCTCACTCAGTGCCTGTTGTGACGCACTGGTAAGGCTGGTGCCGCCATCTGCAAAATGCACTGCCACCATCTGCACATCTTTATAGCCATAGCTCAGCAGTTTGCCCTGACAAGTCAGAAACTCCTGAAAAGGCTTGGTAAAGCCCATCGGGCTTAAGATGGGCACCACGGTCTCACCCTGCAGACGCTTGGTATCGGTAAAGGGCAGCATCACCTGATTGCCCTTTGACAGCGCGCCCAAAATACGCCAGGAGACGGTATCACCAAAAAATGGATTGAAACCAGCATAGAGTTTGATGCGGCCTAATTCCTCCTCATCGGACGAGTACTTCCAGGCAGGCGGTGTGGCCACCGCGCGCATCTGTGAGGCTGTGCCAAGGCTGAGCAGAGGAAAGATTTCCATCGAGAGCTGATGGTGCGGCCCGGAGAGCAGCACAAAATCTGCCCGGCCGTATTCCGGGAAAGCATAGGAAAGCACACAGGAGATCTCAGAGCTTTGATTTGACCACAACTGATGCGCCGCCATGGACATCGGTGCCTCAAAGCGGATTTGAGCACCGGCAGCTCCTGCAGTAAGCAGTGCGGCCGAAAGCAGCATCAGTTTAAAGCTCTTAAACATACAAACCTCTTACCCAATTCTGTCTCTATTTTGACATTTTTTGAGAGCGAAGCAAAAAGCATGCCCCTCTCTTTTGCGCATTTACATCACAGTTTTAATAAAAAGTCTGCAGCTCCCTATGCTTGTTCTTGCCGCGCGCGGCACTTTTTGCAATTTGCAGCAGAATGCACCTGACTTGTGCAAATTAAGCATGCAGCAGAAAAAGGACTACAATGTTTAAAATTTGACGTTTTAAATTTGTTGCTCTGATAACTGCAATAGGAGGCAAACAATGCAGCAGGTTGAGTACACAGTGTGCGATCCGCGCGGACTGCACGTCGTGCCGATGGGGATCATCTGTACTTTCCTGTCCTCCTTTAAAAGCCGCGCTGAAGTTCACAGCGCCGCCGGACGCGCTGACGGCAAGAAGATAGATGAGTTCATCAAGCTTGCCATCCGCCGCGGAGATAAGTTCAGCGTCAACTTCAGCGGCCCGGATGAAGCTCAGGCCGCCGCAGAGCTCAAAAAACTGCTGACCAGCCTCTGCTGATTTCAGGAATGTCCTTGACTGAACTTAGCATAAACTTTATGCCGCAGTCATTTGTTCACTTCAAATCCCATGAATAACCTGCCTTGCGCGCATGACGCGCCGCAGAAGCTCTTTTGGTAGTTTATTTGATGCCCTCAATTTCTTTCACGTATTCAATAAACTGCCTGATAGTCCAAATTTTATCGCGCCATTCCCTCGGAAAACTGGAGATGTAGGGCTTAGGCACCACCAGCACCACATTCTCTTCATGCATTTCATGAAGCTGGGCTGACGATATGCCCTGCTGCATGGTGCACAGGAACTTTCTGCTTGAACGCAGTCTGTCCGCCTCATTAAGGATCTGGCGCCAGCGATCCTTGCAGGTGGTTTTGGCCGCAAGAGTGATGAGTTTATCCGTTGGGAAATCAGGATCATGATAAGCCTCAGCTGAAGGGAACAAGAAGTCCGGACGCTTATTGCCCTCCGTCACTGCCTGCTCTTCAAACTTCAGACCGTAGGCATGGAACATTGCTGACAGATGGTGCTCAAAGCTCTTGCCAGCCCTGCTCTTTCTGCGGTTGATCATACTGTTGGCAATCTGCAGAAATTCATCGGTGGAGCTGAAGCCCTTGAGGATCTTATGTCCATAAATGCCGTCTTCAAATTTTCTGAAAAGCTTGTATTCAATATCGATCCAGTCAATTAAAGTGGCATCAGGGTCTTTGAATAAAAAGGCGGTGCTGCCGGCGATTTTCTCCTTAACCTCATGCGCTTTGGCAGACATGGTGACGGTATCCGGGAACTCTGACACCTTGTATTCAATCGAATTGAATACAAGCGTCTCCCTTCTGGCCAGTTCCTCTTCCGACGGCTCTATGTATTTGGCAAAATTAATGAGCCTGTTGGTTTCGGTCATCGAAAGATCGAGGTCAACCAAAAACTCCTCAATCTCATCATCAGTATTCAGCACATAGGCACGGTACTGCTGCTGCCCGTCCTGCACCAGCACAAACAGAGCCCCGGTGTATTCGTCCCTGAGGAAGGGAAATCCCTGACCGAACCTTGTGATGCGGTATTCGTTGCGCGTTCCGCTGCCATAATAAATAAAACGCGACTCCGTTGTCAGCTCATCCTGCCACCTGATGATGACCTGCTTGTCCTTGTTTGAGCCTTTCTGACCCGGAGTATCAAACAGGATGCGGTACGACTGCTTTGAAATATAGATACCGGACTGATGGGAGTTGGTCAGGCCGGTATCATTGCCTGAGAGAAACTTGGTGTATACCAGCTTGTTTTCCCTCAGCGCCTGCAGAATTTTGTCTGAAATATCCCCCATTAACAGCACTCCTTCCAATTGATGCTGTTCTTGATTTTACCTGAGATCCAAAGCCTTGAGCTGTTTTATTACCAATTTTGCGACCTCGGCCATCAGAGGCACCACCACTGAATTGCCAAACTGCCGGTATGCCTGGGTGTCTGACACCGGGATCACAAAGCTGTCGGGGAAGCCCTGCAGTCTGGCGCACTCGCGCGGAGTAAGGCGGCGGGGATTTTTTCCTTCCTGGGCTATTAAAATCTCTGATCCGTCTTTGTAATAACGGGCACTTAAGGTTCTGCTTACTCCGTCCAGCGGAGCAATGCCAAAGCCGAAACCGTTGCCTGCAGCCTTGTGTTTCTGTGCATAGGCCTGCAGATATTTCCAGAGATTATCCGTCAGCGTGTATTTGGCATCCACGCTGTCCTCAAGAATATCTCTGAGCACCGGATGCCTGTCAGGGCGCGGCAGGTCAAAGCTGAAATGTATCTTGTCTTCCGGATAACGCTCACGGTCAAAACCGACGATAACGATACGCTCACGGTGCTGAGGCACGTAAATCTGACCGTCGATCACCTGATAAAACACAGTGTAGTTGAGTTCGTCAAGACATTCCTGAATTATCCTGAAAGTACGCCCCTTATCGTGGGAGCAGAGATTTTTGACGTTCTCAAGCATAAATGCCTTGGGTCTTTTTTCTTTGAGGATTCTGCAGACATCAAAGAACAAAGTGCCCTGGGTCTTGTCATCAAAACCGGTGCTTCTGCCAAGGCTCTTTTTCTTGGAGACACCGGCGATGGAAAAAGGCTGGCATGGAAAGCCGGCCACCAGAATGTCATGATCCGGAATGTCGGCAGCTTCCACCTTGGTGATATCTCCTTCCGGATTCTCACCAAAATTGGCCTCATATGTGATCTGGCTGAACTTATTCCACTCAGATGAATAGCAGCAGCGGGCTCCGGCCTGCTCAAAGGCCATGCGCAGTCCGCCGATACCGGCAAAAAGATCAATAAACTTGTACGTCATCAGTTCAGCCCTAAATTCTTTCACCATTGGGCAGAACGAAATGGTGCTCATATGAACAGCCCGCTGCTTTCGCTATCTCTTCCATTTCTGTTGCAGTAAAACTGCCGCGTTTCAGCTTTCCGTTGAAGTTCTGCGGTGATGTTCCAATGCGGCGCGCCAGTTCTGCCAAACTGATGCCGGAACGCACGCAAAGCACCCTGATCTGCTCTGATATGGTCATTTTACAAATTCTTTATAAATTCAAACTTTTATATTATAAACATTAAAACTTATAAAATCAATAACAACATGTATGCATCAGCATATGTATTTCTGCCCGTTCCAACCTGCCATGGACTTCACAGGAGCCGGGCACTGGAGTTTAAACTGAAAGGGCTTTCCGCTCAAGAGCAGCCCTGTAGTATTCTGCTTCTCTATACGCCAGAATAAAAGCATTACAACGACGTATACTGCCCCGCTGTACCTGCTTTTATGTCAAACAGATTATGATGCACTAATCTTCTGTATCCTCGTCATCGTCACCGCCGCCATCACCAGTGTTTTCATCTTCACGATCACGATAAAGCTCAAGTGCTGAGTAATCTCCTTTATTCTTGAAGAAGTTAGTAATATCGCGGTGCATATTAGTCAAAAAATTCTTATCGTTCTGCAAAGTTTTTAACGACTTTGGTTTGGTATTTTTTTGCCCGCGCTTCTGCCTCTGCCTAGCAGTTGGAGAATAAGAATGTCTTTGTCCGGACATTTGGAGAGTAAGCTGATCAACACCTGCAAGAATAGTCTGCTGTATATCATTAAGCAGTCTGCCGGCCAGCATCTTGTCCTCACCATCCAGTTGCAGAAAATGGCTCTCCTTATTTCTGAACTTAAGAGCACATAAAATAAGGAAAGCAGCAACTTTAAAAGTTCTTGTAATATTTCCCTCTTCAAGCTTGGCCTTCATCAGATAAATGGCTGTTTCAATCAGGCACAAGGCACATTCACGGTTTAAAGAGTGCTTGGCCTCAGGACAGCTGTCAAGGCTCTTTGACAAGCCCAAAGCCATATTGTAATTAAATTCGGAGCGGTTCTCCGGCACACTGAAGACAGTCTCAAAATACTTGAAAAACACGCTGAGATACTTGTACTCATGGAAACATAGGCTTGCTGCCTTAAAGTAATTGAACTTCAATACCTTTCCTTTAGCCATTGCACCTTTAAAGATTAGCAGAAGCTCATCTTTAATCGTTTTTGAGGTGTAATTACGCAGCTGTGCAACCCTGAACATAAGATGACTGTGCTGTACTTCAAATTGCTGCAGACGATCACTTAAAACCAGCGGCTCACAAATACTGTTCACACGCTCCGCCATGTCATGATAACGGGCAGCATATTCTTTAATCTTCAGCTCACCCTTTTCATTAAACAGATAATACCTGACGTCCTGTCCGTTTTTATTGATAATCCAGCTTCGCCCAAACCAAACTATTTCAGGCATTGATTTATTAAATACACGAATCAGCTTTACAATATCCATTTTAAAACGCTTCTCATCTTGCTCATCTTTTGGTTGACGAGCAAGAGCATCCAGCACCGCTTGGCAGTTCATCAAAAGCTGGGTTGAATCAAACGCCCCGATATTATCAAGCACCGACTGAACTTGATATGCCTTCTCCATAACATCAGGTGTCGGCACCGCTGTGAACAGATCGTATACACGGTCAGTAGGATAAGCGAGATTGTTGAGATCTGGCTTTAAGTCCTCGATTGTGGCCTTCTTCATCTTATCAAATTCAAACTCACGACCGTGCTTCAAACTTTCATCAACCACCAATTTTGAACTGTCATCATCTTCCGCTGCCTTAAAGGAGATTCTGGCAAAGCCTGAGGCCGGGGACATCTCTATTTCGGTGATAAGCGGAATTTGCTTCTGCGCTGTCTTTCTGAACTTGACCTTGCCCTTGCGCAGCTGATTGTCATCGCTGTACCAATCAAAATCGCCTTTAGCCAGTTTGACCTCAAGCGAGGATGAATTTTCGCGCAGTGCCAGCACCTTATTGAGCGAAAAACGGTAGCTCTCACGGCCTGCAGGCCAGCCCTGATAAATGGTTTCTTCACTAATGAGCTTAAACTGATTTAATCTGCTGCTTCCTTTCTCATAAATAAAGATGCTCAGCTGCTGCAGTTCATCTGTATAAGTCGGAATGCCGATGCCGGCAGAAACACGCTCGGAGAATACTGCGCAGCCCTGTGCGATGTCATCGCTTGTGCTGTACCACAGCTCCTGCCCAGTCAAATCAGAACCGTTATACGAAAGCCCGAGGCGCTTTGCCATCTTCCCTGCAAGTACACTGCTGCTCAAGGGGCCGGTGATAATTAAGGCCGAAAGTTTTTTATGCTTTTCAAGATCAGCTGACCGGTTCTCCTCAACAAAACCGCACAATCCGTCAAACCAGGAAGCTGCATTTCTGCCGCCTTTGTATGCATCCTTCGGCGGGGCAAAGAGCTTTTCATTGATAAGGCCGCGCTGCAGCGGCACGCTCAGTTCCTGCTGCTGCCCTGAGATCTCCTGCATGCGGCAGAAGCTAGGCATGGCAAAGGCTTTGGCCCAGTGATTATCGATGTAAAACAGATGGCGCTCAGGCAGATACTTAAGCCCCAAAAAGAGCTTCCACACATCATCACAGCGGTTTAAAAGCTGCCAGTGCGTCTCCACATCATCCGGGAGGGCAGATCTGTCGGAGCTTAAAGCGGCATCAAAGAGATCAAAGCCGTCAAAGGCAAATCTCTGGCGCCTTGACGGCAGATCGCGCTTGGGTACAAAGTAGCGGCGGCCGTTTTCTTTGAAATCTTCGGTGACGATTTGAAAGCTTGAGTACTCAACGCCGTCAAGACCAAGGTAGAGCACCCCGAGGCATCCGCCGCCTGCAAAGCGATGATTGAACTCTTCAATTTTGCTCTCATCATCAAGCCATGACATGGCCGCGGCCACGTTGCGCCAGATTAGCTTTACGTGCTCACGTTCAGTGCGCAGTTTCTGACTTAAATTGCGCAGCAGATATTCCTGCGCATATTCATTGATGTAATTGGGGATGGCCAGGGTAAGCCAGTCATCGGTTGAAAAGTCAGAGCCCAGCAGGCCGGCCACATGCTCGGCAATGAGTTTGGAGCATGAGTACTTGCCCCAGCGCTCATCGGTCTCATTGCCAAGCATCAGCTTTTTCCAGACTAGGCCCACCATGGCACGGCGCATATCCAGGCTGACACCGTCACTGCGCTCAAGCCTGCTGTCCTGCGGATAAGGGTAGCCAAGCTCAGTGCAGTCATTTTTGGCAGCACTGCCGGTAACCGCAGCAATGCCGTATTTCTGCGACTGAATGACGCAGGACGGAAAATAGTCTTCACTGCGTATGGTCAGCCCGCAGCTGCTGGCCTGATCACGCAGGCCGAAAGCCTCAACACCAAAAAACTTCTGCTCAGACACGGCTTACCACCTTATCAAAGATATGCTGCAGGCAGTCCCTGAGGGCTGCATAGCTGTTATGCCAGTCACGCACCAGTGATGTGACGGTCACAAGTGTTGCCTTAGCTCCCTCGTGCACTGCAAAGGTCTTATCAGGAGCAATAATCAGGCCGTAGACTTCATAGGACTGCTCTTCGAGCATGGAATCCATTTCAAAATGCGTGAGTGTATGCTCAGCGCTCTGCCAGACATCCAATATGCTGGAATTATTCTGTCCGTTTTCTTCAGCGCTTTCTTCAACCTGCAGATTTAAATTCAGGCTGTAGAGCAGAATAAGTACGGTCTGGCAGCGCTCATCGAGCGGGGTCAAAAGAATGTAAGAGCGCGCACCGAGCTTCGTGGCCGTCTGGGCGGCGTACTGATGGGCTTTGTCAAACGAAACATTCTTATTGCCTGCATCAAGGAAAAACTCAACGATGTAGTCGCGCTGTGCACTGCTTAAGTGGAAGGCTCCGGGCGGATAATCGGTGTTGAGCAGCGTGCCCTGGCGGTTGTCCTCCCACACCGTGATGCCGCTGCTGCCGATAAGGTTCAGGCTCCAGCTGCGGCCTGCAAGTGCCGGCAGGGCATACAGCGCCGCAGCGGCAAAGATGTTGGCGATATCGCTTAAGGTGAAAAACTGCCAGGCAAAGAGCTCTTCAACCTTCTTTTCCTGACGCAGCAGCTCCACGTAATACTTCCAGATTTTGCGGTAACGCACGTCATGCTGCAGCACATAATTGGGCATTGGCATGCTCTTCTGCCGGACTACGGACAAAAACTCAGGGCGCTTTAAACAGTCGGCACACAGCATCTGAAAGCGTCTGACGGCAAGGTATGCCGAGGACTTGTCATCATCCTGCTCTGCCATGTACTGCCTTGCGGCATTGACGCAGCGCTGCAGAAAGTCCTTGAGCACGCGGTTTTCCAGCAGATCAAAGTTCTCGCGGCGGGTCACAGCCATGATCTGATAGTCATTGGCCGCCGCCTTCTGCTCAATGGTGAGCCCGGGCTGTCGGGTAAGCCAGCGCATGCTGTTGGCGTTGACCTCATGCACCTTGTCAAGCTTCTGCAGCCTGTCCTCACGGCTTAAGATCTTGCGCAGCCCCTGCATCACATAAGGCAGGAACTTCTGCATGGCTTTGCTTACCTTGAGGATCAGCGGCTCGTACACGTCCTCGTCGCGCTCTTTCAGGCGCTCAAAGAGCCCGGGCAGCTGCTCGTAACGGCGCAGCGGTTTTTCACCGGCCACCGGATCTGCCGCCTTTGAGAGCAGCTCAAAAAAGCCGGTCCAGTTTTTAATAAGCTCGCGGCAGGTGTTTAAGGCAGCGGGCTCAGAAAAATCACGGTAATTGTCAAAAGAAACCGTCTCGTGCTGTGCAGCAGCCACGGGCAGCGTATAGCTGAGCTTGTTTTTGCCGGCCTGATTTTGATCAAGATAAGGCAGAGCCACCAGCTGATACGTTCTGCCCTGCCGCAGAAACGGCACACCGATCACGCGGTAATCGACATTGCGCTTGAAGAACCTGAGGCTGTCTGCAGGCACATCGAGCAGCACACAGCCTTTAAACTGCATGGAAGTGTGCAGCGCCTCAGCATCAGAGCTGTAATTTCTGTTGTCCCCCCAGGGATATCTGCGGACGGTGTACTGCTTCATGAATTTTAGTCATCCTGACGGCTGATACCAGACCAGGCAAAGATGTCGGTCTCGTTATGGCTGTCATCAAGAGCGGCAATAATCGATCTTGAAAGAGCCTCATCTTCAAGCTCACGCTCCACAAAACTGCCAAGATCACGGATGCCCTGATCCTTGAGGGACACATCCACGCCGCGCAGCTTGGGCAGAATCTTGTGCTCAATCTGATCGGCCATGGCCATTCTGAGCACGGCTTTGCGCTCATCGGCTTTGGCATTGGCGCGGTCTTCCATCGGATAATTGGCCAG
>JADINH010000108.1 GCA_017694225.1 Candidatus Avisuccinivibrio stercorigallinarum
CGCCTTGACAACTACTTGGCCCGCACCTTAAAGGGCGTGCCGCGCTCGATGATTTACCGCATCCTGCGCCGCGGCGAGGTCAGAGTAAACAAAGGCCGCGTCAGCCCGTCCTATAAGCTCGTTGAGGGCGATGAGATCCGCATTCCGCCGGTCAGAGTGTCAAGCTCGGCCGTGACCATCCCGTCCTCCAATCTGCATCTGGTGCAGGACTTAAAGGACAGAATCCTGTTTGAAAATGACGCCTGCCTGGTGGTGGACAAGCCTGCCGGCATCGCCGCCCACGGCGGCAGCGGCATTGAGTTCGGCCTGATTGAAGCTCTGCGTGCCCTGCGCCCGGATGCTGCCTTTTTGGAACTGGCCCACCGCCTTGACCGTGAGACTTCAGGCTGCCTGATTGTGGCCAAGCGCCGCTCGGCCCTGCGCAACTTGCATGAGCAGTTCCGCCAGCGCGTGGTCAAAAAGCGCTATCTGACCTTAGTTCCCGGCAAATGGGATCGCCGCCAGAAACTTATCGAAGCTCCCTTAAAGCGCAATGAGCTGCGCTCGGGCGAGCGCATGGTGGAGGTCAATTTCAAAGAGGGTGCTCCGTCTGCCACCTCCTTTGACATCGTGGAATATTTGGATGATGCCACTCTGCTTGCTGCTATGCCGCATACCGGACGCACGCATCAGATCAGAGTGCACTGCGCCTATGCCCGCCATCCGGTGGGCGGGGACGTCAAATACGGTGATGACGCCTTCAATCAAAGATTAAAGAGCATCGGCCTCAGGCGCATGTTCCTGCATGCCTTTCGCATCACTTTTGAAGATCCGGAGACCGGCAGCCTGCTCAAAATAGAAGCACCGCTGCCCCCAGAGCTTGAGGCGGCGGTCAAAGCCCTGCGCAAAAAGAACGGCGATTAAAGAGCAGGCAGCAGAACTACAGCATACTGATTAAGGAACAACACTCATGCCAAGCAGCACTATTCCTGATTTTGTCTCCGGGCGCCGCGATGTGCTCGCTGATTTGAGCTTTGACCATCTGCGCCCGTCGATTAAGGCCGTGGCCTTTGACCTTGATGGCACATTGTGCGACAGTATCATGCAGATCGTGCTTTGCACCCGGCTGTCCTTTGAGGCCATGGGCCTGCCCCAGCCTGAGGAAAATGCCATCAAGGGTATGATTGGCAAGCGCCTGCAGGAGGGGCTGACCTCACTTTTGGCAGAGGATCAGAAGCATTTGGGTGAAGAGCTGACGCGCATCTACCGCGAGCGCTTTGCTGAGGTCGATGAAATCAAGGAAACCAGGCTCTTTCCCTGGGTTGGGGATCTGCTGTTACATTTAAAATCCCGCGGCCTGAAGATCGCCTATGCCTCAGGCAAGTCCACCCGCGGTATTCAGCGCTCACTTGAGGAGAGCATCTTAGGGGACTACTGCGATGCCATGTGTGCCGGTGATGAAGTGCCCTCAAAGCCGCATCCGGCGATGGCGGTGATCACTGCACGGCGTTTGGGGCTGGAGCCTTATCAGGTGCTGGGCGTGGGCGATGCCGGCATGGACGTGCAGCTCTTTCAGAACGCGCACTGCGCCAGCTGCGGGGTACAGAGCGGCGTGTGGAGCGGGGATGCTCTGGTCAAGCTGCAGCCCAATCTGCTGCTGCCTCATGCCGGTCATCTGCGGGACTTCCTGTAACAAAAATCTTTGCTGAGAACGCTCCGGCCTTTTCCGGCCGGAGCTGCAGCGCTGCTGCACTCTCCTTCAAAAACTTTCAAAAACCTTTAAAACCGCTGCTTTTCTGTACAAAGCCACGCCTTTTGCCCCCAAATCTTAAGAAGCCTTAACTTTCTGCAAATGCTGCGGCCCCAACTGTCTGCAGGCAGGAGCCGGAAACGGAGGCATAAAAAGGCGGCACAACGTGGTGGACGCCATGCCGCCTTATCAGCCCGGCTTGGATTGCTCCGCCCCAGGCCATCATATACTCTTGGGACTGGGCCTATGAGGCCATCAGCTGTGTTTCACTTTCCTCCTCTTGCCTGCTTTGTGATGAATGCTGCTGCGCGGCGAGCATGGCGTCCCCGCCGTGCACCCTGAAATCATTGATAAGGCTCATGGCCAGCACATAGGTATTGCCAAAGGGCAGGTAGCGGCCGACATTGCCGTGCACCAGGCCCAAGCCTTCTATGAAGGTCGCCCTCTCAAGGGAGCTGCCAGAGCAGTAAGTGCACTTGGCCACTTCGCCGCTTACCTCGCGGTTAAGCTCTGCAGTGTCATCAGCAGGGGTGTTTTCAGGCTGCAGCGGCAGCTCGGGAACCTGCGGGGTGTCAGGAATAAGCGGAGGATCATCCGGCTCGGGCTGAGGTTCTGGCTCAGGCTCAGGCTGAGGTTCGGGCTCAGGTTCGGGCTCAGGTTCGGGCTCAGGTTCGGGCTCGGGCTCGTCTGGATCAACTGGAGGATCTACGGGTTCTGTCGGCGGCTCGGTCGGCTCAGGCTCTTTTGCCTCCACGGTCAGCGTACCGTCAATGACCTCGTATTCGTAATTTTTACCAAGGTCTTTAAAATCAACTGAGATATCCTGCTCTCCGGGATCATTGGGGTCATTCTCGCTGACGATGGTCATCTCAAAGTCAGCAAGGCTCTCCTCACCCGCAAAGTCAAGCCCGCTTTCATCAAATTCAGGGATATCGCTTTCATCAAAGGTGTCACCTTCGGTGATGGTGACATCGCCCACGGTAATGGTGCCGAGCGGGCGCTTGTTGATCTGAATGTAGC
>JADINH010000109.1 GCA_017694225.1 Candidatus Avisuccinivibrio stercorigallinarum
GCAATCTCTGATTTTGCAGGAGATCTCACAGTTTCAGCAGATTTTCATTTTTACATTTTATAATGTGATCTATATCACATTATTTGCAAGGCACTTTTTGTATCTTTAGCGCAAATTTATGCAATCTGACACCGAGGTACAATCATGGGCAGACGATCCGGCATCCGTGCTGATCACTTTGAGCTTGCAAATATTCAGCGCTTAAGTGCGCTTTATTACGAAATGCTGCCGGATGCGGACAATCCCTTAAATGAGGTGGTGTTCGGTACTTCAGGCCACCGCGGCACCCCGCTTAACGCCTCATTTACGCAAAAGCACATCGAGGCCATTACCCAGGCCATTGTGCAACAGCGCCGCAAATGCCATATCACCGGCCCGCTCTTTATCGGATTGGATACCCACGCCCTTTCCGAGTGCGCGCTGCACACCGCCCTGGAGGTGCTGTGCGCCAACGAAGTGGAGACTGTGGTGCAGAACGATTTTGCCTATACCCCTACTCCGGTCATCTCCCGCGAAATCGTGCGCTGGAACTTAAGCCATCCGGACAGACCTGCCGACGGCATTATCATCACCCCATCGCACAACCCGCCGCAGGACGGCGGCTTTAAGTACAATCCGCCCCACGGCGGCCCGGCCTCTCCTGAGTACACCGCACCCATTGCAGCGGCGGCCAACGAAATTTTAAAAAACGGCTGCAAAGCAGTGCACCGCCTGACCTGGCAGCAGACCCAGGGAAGCCCCTGCCTGCACTTTAAGGATATGCGCACCCCCTATGTCACGGAGCTTGCCTCGGTCATCAATCTGCAGGACATTGCAGGAAGCGGCCTTAAGATCGCAGTCAATCCCCAGGGCGGTGCTTCCCTGCTCTACTGGGATCAAATCGCTGAACAGTACCAGCTCAATCTTGAAGTGATAAACCGCCGCATTGATCCCACCTTTTCCTTTATGCCCTATGACTATGACGACAATATCCGCATGGACTGCATGTCCCCTTACACCATGCAGCCCCTTATAGAACTCAAGGATAAATTCGACTTCTGCATTGCAAATGATCCAGATGCCGACCGCCACGGCATCGTCACCAGACAGGGCCTGCTCAACTCCAATAAATACCTCTGCTCCATCATCCATTACCTCTGCCGCAGCCGTCAAAACTGGCCTGCTGACGCCGCCGTGGGCAAGACCATCGGGGCAAGCATCATGATGGACAAAATAATTGAGGATGCCGGGCGCAAAGTCTTTGAGACCCCCATCGGCTTTAAGTGGTTCTCAGGCGGCCTGTTCAGGCGCGAACTAGTGTTTGGCTGCGAGGAAAGCGCCGGCGCCTCTTACCTTGATTTAAACGGCCGGCCCTTTACCACCGACAAGGACGGTTTCTTAGCCGGACTTATCGGCGCTGAGATGTGCGCAGTCTCCGGCCTGTCAGCTGACGACTACTACGCCAGGCTTACCGGGCGTTTTGGCACACCTTATTACGGGCGCATCGATGCCATCACCACCCCCGAGGGCAAGCAGGCCTTTGCAAAGCTCACCGAAAAATCAGTCACCAGCACAATGCTGGCAGGTCAGCCAATAAAAGCGGTGATGACCAGGGCCCCGGGCAATCAGGCACCCATCGGCGGCATCAAGGTGCTGGCCGAAAACTGCTGGTTCTCCGCACGTCCGTCGGGCACCGAGAACATCTACAAGATTTATTTCGAGTCCTTTATCAGCCCTGAACATCTGCAGCAGGTCAGAGAGGACGCAGTCAACATCGTCAACCACGCCATAAAATCTTAGGAGATTAATCATGCAAGTCCGCTTTATGGGTACTGCCGCCTCTGAGGGCATACCCAATCCCTTCTGCAACTGCGAGATCTGCACCAATGCCAGAACGGCAGGCGGCAGAGATGTCAGAACCCGCGCCTCGGTGCTGGTCGATGAGCATCTGCTCATTGACATGAGCCCGGAATGGTCGGCCCAGCTCACCCGCGAAGGCCTCACCGCCCGGCAGATAGATATGGTGCTCTTCACCCACACGCATCCAGATCATTTCAATGTAGGTGAGTTTGTCAGCCGTGCCGAGGGCTTTGCCTGCAATATCGACAGCCCGCTGCACGTCTTTGGCAATGACTGCGCCATCAAGGGCGCCTTCAATGCGCTTGACGGCCTGCAGGGCGAGCGCTTTGAGTTCCATCTGCTCGCCCCCTTCCTCAGCTGCGAGTTTAACGGCTATAAGATCACCCCGACCCTGGCCAATCACGCCAAACATGAGCTCTGCTACAACTATTTAATTGAAAAGGACGGCAGAACCTTCTTCTACGGCCTTGATTCAGGCTGGCTGCCTGACAGCACCTTTGAGTTCTTAAAGGGCCGGCATATCGACACCGCGGTGCTCGAGTGCACTTACGCCAAACGTGAGGGCACGCACACTGCCAATCACCTCAACTTTGCCTCACTTTTTGAGGAGGTGGAGCTGTTAAAGCAAAACGGCTCGCTTGATGACAAGTCCGTGGTGATCACCTCCCATGTGTCCCATTCAGGCGGCATGACCCATGCCGGGCTCTGTGAACTGATGGAAGAGCACGGCATCGTCACCGCCTTTGACGGCCTGCAGGTTCAAATTTAAAGGAGAACACAGATATGAAAGTAATGATGAGCCGCCTGATGTGCATGATGTTTATTCAGTACATCGTGCAGGGTGCCTGGGTGCTGACCTTGGGCTTGGTTTTAAGTTCCTACGGCATGCCGGAGATCATCGGCACCGCCTACGCCGTGCTGGGCATTGCCACCATTATCTCCCCGATGTTCGTGGGCATGGTGGCAGACCGCTTCTTCTCCACCGAGAAGGTGCTGGCAGTGATGCATCTGCTGCTGGCCGCCGTGCTTTACCTCACCACGTCCTTTATTGTGAGCGGGCAGACCACGCAGAGTCTGGCGGGCATCTTCTTTGTCGGACTTATCTACTATCCGACCGTGGCCCTGTCCAACTCCATTGCCTTCCATCACGCCGACGGCCCGCGCTACTTCCCGGTGATCCGGGTGTTCGGCTCCATCGGTTATGTAGTGCTCGGCCTGTTCATCGGCCAGATGGGCTGGTCAGGTGACATCATGACCTGGTATGTGGCCGTGATCTCCGCCGTGGTGATGGGCCTGTACAGCTTGACCCTGCCCAAGACCCCGCCCAAGAGCGCCGGTGCACCGCTCTCTGCCCGCGATCTGCTGTGCCTGGATGCCCTTGCCTTGTTTAAAGACAAGTACTTTACCATCATGATGATCTCCATTCTCGTCCTGATGGTGCCCAAGACCGCCTACAGCGCCTACATCCCGGTGTTCTTAAATGCCCTGGGCTTTGACAACGCCGCCTCCATGATGCAGATCGGCGTGGCCATGGAAGTGCTGTTTGTGTTCTTTATCCCGTTCTTCCTCACCCGTTTTGGCTTTAAGGTCACCCTGATGCTCGGCATGGTGAGCTGGGCTATCCGCTCGGTGCTGTTCTCACAGTCAGCCCTCTCCGGCAGCTACGCCATGGTGATCATCGGCCTGGTGCTGCAGGGCGTATGCTGGGACTTCTTCTTTACCGTAGCTGACATTTACGCCGACAAGAAAGCCGGTGACAAGATCAAAGCCCAGGCTCAGTCCCTGCGCTTTATTGCCTCCAACGGTGTGGGCCTGTTCTTTGCCTCCTCCGTGTGCGGCTATATCTTTAACAGCAATGTCACTGACACCGGCAGCGCCGGTCTGGCCCAATGGGAGACCTTCTGGTTGTTCCCGGCTGCCATCGCCGGCATCGTCTTTGCCGCCTTCCTGTTCCTCTTTAAGGATGACGTCAGCACCAAGTACGAGAAAAAGAGTGTTTAAGCTGGGCTGTTAAGCAGCCTGACCGGCCGCACAGCGCTCTGCGCAGCGGCCGGAATTTTATGCAGGCGCCTCAGGCAGTTCGGGCTTATTCGAGCTCAATTAAATACTCAGTGGCAAAAGTGCTGTGCCCGCGCAGCTGCAGCCAGCTTAAGAGATCAAGTGAGAACAAGGGCCCGGCTGGGCGCAGTTTGTGTTCATCCATATAGGCAAAGATGCGGGCAAGTTCCTTTTCGTGATCTTCAGTCCTGCCCTTGAGCGCACAGCGCAGATAGCGCCCGGCCTTGAAAATCTCACTGCCCTGCCCTTCATCCAAGCGGCGGGCAAACAAGGCATAAGCGGTGAATTTGCCTGAGCGCACGGTCTTGGCATCAGCAATCAAACCCATGGGAAAGCCAAGCGGCGTATCATCTGTATTGTGCTCATTGATAAATTCGGCCATGGATTTGGAGAGCTCCATATAGTCAGCCAGCAGGCTGACACTGCAGGGCTTGAGCGCAAAACGCTGAGCCCGGCACTCCACCACCTCCATTTTGTTGAAGGCAAGCTGCGCAATGTGATCATTCAGCTCCTTAATCTGCGAGAGCATGGCAAGCTGCCTTTTAAGCGCCATGATGCGCGTCTGCAGCTCTCCGGTCTTGTGAGACAGCAGTGTATTAAGGCCCTCCGGGCTTAAGTTTTCAAGGTAGCCCTTGATCTCCTTCAGGCTGGAGCCCCCTGCTTTAAGAACATTGATAAGATCAAACTCAAAGAACTGATCGGCGCTGTAGTAGCGGTAGCGGGTGGCTGGATCAACCAGGCGCGGCTTTAACAGCCCGGCTTCGTCGTACAGATAGAGCGTGTCCTTGCTGGTGCGGCAGAGCTCTGCAAAGCCGCCGATTTTGATTTTGCTGTCCGTCATTTTCTATCTGCAATCTACTCCTGTTTCCTGATCTGCACTGCGCCCTGTTCTGCGGGCTGCATTCAGTGCAAAACTGCTGTATGGATACAGCTGTATTGTAATAAGCAGAAGGGCAGCCTGCAATTAAAAAGCCGCCTGAACCTGAGCTCAGACGGCGGCAGCACTGTATACGTGCAGCTTATTTAATTTCGGTGTAAATCTTCGAGACAATCTGCCAGCGCCCGTCAATCTTCATAAGCTGATGGAAGTCCACAAAGTTCATACCGTGCCAGTTCTCAAGCACCACGCGGGCGCAGGCAATGTCATTTACCACATCGAGAATATCGATGCGTCCTTTGGCATCGCAGGGACCTGCCTTGTCCACACCTTCAAACAAGGCGGAGGCCGGTCCTGCGTTCACGATGGCGTTGGCGTGAAAGGCAGGCTTCATGGCCTCACCGCTGACGTTGCCGCCCTCAAGATAAATGGTCAAAGTCTGCATGATCTCTGCATAGTCCTGCAATGTTGCTGCATTCATTTAAAACTCCTCAGCGCTTTGCGCGCATTAAAACAAAAATAAAATCTGTCATTAAAAATCAGGTTTACAGGCTGCGTCCCAGCGCCCTGGCCGCATCAATCTCCGGACGGCCTTTGATGTCACCAAGATCCATCACGCCGCCTGCGCACACCATGCCCAGGCTGCGCCACTTCAGGCGCTTTAACAGCAGCTCAAAGTAAGCCTTAGGGATCTGAAACTCCGAGCCTTCAGCTGCCATCAGCAGCACCGCCCCGCGCTCATGTCCGCGCAGCAGGTTTTGTCCGCCCTCCTCCAGGGCAAACAATCGGTCAAGGGCGGTGAGCAGCTGACCGCTTAAATTCCAGTAATACAAAGGCGAGGCCAGCACCACCACCTGCGCCTCTCTGACGGCAGGATAAATATCGTTCATGTCGTCCTGTATGACGCAGGGACAGGCGTCAGTGCTGCGGCCGCGAAAACAGCCCTGGCAGCCCTGAAGATGCAGCTGATGCAGCAGGAAAGTTTTAACCTGATGCCCGGCTTCCTGTGCGCCCTGAGTAAAAGCTGCAATTAGCGCTGAGGTGTTGCCCTCCCGGCGCGGACTGCCGTTTAAGATCACGATGTTTTTTGCCTGCATTGTTGCCTCCAGGGTTCTTGCGGCTGAGCTTTAAATTAGTTCTATACTGCTAAAATAACAGGCACTTAAAATTAAACAAGTACGCACATTTGCGTTATATACTTACAGCAATGTTTAGTACTTACCTGAAGTAAAGTATGGTTAAAGAAAGATGCATCAGCGCGGAAAATCTTGAGACAACGGGCTTTGCCTACACGCTCTCGCTCATTCAGGGCAAATATAAAATGACCATCCTCTACACCCTGATGGAGTTTAAGGTGGTGCGGTTTAATGAAATGAAGCGCTACATCGGCAGCATCTCCTACAAGACCTTAAGCACGACCTTAAAGGAGCTTGAGGCAGATCAGTTAATCGAGCGGCGGGAATATCCGCAGATCCCTCCCAAGGTTGAATACCGCCTGACTGCGCGCGGGCAGTCCCTCATTCCGATTTTGGATCAGATGTGCGCCTGGGGCGATGAGCACCGCCTGTAAAAACCTGCAAAATCCGCTTGACTATGGTCTTGCACCATAGTTTACCTTTATGCCGTCACAGCAAATTGAGCATCATCAAGCTCAATCACACGGATTTGCAGGAGGTTATATGAGCCCGTGGTTTTATCTTGTCATCGCCGGATTGTTTGAAGTGGGCTGGCCGCTTGGCTTTAAGCTCGCGCACACCATCGGCATGCAGCGCTTTGCCTATATCATGTTCTCCATCATCTGCATGGCGCTGAGCGGATACTTCCTTTATATCGCGCAGAAGCACCTGCCCATCGGCACAGCTTACGTGGTGTGGACCAGCATCGGCGCGCTCGGCACCTTTGCCATCGGTGCAGTCTTCTTTGGAGATCAGCTAAGCCTGATGCGCTGCCTTGGCGTGGCGCTGATTTTGGGCGGCGTGATCCTCTTAAAACTCTCTGCCTGAAAAAACTGCAGCTGCCGGCTGCGCCTGCACAAGCCTCCGGCAGCACAGTGCAGTTTATGCACTGTTTATGCAAGTTTGAAAGATCAAAGCTTACCCTTCCATCAGACGGCGCCGGACAGGCGCCGCTTTTGGATCACACTTTGGATAAAATCCGGTCAGACAACAGCCACGGCGCCGCGCCAAGCCTTCAAAGAACCGGCTCTTCCTGCTAAGATCAGGTGCATACGGACTTTTATTCTCTGTGCGTTAATAAGTCTTGGATAAGGATCGCGGATGTACATTCTGCTTGAGTTGTTGTGCGGTGTGGCCATGCTCTCTTTTGGCATTTATCTGACCAAAAGCGGAGTGCTGCGTGCTGCCGGCAGCCGCCTCAACGTGCTGATTGCCCGCACCATGTCCTCAAGGATCTGGCCTGTGCGCGCCCTCTTTGCCGGACTTTTCACCACCATGCTGGTGCAGAGCTCCAATGCCGCTGCCATGCTGGTCTCCTCCTTTATGGCCAAAAATCTGATCGCCCTCACCCCGGCTCTGATCATCATGCTGGGCGCAGATCTCGGCACTGCCCTGATGGCCCGTATTCTGACCTTTGATCTGCGGGCGCTGGGGCCGCTCTTCTTTACTGTGGGCGTCACCATTTTCCTGGCACGGCGCAAGAGCCGGGCAGGAAAAATCGGCCGCATTCTCATTGGCCTCGGGCTTATCCTGCTTGCGCTGACGCAGATCGTAAACTCAACGCGGCCGCTGATCCAATCTGAGACCACACAGCTTATCCTGGACAGCATTGACGGGGAAATTACCTTTGCGGTGATCTTCGGCGCACTGCTGGCCATGCTCTGCTACTCCTCTCTGGCTGCCGTGCTGCTTACCGCAGTGATTGCCAATACCGGCCATTTGACCCTGGATACCGGCTGGGCCCTGGTGATCGGAGCGAACTTAGGTTCCTGCTGCCTGGAGATCTTAGGCTCTTTAGGCCAGGGCGTGGCAGCCCGCCGGGTGATGCTGGGCAACACCCTATTCAAGCTTACCGTAAGTGCCATCGCGCTGCCCCTGCTGCCGGTGTTTGCCCGCCTTAATCTGCCGCTGACGCCAGGCGATCAGGTGATTTGGTTTCATTTATGCTTTAACCTCGCTGTGTGCTTTGGCCTGCTGCCCTGTGCGCACTTTTTTGCCAAACTGCTGGTCAAACTCATCCCCGAGCCTGAAGCTCCGGCAGACGAGAGCACGCCGCTGTACCTCGATGACAGTGCGCTGGATTCCCCGTCCCTGGCCATTTCCAATGCTGTGCGTGAAAGCCTGCGCCTGGGCGGTTTTCTGCATGAGATGATGCGCGGCCTTTCCTAGACCCTGACCGGCAAAGCCCGCCTCAAGCAGGCCCTTGA
>JADINH010000110.1 GCA_017694225.1 Candidatus Avisuccinivibrio stercorigallinarum
CGGCAAGGTGCCGGTAAGCGAAGATGACGCCATGGAGATCGCCCTGGAGGCCGGTGCTGATGACGTGCAGGCTCAGGAAGACGGCACCATCGAGGTGTCCACCTCCCCTGAGGCTTTCGTGGATGTAGTTGAGGCCTTTGAAGCCAAGGGTGTTAAGCCCTCCAGCGCTGAGGTCACCATGATCCCGTCAACTGAAAGCGCTCTTGACAGCGAGGCTGCCGTGAAGTTCATGCGCATGATTGACGCGCTTGAAGATCTCGACGATGTGCAGAACGTCTATCACAATGCTTCCCTGCCCGATGACGTTGAGCTCGACTAATTAAGCTCAGGCCTCCGTCAGCGCAAAGCCCGGGGCTTTGCATGAGGGTATGAAAGCAAAAGCAAAACAAAGGCGCCTTGGTGCGCTTTTGTTTTGCGCGGCTGAGACAACAAGCTGCAGTTTTGAGCTTTTTCCTGACAACAAGAAAGACGGTGGCTTGAACAAGCCTGCCATTCCTAATCAAAGAGGAGCAGTGACCGTAAAAATGCGGCGCTGCAGAGCGCCGCAGGAATACAGGTTGTGTAAGGTTTATTTTTGGCTTTTATTTGGCTTTGGCATCGAGCTTGTTCTGTGCAAAGAAGCTCAGCAGCTGATCGATGACCTCAGCATTGTTGCGCTCGGCAAACATAAAGTGGGTGTTGCCATGAATGCCTACATCAGGCAGTTCAATCACCTGTGCATGGCCGCCGTGACGGTTGATGCAGGCTGCAAACTCGCGTGCCATCTTAACTGCCGCTCTCCAGTAGTCGGTGTGCGGATTGTCGCTTTCAGCCTTGGGGATAAAGTCGCCGTAGTAGATCACAATCGGGATGCGGGTTAAGGCCATAAAGTCCTCAAGGGGCACAGCCTCGGCTGCAAAATCTCCAAAGAAGCTGTGATTGGCAATCGGTGCCGGGACTTCACCTTCCGGGAAGACAAAGCCGCTGCCGGGCTCATAGGATGCGATGGCTTTGATCTTGTCAGAGATCATGGCAGCCTGCCAGCCGGCTGAGCCGCCCTGGCTGTGGGTGATGACAATGCCGCCATCAAAACCTGAGTCCTCAATGGCCGCGGCGATGCCTTCACCGGAGAGCACGGCATCATAGGATCCGGTGGCCGGGGTCATCTGCCGGAAGAACTGTTCTAATGCTTTGCTGCCCTCAGGAAACTGTGAGCCGGTATAGCGCTCAGGGTAGAGGCCCATGCGAAACTGCCCGTACCAGAACTCATTGTCAGGTGAGGCCGTAAGCTCCGCGGGCACGGTGCTGCGTCCGGCCTGGCCGCGGCGCGGGCCGTCAATGAGATAGACTGCATAATCGTGCTTTAACAGAATGTTCTGCAGACCGTCACGTCCGTCAGGGGTGCTCATGTAGGTGCGCGCGGACTGTCCGGCCCCATGGAGCATAAAGACCGGCAGGGCGCGCGCATGTTCAGGAATTTGGTAGAGGACGGAGACATGATCGCCATGCAGGCTCATGCCCTCAGCTTTGGGATGATAAGGATCGTAGGGCTCTTTGGCCTCAATCACGCTGCCACCTGCGGCATAGGCGCCTTGAGCTGTCAGGGTAATGGTGTCTGCACTGCTGCTGCAGCCTGCAAGCAGTGCGGCGCACAGGGCTGCAGCGCACAGGGCGGGCTTTAAAGCTGAGGTTTTGTCATTGCAGTTTTTGCTGTAGTTCTTAAGCATGGCTCTCATGGCTCTCTCCAAATAATCTCAATCAATGCAGAGCGTATTGTCTGCAGCGGCTTTTGGTTTTAAATGTAGCGCCGGTGCAGGATTTGCGGCAGGTACAATTTGAGCTCAGTTTTGCTCATTCTTCTCAAAGCCGGCTCTAAGGCGCAGGCAGCAGGCACAATAGCAGCAGGCAATTGAATTTTAATCAGGAATAAAGGAGAGAGAGGATGCGTTATACCACTTTGGGGCAGACCGGCATACAGGTAAGTAAAGTGGGTTTTGGCTGCATGGGCATGAGCCATGCCTACGGCGCGGCCGCTGACAAGCAGGAGATGATTACACTTTTGCATCAGGCAGTGGAGCTTGGCTGCAATTTCTTTGATACCGCCGAGATCTACGGCACCCCGGACGAGCCCCATCACAATGAGGAGCTCGTGGGTGCGGCTTTTGCCGGCCTGCGCGATAAGGTGGTGCTGGCCAGCAAGTGCGGCATCAGCTTTGATACCACATCCGGCAAGGTGCCTTATCCGCTCTTGGTTGATGCCTCTCCGGATCGTCTGCGCCGCTCGCTGGAGGGCAGCTTAAAGCGCCTTAAAACCGATCATCTTGACCTTTACTATCTGCACCGCCTTGATCCGAAGATCCCGGTGGAGGAAACCGCTGAGTTGATGGCATCCTTCATCAAGGAAGGCAAGATCTTAAGCTGGGGCCTGTCTGAGGTGGGCGCTGACATTATTGAGCGTGCCGCGGCAGTGTGTCCGCCGGCTGCGGTGCAAAACCGCTACTCCATGATGGCCCGTCATTGGGAGAGCATCTTTCCCACTATTAAAAAGCTGGGGGTGACTTTGGTGGCCTTCTCGCCTTTGGCCAACGGCCTGCTGTCCAACGCCTACAGTGAGGGCAGCAGCTTTTCTGAGCCGGGCGATTACCGCGCCGCCATGCCGCAGTTTGATAAGGACAGTTACGCCAAAAACGCCGAACTTATCGAGATGGTAAGCACGTTGGCTGCAGCCAAAGGCGTGAGCGCGGCTGCTATTTCCCTGGCCTGGATGATGAATAAAGACGTCAGCATTGTGCCTATCCCAGGCACCCGCCGCCTGTCACGCTTAAAGGAAAATCTTCAGGCAGCTGAAGTGACCTTTACCAAGGAGGAGCTGCAGGCCATTGACGCCAAACTCGCCGCCATGCCGATGTCGGCTGTCTACGGCGGCGTGGTGACCAGAAGCGCCAGGGATTAACCTTAAGGATTAAACTGCAGCGCTCCTTTGGCTCTTTCGTTTAACACGCTCTCGCGCGGTGCCAGCCCGAACAGGCGCTTGTATTCGCGCGAGAACTGCTGGTCGCTCTCATAGCCCACCGCATAGGCTGCCTGGGAGGCGGTGTAGTTTTCGGTGAGCATCAGGCGGCGGGCCTCATGCAGGCGCAGCGACTTTTGGTACTGCAGCGGGGAGATGGATAAAAACTGCTTGAAGTGCCGGTAAAAGGTCGGGCTGGCCATATTGACCAGGGAGGCCAGAGCTTCAATCGAGATCGGCTCTTTAAAATTGCGCTTTAAATAATCCACGGCCTTGATGATCTTGGCGCTGCGGCTTTCCTGCCCGAAGATCTGCCGCAGCTGCGGGCCAAAGCTGCTTTTTAGCAGGTGATAGTACAGCTCCTGCTTGATAAGCGGGGCGAGCAGATCCACCTTTTCCGGATCGCTGCACTGCATGAGGCGCAAAAGGCAGCTGACAATATCAGCACCGGCACGGTGCACCTCAAAGGCGCGCCAGGCGGTGACCGGAGCGGCGTGCACCTTGGAGCAGAGTTCAAACAGCAGCGAGCGGTCAAGGCGCAGTGACAGCGCATAAAAGGGCGAGCCGTCCACCATGGGCTCAATGCGGTAGCATGAGGGCATATCCACGGTCACCAGAATCATGTCACCGGCACCGTAACTTAACTCCTGTCGGCCGACCGTAACCTTTTTGCTGCCCTGTACAATCAGGGCTATGCAGGTTTCATAAAAGCAGGCCACATCCTCACCGGCATTTTCACGCCTGGAGCAGCGCAGACCGGGCACCGGCAGTTCCACCACGCCGCTCTGCGGGCAGCGGGCTTTAACTTCAGCCAGCAGCTCAGACAACGCTCTGCGCCGGTTTATCTCCGCAAGATCCATTCATTCTCCTTGATACATTGGTCGTTTTTGAGCATTCATTGGTTGTTTTGAGCATTATAGGCGCGGGAGCGCTGCATTGCCTGCCAAAAACTACCAACCTGCAGCAGGCGCTGAAGTGACAGACAAATGGGAGAAATTTGCATCTATCCTTAACCTTGGTTTTAGTATCCTAAACCTTGGTTTCAGCTGCAACCTGCTGCACTTTTTTGGTTTAGTTGTTGATTTTGCGGAAGTTTTTCTTTAACCTATCGTCTCAGGGTAAACGAACAATCAACAAACATTGCTCAGGTAATCAATATATTATGTGTTATATTTTAAAGAAAAATGAAATCTATGTGCTGCTGGTCAGCATAGCTCTTGCCCTCCTGCCTCTGATGCTCCTGCGTGATTTCACCCCGCAAAATGAGCTGCGCTATTTGAGCATTGCCGATGAGGCGCTGCGCAATCACGTGTTCTTTGCTTTTTCCAATCATGGCGAGCCCTATGCTGACAAGCCGCCTTTGTACTTCTGGCTGTTGATGCTCGGGCGCACCATCCTCGGCAGCCATCAGATGTGGTTTATTGCGCTGCTCTCCTTTATCCCGGCGGCAGTCACCGTGCTGCTGTTCTATCACTGGACGCAAAATGAGCTCAATGACAAATGGCGCATCCCGGCGGCCCTGCTGCTGATGACCTCGGGGCTGTATCTTTCCTTGTCATTCATTGTGCGCATGGACATGCTGATGACCATGTTCATCGCGCTTGCGCTGCACTCATTTTACCGCCTCGCTGAACCCGGCTCTGCATGTCCTGCAGTTGGAGGACAGGGAACTGGGCAGAGCGCACAGAGTGCAGGACAGAGCGTACTCTTTTCTCACCGCTCAGTCAGCCTGGGCACTGAAAGGTGGCTGTTTCCCCTGTGGGTATTCTTAGCGGTGTTCAGCAAGGGCCCGGTGGGTATTTTGATGCCCTTGGTCACCAGCATCAGCTATCTGCTGCTGTTAAAGCGCGGGCGGGAGATCTTGAAGTTCTGGGGCCTGCGCACCTGCGGTGTGATTGTGTTGCTCTGCCTTATCTGGTTTGGCGGCGTGTTCTCTGAAGGCGGCTGGGCTTATTATATCGACAATCTGCTGATAAATCAGACCGTGGGCCGCGCTGTGCATTCCTTTGCCCACCGTGAGCCTGTTTACTATTATCTGGAGAGCGTGTGGTACACCCTGGCGCCGTGGTCATTTCTTGTCATCGGCCTTTTGGCGGTCATCCTGATCCGCCGCCGGATAACCTCCAGGCTGCAGCTCTTTTTTCTCTGTGCCGCGCTTTCGACCTTTGTGATGTTGTCGCTGGCAAGCGGCAAACTGCAGGTCTATCTGCTGCCGGCTGTGCCTTTTATGGTCTATGCCGCGGCGCTGTCCCTGCCGCAATATGCAGGCAGGGGCTGGGTGCGTCTGTGCATCGTTGTGCCGGCGCTGCTGCAGTGTGTCTTTCTGCCGGCTTTGCTCTTCTTTAAGCCCGGAGCTGACTTTGCATACCTTGAGCTTCCGGCGGTCAAGTTCGGGGCTGTCATGATCACGTTAGGCGGCGGTGCCGCTTTGTACTGTCTGCTGCGCCGGGGTCATGACCTTGCCCGGGCTGTCAAATGTATGAGCGCAGCGCTGTTTTTGGGGCTGTTCCTTGCGGGCTTTGCCCTGCCTGCTGCCAATGAATGGCTGGGGTACAGGGTGATCTGTGCGCAGGCGCTTAAAACCGCCAGGCAGGAAGGGATCACGCACTTTGCCGCCTGGAATCTGCGCCGGGCTGAGAACCTGGATGTCTACCTGGGGGTGGGTGTTACCGTGCTTGCCAATAAGGCTGATCCCAATGCAGAGTTTGCCAGCTCAGGCCCGGTAGTGCTGATCACCCGCAGCCGTGATCTGCCACGGGTGCAGGGCGGGGCTCACACTGAAACTTGGGGCAAATTTGCCCTGACCGTGCTCAATGATCCCTGCAGTTCAAAACCGTGTGTAAAAAGCAGCGGTTTTTAAATCAAAGGGGGTCAGGCATGAAGCCTGCTTTGACCTTGAGCCAAAGGCAATGCCGTTGCCGGTGTTGGTTTGGGCCGTGGCAGGCGATTAAGCAGGGCAGAGCAGAGGATGTGATTGCTGTGCAGGGGAGGGCTGGGCTAAGCAGAGGTGAGGATGGCAGGACTGCAGTGTTGAGGCAGGAAAGGGGAAGCGGGCGCGGGGCAGGAAAATGAAAAGGGGCAGCACAGCTGGAGGCGGCGATAGAGAACATGCGCAAGAGAACATGAGATGCAGAATGCCAGCCTGCTGCTTTACAGAGCAGACAGTGTTCAACCTGCTCCGGTGCTCTGCAGCATTTGCTGCCCGGGCAGCCCTGGAAGCTGCGTCGTACGTCAGCTTACCCGAGAATAACAGGCAACAATGCGAGAGAAATGGCACTTACTTGAGGATTTCGGCGGCGTTAGCATCGGCAAAAGACAGCACATCAAGCCTGAGCTTTGTGCTGACAAAGCTCAGCTGTGCTCACCGTGCTTTAACTTAGGAGAACGCCATGATCACACGCAAACACCTCTGGGCCTGCATCTTGTCTCTGCCCATGATCTTTACCGTACCCGGCACCGCCATTGCTCAAGATGGCAGTGAGCCCAAAGACCGCGCTGCAGCCGCAAAGGTAAAGATGACTGAACTCTTCGGGCCTGACTATAAGCCGGCCCTTGCTGATACCGATCCGGAGTTTGCCGCCATGCGCGACAACCTCATCTACGGCGAGCTCTTCTATCAGGGAACGCTCTCTGACAAGATGCGCATTCTGGTCAATTTATGCGGCCTGACTGCAGGCGGTTACTATGAGCAGATTGCAGATTATGCCAGGGCGGGCCTCAGGCTTAAGGTCGAGCCCATTGCCATGAAGGAGGCCGTCATTCAGACTGCTCCATATTCTGGCATCTACCGCGCCCAGAAGTCCCTTGCTATCTTAAATGAGGTCTTCACTAAAGCTGGCATCAAACTGCCGCTTGAGCCGCAGGCCGTGACCACTGAGGAGAACCGCTTTGCCAAAGGGCAGGAGACCCAGCTTAAGATGTACGGTGAGCGCATGCAAAAGATGTGGGACAGCTCTCCCGAGGGACAGCAGTATCTGCAGGTTGGGCATTTGAGCGCTTACTGCTTTGGCGATGTCTTTACCAGAAGCGGTCTGACGCCTGCTGAGCGTGAGCTTCTGCTCTGGTCTGCCATCCTCACCATCGGCGGGGCTGATGCCCAGGTGAGAAGCCATGCGGTGGGCAACATCAATGTGGGCAACACCAAGCAGAACCTCATTGACGTCATTGCGCTCTTAATGCCGCAAAACGGCTTCCCGCGCTCCCTTACTGCTCTGGCCATCGTCAATCAGGCCGTGCCTGAGCCTGAGGCTGTAAAGAAACCGCAGTAAAGCAGTTAGGGCGCAAATGCTGGGGAGCAGTTAAAGAGCGCAGCGGTGAGAAGGAAGCTGGCAGCAGGGGAAGCCTGCAAGCATGCTGCTGGTGGTTGTGCTCTGCGCTCTGTCAACTGCAGCCTGAAAGGATCTCTGCTGCAGCTGCGCTGAGGCAGGTTAAGCTCTGTGCCTGCCTTCAGGCGGGGTGTGTGAAGCTGTGCCTCTGCATCTCTGCGGGATGGGGCGGGCAGGGGGAACTTACAAAAGCGCTGAGATTGTGAGCTCTTGGCGCGCCCTGATCTTCGGTGTAAGATCCAAGTCTTTGAGGCAGGTCAAAATTTCACGCTCAAAAGCTTGAAAAATTTACTGTTTTCCTTAAAATTGCAGCACCATGGTTTTAAATTCAGCAGAAATTGCGCAGCGCTTTATAAAGCATTACCGCGGCGGGAAAGGCATGACCTTTGGCCCGCTCTGTGCGTCTGTCGTGCGTTAAATTAGTGAATTCTAAACACCAGCTGTTAAAAACTACTGAGCGAGAGAAGGCTTTTTTTGATGAATAACAATTCTGCAAGCACCGAGTTTAAGCAGTTGATTGCTAAAGGTAAGGAGCAGGGATATCTTACCATTGAGGAAATCAATGATCTGATCCCGCCTGATATTATTTCAGGTGATCAATTATCGGTTTTCATCCAGACCTTCATCGACATGGGCATCAACGTCTGCGAGACGCCGCCCGATCCTGATGACATCCTGTTAAATGAAAGCTCTCAGACCGTCGAAGAAGACGTTGAGACTGTGGCCAATCAGCTCGACAGCTCGGTTGAAATCGGCCGCACCACCGATCCGGTGCGCATGTACATGCGTGAGATGGGCAATGTGTCACTGCTCACCCGCAAGGACGAGATTGAGATTTCAAAGCGCATTGAAAAGGGCACCAATGATGTGCAGATGTGCATCGTGGAGTATCCGCCTGCCATGCAGGAGCTCTTTCACCGCTATGATCAGACCCTTGATCCGGACAGCATGGTGCGCCTGTCAGACATCATTGTCGGCTTTACTGATCCGGCAGATGCCGAGCAGAAGGAAGATCCGATTGCAGCCGCTCTGCCTGAAGAGGAAGAGCCCGCCCAGGTTGAGGATCTCGATAAGATCGTTGAGGAAGCTGAGCAGGCTGATGCCGGTGGTAATGTCGGCACCGACGAAGAGGATGACGAGCCTATAGCTGCACCTGCAGCTCCGGCACCCAAGCCCAAGGGCCGCAAAAAGACCTCCAAAAAGGCAGCCGCAGCTGCCGCTGCAGCTGAGGATGATGATCTCGATGAAGATGATTCCTCGGATGGTGACGGCAATCAGGACAACGGACCGGATCCGGCCGTAGTGGCTGAGCGCTTTACTGAGCTGCGCGTGCAGTATGACAAGGTTCAGGCCTGCCGCCAGAAGAAGGGCGCGGCCGCTGAGCGCAAGTATCATGAAGAACTGCAGCGCCTGGCTGAAATGTTCTCCTGCTTCCGCCTGGTGCCACAGCAGCTTGAAGATTTGCTCACCCGCATGCATGACATGATGGATCGCGTGAAGCGCCAGGACAGACGCATCCGTGACATCACTGTCAACAAGTGCGGCATGAAGATTGACGAGTTAAAGCAGTACTACACCGACTCCGGTATGGAAAGTGACATTGCCTGGTATGAGAAGGCCTTAAAGTCAAGAAAGGCTTTTGCCGCCAAACTCAAGGATCGCCGCGAGGAGATCGAAGAGTGCATCGCCCGCTTGAAGGAAGTAGAGGAGGAATCCGGCATTTCCATCTCCCGTCTGCGTGAGCTCTCCCGCCGCGTGATGATGGGCGACGCCATGGCCAAGAAGGCCAAGAAGGAAATGGTGGAGGCCAATCTGCGCCTTGTCATCTCCATTGCCAAGAAGTACACCAACCGCGGTCTGCAGTTCCTCGATTTAATTCAGGAAGGCAACATCGGCCTCATGAAGGCAGTGGACAAGTTTGAATACCGCCGCGGCTATAAGTTCTCCACTTATGCCACCTGGTGGATCAGGCAGGCCATAACGAGATCGATTGCCGATCAGGCCCGCACCATCCGCATCCCGGTGCACATGATTGAGACCATCAATAAGCTCAACCGCATCTCCCGTCAGATGCAGCAGGAGAAGGGCCGCGAGCCCACCCCTGAGGAGCTGGCCGCCAAGATGGGTCTGCCTGAGGATAAGATCCGCAAGGTCATGAAGATCGCCAAGGAGCCTATTTCCCTGGAGACCCCGGTGGGTGATGATGACGATTCGCATCTTGGAGATTTCATTGAGGACAGCTCTATCGTGGTGCCGGCTGAGGCTGCCACTTCAGAGAGCCTCAAGAACGCCATCAACACCGTGCTTGATGACATGCCGCCGCGCGAGGCCCAGGTGCTGCGCATGCGCTTTGGCATCGGCATGCCGTCAGACCACACCCTTGAGGAAGTAGGACGTCAGTTCGGTGTGACCCGCGAGCGTATCCGTCAGATCGAGGCCAAGGCTCTGCGCAAGCTGCGCCATCCCTGCAGATCAGCAGGTTTGCGCGGCTTCCTCGATTAAGCGCAAACTCACCGCCGCCTGAGCACAACCGCGGGCGGAGAAGTTAAGCACAGCAGGCTCTGGGAGCAATCTCAGGGCCTGCGCTGTATCTGGGGTGAGGGAGGTTGAGCGTAAAACCGATAGAGGAGCTGTCAGTCTGCTGACTGACATCTGACAGGTAAGACATCAGAGCTCCGCACCGATGCTGTGGCGGCCATAGTGTGCGACGGCCGTTAAGGTGCCGCATGCGACAATAAGCATGGGCATGGCGCTGGCGGCGGTGTGGGTTGGTCGGGGACGGAGCAAGAGGTGGCGGGCGGGTGAAGATGTGTTGTGGGCAGAACTGGCTGGTGAGAGGATGGGGACGGCTGAGGGCTGCGGGCGTGGGGGCAGCATGGAAATTTCCATGGCCCGTGGAAACCCAATGGAAATCAGGGTTTGAGCCGCTTTTGAAGGTCGATATTACAGCAGATCGGTGGATTTTTGCGGCTTCGCTGAGGCCTCTGTGGAAATTTCCATGCTGTTTCCACGCTGTTTCCATGAGGGTGCTGCGTTTGGGGCTGGGGCATTGCTGCCGAAAGGGGCGTTTAACAACATTCATGAAGACTGCTTTTGCAGGTAAACTTTCATATCTGAAAGTCTTTGCCGGTAAGAATGTCTTCAGACCAGAATTAATCAATTCTCAAAGAGATCTGATCTCTTTTCGTGCTGACCAATCTTATAGTATTTCCTGATTTCAGGCGAATGTCAAATGCGGGATCACACCCTGTAGGGTGAGTAAGGCGCGCATGGTGGGCATATGCAGTATGGATCGCTGTGCTGGTGAGCGGCGTGATCTTTTTAGATTGGGGCTGAGGCTTTGCTTGCGTGTGGCTGAAGGACTGATGGCAGCATAAAGGCGGAGGTTTGACAGCCTGCAGGTCGGTGGATGGGGCAGGGTGCTGTTGCTCATGGGCTGAGGTGTGCTGGCAGTGAGCAAGATGCGGTGACAGCCTGAGACCTGGCATCAGCAGCGTGCTGATCATTTGGGCTGAGCTCACCCCTGAAGGTGCTGCTCTCTTGATAGAGGAGGAGCATGGGCAAGAGCACTGCTGTGTTGTCGGTTGCTGAAGCCGCATGAACATGGTCGAGCACAAGGCTCCTGCATGTCTTAGCGCGTCAAGCGCAGGTGTACAGTGGATAGGGCTGAGTTCAGGGGACTGGAGTGGGCTCAGTTTTGTTGAGGGCTGTGCAGCGTTTGGCGCGGGCGGTCGGGTAAATGGCTAGTGATGGCAGTCAGCACCGTGTGAAGGTATTGCTGCTGTGTGGGTCAGGCCGTGTGGTGGCAGTGTGGCGAAGTGCGATGCAGCGCGGCGGTAAGTGGCAAGGGCATGGCAAAGGATTAAAGGAGCAGGTAAAATTAGATTGCCCGCTTGAGTTTGTGAGTTTTTAAACTGAAGCGGCCGCATGGTGAGCAGTTCTCTTGCTGCTTTGTCATTCAACGGCATCACAAGATCAGATCACATGACAGCAGAACAGTCGTTGATCTCCCAAATGACGGCTTTGCAGCGGCGTTTTTTGAAAACTTTAACGTCAGTCTGAAAATGACCTGATCCCTGCGCCCAAGGGAAACGCATGGCGCAAATTTGTGAGCTGCAGCAGAGGGCGTAAAAAAGAGACCGAAGGCTATTGATTTTTTTTTTTAGTCGTAGGTTTATACGCACCTCAGGCTAACCGGCGTTGAGGTAACAAACAAAGGCTGATAAAGCCTGCGTTTTTGAGGAATTTTGTTCCTTGGTTTCGAACGGTGCACAGTGGCAGGAGGGATCTGCCCCGCATCGGTTTGAATTATTAATTTATTTGGGAGAATTAATAAAATGAAGCAAACGAAGAATGCTTTGAGTATGCTTCTCAACGCTTATCGTTCTGTTTTTAAGTCTGCCTATTTCAAGGGCATGGCTTCAGCTGTCGTTTTGACAGCAGGTCTGGCTGCTGGTGCTGCAAATGCAACTACTGTAAGCGGGGCTAGTCAATTAACAGATGATGAGAATCCGATCGTAGTAGGTGATGGTGAACATTTTGATGTTGTTGTCAGCGGCGCAGATAATGTGTGGGATGCTAATGTAACTATTAGTAATGATACGACAGCTACCTGGCAACGTTTACTTGGTTCTGGTTCAGGATCAATTACCGGTAACGGTTCATTAACAATTAACAGCTCTCAGCTTTCCGGTGGTGACTCTAATTCAAGCGGGAGCTTCATATTTTCTGTCTCAGGAAGTGATTCCTCATTATCAGTTGATATTAATGCAATTACCGTTGAAAATGGTAGTGTTGTTTCTCTTATGGCATCTAATCCTGATGGAAATAATTCAGGTGCAGTTACGGTATCTGCAAATACAATTGATGTAATTGGTGAGGGTTCAGAGTTAAGAATTCTTGCTAATGGTGGGGCTGGACAGCAAGTAACATTAGGTAATAGTGGAGACACTATTACAGTTAAAGATGGAGCAAAATTGCTTTCATCAGGCGATGCATCAAATGATAGTGGCGCAATTATTAATGCTGTAGCTTTTAATCTCTCAAATGAAGCTGAGTTTGGTGTTCAAAAGGACACCACTCTCAATGTTTATGGTGATTCAAAATGGGAATCATCTGAGTTAAATGTTGCAAGTGGTTCAACCTTAACAATCACAGCTCATGACCCAGATGACAATGGTGAAAAGTCAGCTTCTGATGTTACTATCGAAGTTCAGGGTGGTACTGCAGATATTTCTGGTAATTTGCAGTTGAACTCCGGTAAATTAAGCTTAGCCCAGGATGTCGTGTTAACTCGTTCAACTACATCTGATGAAAATGGTGTTGGTATAACTGTTTCAGGCGCAGCTGCGAATACTCAAGAGGCTACTTTAGTATTATCAGGTAAGCAGCTGACTGATTACTTGACGACTAAAATAAATTCAGCATCAAATACCGATAGTAATACTGATGGCCGCGGCGCTATTTTAATTGCTAATGCAAATTCTTCTATTGAATTTTCAGATGCTGTTGATTTATATGAGCTGACATCTGGAGATAACGCGATTGTCATTAACAGCGGTTCCTCTTTAACTTCAGGTGCTTTGTCTGTTTCTGGCGGTGGTATTATTAAGGGAGCAGATCTGACGGTATCTAATTCAGGTGATAATTTGAACTTAGGTCAGGCAGTTCTTGTGGCTGAAGCCTTAACCTTAGGCAGCGAAGAATTTGATAGTGCTACAAATGATATTGCTTTCTCTGGGGCAGAGGTATCAGATAGGCTCGTTCTGAACAGCTCAGGCGATACTTTCTACTTAAAGCATAATATTGACTTAGATCGTCAGTTCTCAGATGTTGCTGGCCAGATTGTAAGCGAAACTGGTAACAATATCAGCATTGGTTCAGGTTCAACTTCTGCTGTACTGAATGTTAATGGCGGTGCATGGGAGTCTGCTGAAAACATTACCATTGTTTCTGGCGGCATCAACGTTGAGGTTTGTAAGAGCGGAAGCTCCTCAAGTCAGGCTGGATATGATGTTGAAAATGACGGTAATCCGGTATCATTAACCTTAACTGGTGGTCTGAACTTTAATCACGAAGATACTCCTGCAAATGCCTACTTAAAGGTTGCCGGTAAATCTGGTGCTAATGCTACAGTAAACTTAGAACGTGCAGATGTAACCTGGGGCTCTGGTTCTATTGTTGTTTCAGGTCAAAAAGCTGGTGTTCAGATTGAGGGCCAGGATGAGCCTGTAGAACTTGGCGAAGGTATTCTGCAGATTACCGGTAATCAGCTGACTCAGTTCCTTGCTGATAGCTCTCAGACTACTTTGAGTGTATCTGGCGACGGCCGTGTGCAGGTGGCAAATTCAAATACCGGCGAGTACACCTTTGATGATTTCGTCAGCGGTGGTGCTTCTCTGACCGCTGCACAAGTTTCATTCACCGGAGCCGGCGTTGTCGAGTTTGACGGTAATCTTAAGCTTTCAGCTAAATCTGGCGATGGCAATGCTTCTGCATTAGATATTGGTGCAGGCACCATCGAGGCTCAGACCATAACCTTGTCTGATGAGAATACAACTACCGCCTCAGATGTGACCGTCCCTGTTGATGATGTGGAGGTTGTGCGCGGTAATCTTATCGTTCATCAAGGTTTGAGATCTGAAAATGATCAGACCATCGTATTCGGCGGTACTAATATTTCAGGCGCAACCTCTTTAACCTTAGATGGCGCTGGCTCAGTAACTGCTGATTTGCAATTCATTGGTAATGGCACAAGCACTAATACTTCTACTTTAGATGTAGATGCAGGTTCTTGGACTGTTCAGAATGTAGAGTTCGGCCAGTCTGGTTCATTCACTGTAGGCGGAGCTGAGGGTGAAGCTGCAGCTTCATTAACCGGTTCAGACCTCCTGGTTGCTGCAAATGCTGCTGATTCTTCGATCAATGAAACCGGCTCAGTCGAGTTTGATACCGCTGTTGTGGCAGGCACCATCAATGTGTCTGGCAAGCTGACCATTTACGGCTTGACCGGCCTGCAGGATACAGATAGTGATGCAGCTGGTTATAACGCAAATGCTGATACCAATGGCGTCAATCTGTCTGGTTCAAACATTAATGTGACAGGTGCACAGGCAAGCTTTGCTTTGGGTGAGGCTGCTACCGCAGGCGTGTTTGAAATCGATGAAGCTGCGGGCACGGTTACTTCCACTGTTTGGGGCACTGTCAATGTCGATGAAAATGCTAACCTCGATCTGGCATTTGACAGCGATGTGACTTTCACCAAGGACATGATTGATTCCTTGACCACTACTTTAGGCGGTGCATCGGCAATCTCAGGCGGTGTGGTAAATATGGGCTATGCTGACATCGGGGTCACCTTCAATGATGACGGCACTGAAGCTGTGTGGGGTGATAACGTTGAGAAGTTTGCCAATTACGCAGCAAATTACACCACCAATGATCTCAAGCAGGTGACTGTTACCGAGATTTCTTCATCAGATGTAATCAAGGGTCATTATGGCGCACTGCGTGTTGACAGCAACTTCAATGAGGGCTCCGCAATTCAGTTAAACGGCACTCTGGGCCTGTATGATGCTGATGACGGCTATTATGCTTATAAGGGCTACGCTGATGGCAGCAAGCAGGAGCTGGCTGTTAATAATTCCGATCAGGGCGATTTAATCCTTGGCGGCAATGGCGGTAAGATTGGCTCGGTGACCTTGAATGATGGCGATCTCATCACTATTGGTGAAGGCCTGGTGACCATTGCTGGCTCAGTAAGTCTGGCTGGCGATGATGCAGGTCTCGAGGCTTACACTGATACCACAGTTGAGAAGGATTTCTCCGGCGATTACCTCGGCGCGGTTGCAGCTGACTTAACCATTGGCGGAAATGCCACAGTGGATAAGCAGTTGGAGGTCGGTTCTCAGGGCTCTGTCTCTGTTGCTAACGGCACCTTAACCATCGGCGAAGGTGATGTGGTTGGTTCAGTTGAGGCCAAGGACATCAAACTGACCCAGGATGCTGCTGAAGATGATGCAGACGGCACCTTAAGAATTTACGGCGGCACCGTAAAGGCTGAGACCTTGACTGTGACTGAACCGGGGGCTGGCGGTATCTTTGTCGGCTATGAGGCTGAGGAAGGCGCAGTAGACGATGCTGACACCATTTACGACGAGACCGTGAATTACTCCGGCAACTTGGAAATCACCAAGGAGCTCTCGCTTAACGGTGCTTACTTAAGCGTTGACCCGCTTTACGGCGCTCAGACTGCTTTAATCTCCGTTAATAAGTTTGCAGGCGATTCTGCTGCGACCAGCGCAGATGCAGATCTGACTGACTTTAACGGCGGCGTGGTGGACGGCAAGGTCTTTGTGGGTGCAAACTCTGCTTTAGGCATTGGCACCGAGAGCCTTGATGCTCTGCAGGAAGTTGTGTCTAACTTCCAGAGCAACGGCAGCCTGGTCAAGTCCAATGTCGGTTCACTTACTTTTGTCAATAAGGCAATTACCGTAAGCGGCGGTATGGGCTTAGTGATGACCGCTGAGATCTTAGCTGACTTTAAGGAAAGCTTAGCTGCAGGCGGCAGCCTTGCTGACCAGAAGGTGTTAGTCACCTCTGGTGAGGTTCCTTCAATTGCTGATGGTATTTACTTTGGTGAGAATACTGCTTTAGTCCTTGGCGGCAATGTGGTCGAAGGCATCGTGCAGAGCGCTGATGCATACGATGCTGCAGTTCACTTTGAAGGCCAGGATGCCAAGCTGGTTGCTGCAGGTGGTGAGATTATGCTCGGCGGCACCGTGCGCGCAGGCAAGACCTACAACCTGTTCAGTGATGCAGGCAATGTTGGTGCTCCAGACCAGACTGGTGTAAATGTGGTTGACCTCAATGGCGTAACCATTGCTGACACCGAAGAGAATCAGGGCAAGGGCATTACTGTTACCACCATGAACGGCGCCATCATCGGCGAACTGCTGGGTGATAACGTTACCGGTGTTGACATGGACTTCGCTCCGAATGTACGCCAAGCTTATGCAGGTGCTTCTGATCCGGTCTTCCAGACCTTGATGGCATACGGCTACGGTAATGTTGAGGGCGTAAACCCGAACAAGCTTGAGGAAGGGCAGGAGGTAACTGAGCTTTATAACGGTTATACCGAGGAATCCATTAAGGCTCACAATGCTGATGCTACCCAGCCTCTCGTGAAGAACACGAACTACGAGAATGCTCTGATCGAGCAGGCCATGACCATGAGTAACGGCGCTCCGGTTGAAACCGCTGCCCGCCTGGCTGTCTACGGCGGTGCCGTGCAGGCTGCTATGGCTGCCAATGCCAGCTCCTACGAGGCTATTGCCACCCGTATGGGCATGGGCAATCAGAACTCAGTGCTGACTTATGCCAACAACGCTGACGGCGCCGGCATCTGGTTAGCTCCGGTCTACAAGAACCACGATTCTGACGGCTTCGACGCTCAGGGTGTGGACTACGGTGTAGATATGGATCTCTACGGTGTGGCTTTAGGTGCAGACTTCACCTTTGCCCAGCACTTCCGTGCAGGTGCCATGTTCAACGTAGGTTCAGGCGATGCTGACGGCAAGGGCGCAGGCTCTGCAGTCTCCAATGATTTCGATTACTGGGGCGCAAGCATTTACGGCGGCTTTGCCTATGAGAACTTCTCCATCACTGCAGACATCGGCTATACCTCAGTGGACAACGACATTGACGCTTCCACCGGCCTGTCTGACGTGACCAAGCTCTCTGCCTCCACCGACACTGAGGCCTGGACTGTGGGCTTAACCGCTCAGTACAAGTTTGAGCTCTCTGCCCTGGACATCACTCCGCACGTTGGTGCACGCTTCACCCGCATCGACATGGATGATTACAGCGTAGGCTCGAACCTGGGTACTGTGGCTGAGTTTGATGCTGACAGCATGAACGTGTTCTCCATCCCTGTGGGTGTGACCTTCTCGAAGGACATCACCGCCGGTGATTGGAGCGTGATGCCGTCCTTAGACCTGACTGTCACTGCCAATACCGGTGATGACGAGCTGGATGGTGATGTGTCCTGGAGTGGTATCTCCAACCTGAACACCGCCACCTCCACAGAGGTCCTGGATGACTTCACCTACGGTGCAAACTTAGGCATCAGCGCCACCAACGGTGCCTTCAGCTTCGGCTTGGGTGTTAACTACGTAGGCTCTGACAACGCTGACGAGTTCGGCGTACAGGCCAACGCACGCTTCACCTTCTAAAGAAGCATCAGAGTTCGTAACTCTTAAATAAAAATGCCCCCGCTCAGGCGGGGGCTTTTAAGAGAAGAATTCGACGGGACGATGAAAGCCTTCGAGCTCGAGGTTTTTGATCGGATCCCAAACCAGGAACACTAACGGCAAAGCAGTGGGACTCCAAATAAGTTGCTCTGGTAAACCCACTCCCAACGTGGCAGAGCACATGCTTCATATCTCGCTGCTTTCATGGATCCTTTTTTGAAAACGCGCTGAGGCGTCTTTTCAAAAACTGATCTCAAAGGTTGCAGCCAAAAAGGGCTGCTGCATCGGTCTGTGCCGCCTGCGCGGTGCAGACAGAGCTATTATGACAGCTTGAAAAGCATTTGTCTTGATCTTTTATAGTGCTAAGCCCCTTCGATGGGGCTCTTTGCGCTGATTTTGTGATCATGCAGTCATTCTGCGTGGGGCAGGTTGTAGCTCTCACCATAGGATCTTTGGGCGGCTGCCCTGTCAAACAGCCGGCGCTGCACACTCAAACCCTTTGGTGCAGTCAGGCAGCAGGGGGGTACGGGCTCTTTGGATATTCAAGCGGCGCACCATGATTTATTGTCTCCGTTCTTTTCAATCACTGCGGCAGGTACTGAAATGCAGGGCTAAAGGGCGAGGGATCTTCAAGCAGGCTTGATCTTACAAATGCCTGCTCTGCAACAGAGTACACCAAGGCAAGGCGCAGAATTTTTGCAACAGGTATTGCCAAGGTGGGTAAGGATGCTTCACGGATCTCTTCTATAGCCTTGGTAAGACGCAGATCAAGTTTGTCTTTATCATTGGTACTGCAAACAAAGAATTTGATCAAAAGAACTGAGCAGAGGGGGTTAATTATAAAAGTCAGATCTGGGTTAGTGGCAAGTAAACTACGGTTTTGTAGATTGAAATTCAAATCAAAAGCTGACATGAAACGATAGAGTATTGATGAGATCTGTTTTTTGCTGCAAAGATCTTTGCGCGAGCTGTTTATTGTGCGCAGCACGGTGGTAAGGCAGTCACTGACGGCATCTGCGTCTGAATCGTTGAGTGCATCAAGGAACACATCACGGTGTAGATTTAGAAGTCCTGGCTGATCCTGATAGCCTCCCATGACGTAGTTGGCTGCCGTATTTGACAGAAGCATCATCATCTCTTGGTTAGCAACCCTGAATGCAGCACAGCTGCTGACGCTGCTTACTGGTTCGTGTAAAGTCAAAAAGCCTAAGCAATAGAGCAGTTCTAGGAGCGTGAGCTGTTCGACGGTATTTGCTCCTGAGGCAAAGGAGAAATAGGAGCGCAGCACTGTGTTGTTCTTTAAGTGTTCGGTGAGCGACGGCAGATCTGATAGGAGAAATTTCTCTTTCAGCACTGCCTCGAACCCAGGGTCTATGCTCAGATTGACTGGGAAATCTGCTTCAGCTTTTTTAAAGAATTTCAGCACAGATCCCGTGGAGAGTACCTTGTTGTATGCATTGTCACCAAAGGTATAACCACCGTACCATAAGTTGAGCCCGTTGAGCAGATCAGAGATGTATTTTTCATAATCTTTGCTTGTGCTGCACTGGTGCATTGCTTGGTAAATAAGGCACAACCTGAAGTTTTGATTAAGCTCAGCTAACGTAAAGCCGCAGAGTTCGGCATAACGCGGATAGGTAGAAATGTCGGTGATGAAATTGCCGCTGTTCCAAGTCAGGTAGTCTTTGCAGCGGGTCAGCCCGGTGATGAAGATCAATCGAAACTTTGAGGAAAAATGCTTAATGAGTGCATAAAAGGATCGCAGCAGCTCCTGCAGGATATGCAGTTCTTCAGGTTTGCCTGCAAGGCACAAAAGAGGGGTGTCAAAATCATCAATGAGCAGGACGATACTGCTGTCTTTCACTTCATTTAGCAGCGCTGAAAGCAAAGGGTCCAGGGATGTGCCGCAGTCCTGAGGCAGCTCAATATTCAGAGCCTTAGCAAACTGTTTGATGCGGCAGCCAAGCTGTTTTGCAAAGTCAGTTGCTGAGGCTTTGTTGCGGTTAAAATCAAGGGAAAAATCAAGGCGCAGTACTTGATACAGCCCGCTTGGCTCTGTCCAGAGGCGCTCAATGTCAAGGCCTTTAAAGCAGGAGTCATGGTCGTCATAAGGCTCAACCCCGTGCTCGAAGAGTTCCTCCAAGGTGCTTAAAAGCGTGCTTTTGCCAAAGCGCGGCGGTCTTGCCAGGTAGTAGGCGCCGAAGCGGCAGCAGGCAATGGGGTAGAGCAGCTCAGTTTTATCAACATAAATCTTGCCGCCAAGGCGCAGTGCCCTGAAGGAACAGGTATTGGGCAGGCTGTCGCAGATTTCTGCATAAAGCTCGGCCTCATTCTTGCTGGCAGGCTCATCTATCTCAAATGTCATTTCTAACTCAACCCCTGTCTTAATTGTTTTTCCTTAACTGTTCTGTAGAGCAGCTGAGGTCTTTGTGTCTGCTTCATCCACATGCAGTCCTCTTGATGATGCTTTCTTACTCCCAAGGGTCTCCAAATAGCTGGCGCGGCTCATCATCCACCGGTGCCCGGCGTGAAGGCGCGGGCGCTCTGCGCTGCACGGGCTGTGCCTGCTGCGGGGCTGCTTCAGGCTGGGCCGGGCGCACTGTGCTGTTCTGCGCTTGCCCGGCTCTTTGCACCGCAGGGCTTTGTTCTGCGGCTCTTCCTGCTGCACCAGCCGGTGCCGCGGCGGCAGGTTTAGCTGTGGTGCTGCTATGTGCACCGCCCAGCACGTCAGGTGCGGCCAGATGGGCCGGCACTTCGCTTGGGATCTCAAGGGCCGGAAGCTCAGGGCCGTCCATCAGCTCATTTGCAGGATCAAAGGGTTCAGCTTCAGCTGCATCTTCATGGGGAGAAGCCGGTGCAGCAGAGGCTGCGGCGCCGGCAGCAGCACCCTCCAGATCTTCTGTAACCTCAGTGCCGGTAAGCGAGAGATCGTCATTCTCCGGATCGGCTGCATGTGAGGAATTGCGGCGCAGCTCTTCGGCGCTGCTGCGCGTCATGGTGTCCGGCAGATCAAGCGGGGAGGCCATGGGCACGTGATGGAGCGGTGCATCGCCGCTTTCGGCATCTTCCTTTAGCAGGGTCTGCTGGAAGGCCTCAACAGCCTTGCGGCGCTGATTGAGAATAAGCGCACTGTCAGTGGGCTGCTTGGCACTGGCCTGCAGGCGCAGCAGGGCCAGCTCTTCAAGGCCCTTTACGGAGTAGCCGGGCTGCTTGGGCTTTGAGGTGATGTACTTGGGCTTGTCGGTGGCCTTCTTGGGCAGGGGCACATTGCCGATGGCAATGGGGTCGCCCAAATAAGTTGGCTTGCTGTCGAGCAGGTAGACATCAAACACGCACTTGATGCGCGCAAAGAACTCACGCACGCTGACCTTGAAGTTGGCGATAAAGGAGCTTGGATTGGAGGCATTAAAGCCGATGGCGTCGATGCCGTTTGCCTTGGCGATGAAGATGGCGCGCTCGTTGTGGAAGTCCTGCGAGATGATGATCATGTCATTTAACATAAAGACATAACGCGCCCGCAGCACTGAATCAATGGTCGAAAAGCCAGCAAAGTCTGCCACAATGTGATCAAGCGGCACTCCGGCCTTGAGCAGGGCATTCATCATCATGCGCGGCTCATTGTAGGATTCATGGCGGTTGTCGCCCGAGACCAGTATGTATTCAATCTTGCCCTTGTGATAGAGCGAGGCGGCGGCCATGATGCGGTTTGTAAAAAAGTCATTGGGCTGCCCCGGGGCCACATTGGGCGCAGTGCCTAAAAGCAGGCCGACCTTGTGGGCGGGGATTTCGTTGTAGCTGTTGTAGGTGAAAAAGGCGCAGCTTGAGATGCGCATGCAGGCGAGCACAATAAAGAGAAAAAAGCCCAGCACAAAGACTGCTCCCACATACAGCAGCGCCTTGATGAAACGGTTGAGCTCAAAGCCGAACTCTTTGCCCGGCGCGTTGTCCCGATGTGCCATGCCTGTTTTACCCTGCCTTAACTTTCCTCTGTGCTTTATATTTTACTTTACCGTGATGCTCTTTCAGGCCTGACTTTCCTGGTTTTTGCAGCTGCCAGGATCTGCCTTCATTGCATCACCTGCAGCTGTACCCGGCCCTGCCTGAGCGCTCTTTAGGTTAAGCGCTGTGAGCACTGCAAGCTTACAGGATATGTTTGACAAAAGGCAGAGCGCCCACTGCCTTATAGACGGACTTTAAGAGCTCAGCACTCCCGACCCTGGCAGGCAGGGTGTAGGACACATATTTGCCGTTGGAGCTGACGCGCGGCTCGCCCTTGACTTCCATGCACTGGCCATTGGTCAGTTTGTTCATTTCAGCCTTGAGCTTGTTCAGGCCGTCTTCTTCCAGTGCATCGATGATGATGCGAAAATCAACCACGGCGGGGAACTGCATCAAGTCTTTAAAGCCGGGCTGATTTTTGTCCTGTTTGTTGTCTTCAAAAATAGTGGTCATCTTTGTACCTTTAAGGCAGTTCCGCCTGGGGCGGAGCTGCCTTTGCAAAAAATTGTGTTTAATCCTTCTTGTTCCGGCAGAGCCTGTTCGCTAATAGCTGAGCCGGTTAACTTACCGCTCAGCCTTTTAATGGCTGAGCCTGTTAACGGAGCCTGCAGCGCCGGGCTGCGAGCTCTGCTTTGCCTTTACTTGACTTCAGGGCTATTCATCTCCGGTGAAGAAGAGGTAGATCTTATCCCACAGCTTGGAGATAAAGCCGCCTTCAGCCACTGCATTGCGGGCAGTAAGCGGGTACTGTGCCAGCACCTTGTCATCGAGGCGGAACTCAATCACGCCAAGCTCCTGACCCTGGGCAATCGGGGCGGTAAATACTGCCTGATTTAAGCGGTAGTTAATCTTGATGCGCTGCTGTGAGCCGCGCGGGATCATCAGGGCCACATCCTCCGGCACCACCAGATCCACGCTGTCCTCAGCGCCCATGCGCACCTCACGGGTGAGAATGGTCTTGTCCTTGGTGAAGGGGGTGTAATTCTCAAAGAACCTGAAGCCGTAGGTTAACATCTGCTTGCAGAAGTTGGCGCGCAGGGCCTCAGATTTGGCACCAATCAGCACGGCAATCAGACGCATGCCGCCCTGCTCGGCGGAGGCGGCTAAGTTGTAGCCTACCTGTGAGAGATGGCCGGTCTTGATGCCGTCAACGTTCATGGTGTCATCCCAGAGCAGACGGTTGCGGTTGTACTGCTTGATGCCGTTGAAGGTAAATTCCTTTTCCTTGTAGATGGCGTACTCGTTGGGCAGATCCAGAATAAGTCTTCTGGAGAGCAGAGCCATGTCATAGGCAGTGGAGTAGTT
>JADINH010000111.1 GCA_017694225.1 Candidatus Avisuccinivibrio stercorigallinarum
TCCGAGTCGGTCTCGGCAGCCCTCGCTGCGGGCTTCTATGCACAAAACGTGCAGCAGGCAGCGCATCTGTGCGCCAATATGGGCGGCGACACCGACACCATCGGCTCCATGGCCTGCGCCATCATCGGCGCACGCGACGGCTTGAAGTCCTTTGATCCTGAGACCGTAGATTTCCTGCAGCAGACCAACAATATCAATTTTACTGATCTTGCTCTGCGCATCTTAAGCGCCCGGGAGAGCTTTAAAGCGGAGTAGCAGTTTATGCGCAAGCTCGATGAGATTTTAAACAGCCTCAGGCCGCAAAAAAGAGCCCTGATTTTGGGTTCCATCTTTGTGGATCTGTTAATAAACTGCCCGCAGCTGCCCAAATCCGGGGCTGACAGCACCGCCAAATTTGAGCGCGGCGCGGTGGGCGGCTGTGCCTTTAACTGCGCTGATGTGCTGTTAAAGCTCGGTCTGCCCTTTGACAATCTGCTGCCCCTTGGCCATGGCTTTATCGCCGATTTTGCCGCCAAAGAACTTGCACGGCGCAATTTCAAGGCGCAGGTGGTGGATACAGCGCAGGACAACGGCTTTTGCATTACCTTTATCGAAAAGTCAGGTGAGCGCAGCTTTGTCACCATGCCCGGGCTGGAGCTTAACTTTAAGGAGCAGTGGTTTGACGCCCTGCCGCTTGAAAAGACTGATTTGGTGTACCTGTCGGGCTATCAGTGCGAGGGCAGCGGGATCTTTGAGATCCTAAAAGCGCTGCAGCGCCTGCCGTACAGCGCCCGCATAGTCTTTGACCCCGGTCCGCGCACCGGCTTTATTGCCCCGGAGGTCTACAAAGGCCTGGAGCAGTTCAAGCTAATTTACGCCCTCAATGCAGAGGAAGCCATGCTAAAGAGCGGTGCATCCTCCCCGCAGGAAGCAGCTGCCGCCTTAAGTGCAAGCTGCAGCCAGCCTGCGGTGGTAACTGAAGGCGCGCGCGGCGCCTGGCTCTCACAGCAGGGGCAGACCACCCTGATCCCGGGCTTTAAGATTAAGCTTGCCGACACCGTAGGCTCAGGCGACGCACACTCAGGCGGCCTGATGGCAGGCCTTATCTGCGGCCTGCCGCTTGAGGAGTGCGTGCTCATTGCCAATGCCACAGCCGCTGCGGTCAGCGCGCAGCAGGGCGCGGCCTGTGCCCTTGGCAAAAAGGAACTGCTTGAGCTGCTGGCCGGGCAGTACTAAACAAGACACTTATTATGGAGTAAGAAGAAAATGAGCAGCAATAATGCATCCTCCATCGAACAAAACGGCATCAACCCCATTCCTGATGCCGAGCGTTACGGCAAACCCTCCGGCCTGTTCCCGGTGTGGTTTTCCTGGAATATTTCCATTTTCGGCATCACCTGCGGCATGTATGTGTTCAGCCTCGGCCTGTCGGTGTGGCAGGCCATGGCAGCAGGCGTGATTGGCTATTTCCTGTCCTGCTCGCTGGTGGGCATCCTGGCCGTGGGATCAGTGCGCACCGGCCTGCCGACTTTGGCGCAGTCGCGCATGTGTTTTGGCACTGACGGCAACCGCATCCCGGCCTTTTTTGGCTATGTGGCCAATATGGGCTGGAAGGTGACCATGCTCTCCATGGCATCCACTACCCTGGCCGACCTGCTGCAAAACCTGATGCCCGCGCTCTCTGACGGCGCCGGACACCCCGGCAGCTTCTGCCTGCTCCTGTCCTTTGCCGTAGTGATCGTGCTTACCATGGTGGGCGCAGTCTACGGCTATGCCCTCATCATCAAGGTCGAGCGCTGGATCGCCATTATTACCGGTGTGATGACCTTTATCTACCTGTTCTTCTTTATACCGCAAATAGATTTTTCCCAGCTCAACTCCGCCCCGTCCGGCTCGCTGGCAGCCTTCATCGGCGGCATTGTGCTGGCCATGACCATGGTGGGCCTGGGTTTTTTAAATTACGGCGGTGATTACTCACGCTACCTGCCGCGCAATTCCAGCGCCGGCAGCGTGATCTTCTGGACCACCACCGGCATCGCCCTGCCGGTCTCGGTGCTGCTCATTTTGGGCGTGATGCTCTGTGTGGGCAACCCCGAGCTGCTCGACAAGGCCGCGCATGAGCCGCTGGCTGCCCTGACCGGCATCCTGCCTTTCTGGTTTTATGTGCCCTTCTCGCTGGTCATCATCATCTCGCTCATTTCCGCGGGCATGACCGGTGTTTACAGCTCGGGCCTGGCACTGCTGGCCGTAGGCGTGCCGCTCTCGCGTGCGGCCACCACCCTGCTTAACGCGGTGATCATTGCACTGGGGTGCTTCTATCTCACCTTTATCTCAGACAGCTTCCTCTCCACCTTCTCGTCGTTTTTGGCGTCAATCTCAGTGGTGATGGGCTCCTGGGGCGCCATTGAAATGGTGGATTTGATCCGCCAGCGCGCCTTAAAGTGGGATGTGACCCTGGCCATGCCTGCAGGACAGGGCGGCAGCAGCTTCAGAGCTCCGGCCATGATCGCCTTTGTGATCGCCGTGATCATCGGCCTGGGCACCATCACCTCGACCGATCCTTACATCGCCAAGATCACCTCTTTCCTGCTCAGTGATGAAGCAGCGCAGGGCACCTTTGCCAAGGCCAATGTTGGTCTGGTGGCCGCGATGCTCACCGGCGGCGTGATCTACGCCTTCCTGACCTTTGTGGTGCACATGGGTTATAAAAAGCAGGACTAAGAGCAGCGCAAAAGCGCCGGCTTAAATAACTGTACTAACCGCACTAACAGCCCGGCTTTCTGCCGGGCTTTATTTTTGGGTTTCAGCTCCCCAGGGGGCTACTTTGAACAAGAGCAGCATGCCGGGGATGGCCAGCAGTGTGCAAATGACAAAAAAGGTCTCCCAGCCTACCGCCTCCACGATAAAGCCGGTGGCAGCGTTGCAGAAGGTGCGCGGAATGGCTGAAAACGAGCTTAAGAGCGCATACTGCGTGGCGGTAAAGGCCGGGTTGCTCTCACGGGCAATAAAAGACACAAAAGCTGCGGTGCCAAGGCCGGTGCCTAAGGCCTCGGCGCCGATGACCAGGGCAAGGAGCAGCACGCCGGCCTCTCCTTTGGCGCCTAAATGGGCGAGCAGCACAAAGCCCAAAATCGGGATCATCTGCGCCAGGCCAAACAGCCACAGCGCCTTGTTAATCCCGATGCGCAGCATCAACACGCCGCCGAGCAGTCCGCCTGCCACCATCGACCAGATGCCCACATTCTTGGCCACAATGCCGATGGCGCTTAAAGAAAAGCCCATATCCAGATAAAACGGGGTGGCCAGCGCCGTGGCCATGCTGTCGCCGATTTTGTAGAGGAACACAAAGGTCAGGCACAACAGTGCGCCGCGGATCCCCTTGCGGAAGATAAATTCCTTAAAGGGCTCGATTAAAGCCTGCTTTAAATTCTTGGGGGTGGTGCGCACCACCGGCTCACTGACGCGCAGGGTCAAAATCACACCCGGCACTAAAAAGGCAGCGGTACCGGCAAAGACATACTGCCAGGGGAAGAAGTCCGCAGCAATGAGCGACAGGCCGCCCGGCACCAGGCCGGCAATGCGGTAGGCGTTGACAAAGAGCGAGGACCCAAGGCCCAGTTCATTGTCCGGCAGAATTTCGCGGCGGTAGGCATCAATCACAATATCCTGCGTCGCCGAGGCAAAGGCAATTAAAAACACCAGGGCCATGACGAGCGGTATGCTCTCAGTGGGTTTAATAAAACCCACCGCACCGATGGTCAGAATGAGCGTGATCTGGGTAAAAAGCATCCAGCCGCGGCGGCGCCCCAAGCCTAAAATCTTAAAGCGGTCGACAAACGGCGCCCACAGAAATTTCCAGGTGTAGGGCATGGTCACGATGGAGAAGAGACCGATGATTTTCAGATCCACGCCGTTTGATTTTAAAAAGGCTGAAATGAGCACGATGAGCACATAAAGCGGCATGCCCGAGCAAAAGCCGGTGACCATGCAGATGCCCATGCGCGCTGAGAAAATCTCCCGCCACAGCGGGCGGGATGCAGCATTGTCTCCTTTGTTTTGAGCAGGTGAGTTTTGCATACAACCTGCTTAATCTTTAAAGTTCTGGAACTGCAGCGGCTGCTCAATCTTGGCATTGCGGATGAGGGCAATCACGGCCTGCAGATCGTCCTTTTTCTTGCCGGTGACGCGCAGGGTGTCATCATTTTGCTTGACGTCGACCTTAATTTTGGCGTCCTTGACCATCTTCTGGATCTTCTTGGCCAGCTCCCGGTCAATGCCCTGCTTGAAGGTCACAGTCTGCAGCGACTTCTTGCCCGAGCGGGTGATCTCGCCAAACTCAGCTGCGGTCACTTCAATATTGCGCTTGACCAGCTTTGACCTGAAGATGTCATCCATCTGCTGAATTTGGAACTCTTCATCGGCCTCAAGCCTGACGCTCTGATCTTTGCTGTTTAAGGTAAAAGAAGCCTCCACATTGCGAAAATCATAGCGCGTGGAGAGCTCACGATTGGCGTTTTCCACCGCATTGGTCAACTCATCTTTTTTAATCTCAGAAACCACATCAAATGACGGCATAAAGCTCTCCTCTGAACCTTTAAATTAAAAATTCCTTACAGTGCCTGCAATCTGGCATCAACCTTAGCGATCACCCCGGGGGCATCGAGCTTAAGCTCCTGTAAAATCTCGCTGCGCGTAGCCTCCAGCAGGAAGCGGTCGGGCAGCGCCAGATTCATGAATTTGGCCTGGGTCAGCTGCTGCTCCAACATAAAATCTGCGATCTCCTCACCAATGCCGCCCTGCTTGACGCCCTCTTCGATGCTTACCACTAAATCATGATTCTCGGCCGCCCACTTCACCACAGCAGTATCAAGGGGCTTTACAAAGCGCATGTTCACCAGGGTGTAATCACGCGCGGCAGCAAGCTCTTCAAGATCATGGGCAATCGGGCCAAAGCAGAGCAGCGCCGCCTTTTTGCCCTGGCGCAGCAGCTGCGCCCGGCCCAGCTCAATGGGAGATGGCTCTGCATGAGTGAAACTGTCCGACCCGGAGGTGCGCGGATAACGCACCGCAGCGGGGTGCTGATAATCTGCGGCAAACTCCAGCATGGCCGCAAGCTCAGTGAGCACCGCCGGGGTCATGATGACAAGGTTGGGCACCGCACGCAGATACACCAGGTCAAACACACCCTGATGGGTGGGGCCGTCCGGGCCGACCACACCGCCGCGGTCAATGGCCAGGGTGATGGGCAGATCCTGAATGGCCAGATCGTGGATCACGCTGTCATAGGCGCGCTGCAGGAAGGAGGAGTAAATCGCCACCACCGGGTGCAGGCCGCCCGCGGCCAGGCCCGAGGCCAGCACCAGGGCATGCTGCTCGGCAATGCCCACATCGATAAAACGCTGGGGGAATTTAACGGCAAACTCATCCATGGCCGAGCCCACGCGCATGGCCGGGGTAATGCCCATGATGTTTTCATCGCGCGCGGCGCGGTCACACAGCCAGTTGCCAAAGGCGCGCGAGAAGGACTTGTCCTGCGGCATCGGGGTCGGATGCAGACCGCTTTTGGGGTCAAAGGCCGGCACACCGTGATAGCAGATCGGATCCTGCTCGGCCGGAGCATAGCCCTTGCCCTTCTTGGTGACGATGTGCAGAAACTGCAGGCCGGGCAGCGCTTTGATCTTCTCCAAAAGCGAGGTCAGGCGCACCACATCATGGCCGTCCACCGGACCGATGTAGTTAAAGCCGAACTCCTCAAACAAGGTGCCGGGCATCACCATGCCCTTGGCATGCTCCTGAGCGCGCAGGGCAAATTCGCGCAGCGCCGGCAGCTTGCTCAGCACCCTTTTGCCGCCCTCGACTAACTTGACGTAATGGGGATTGGCCAGCACCTCAGACAAGTGCTGGGCCAGAGAGCCCACATTCTCGGAGATGCTCATCTCATTGTCATTGAGGATGATAAGCAGATTGAGATCCTTAAAGGAGCCGGCATGATTGAGCGCCTCAAAGGCCATGCCGCCCGTCATCGAGCCGTCGCCGATCACCGCCACGGTGCGGTTGTCCCGGCCTTTGGCGCGGTCGGCCAGCGCCAGGCCCAGAGCCGAGCCGATGGAGGTGGAGGCATGCCCGGTGGAGAGCAGATCGTATTTGGTCTCACCGCGCCAGATAAAGGCGTGCAGTCCGCCCTTCTGACGGATGGTGGACAGCTCAGCCTTATGGCCGGTTAAGATCTTGTGGGGATAAGCCTGATGGCCCACATCCCAGATAATGTGATCATGCGGCGTGTTGTAAACGTAATGCAGCGCACAGGTAAGCTCGACTACACCCAGGCCCGAGGCCAGATGTCCGGCGGTTTTGCTTACCGTGTCAATCAAGCAGGAGCGCACCTCGGCGCAGAGCCCGGGCAGCTGCTCTTTTGACAGTCTGCGCAGATCTGACGCATCGTGAATGCGGTCAAGCAGTGATGCCATGTGCCACTTCCTCCCTTTTAATGATCGCGCTCAACACAGAAAGCGGCAAATTCTGTGAGCATGGTGGTATCAGCAGTATCAAGTGCCGGTGCCTTAAGCGCCTCCTGTGCCGCTGCACAGGCCTCATGGGCAAGCTCCTTTGCCTTTTCCAGGCCAAAGAGTGCCGGATAAGTGCTCTTGCCGGCGGCTTCATCATTGCCCACCGGCTTGCCGGTGACGGCGCTGTCGCCGGTGACATCGAGCACATCATCCCAGATCTGAAAAGCAAGTCCGGTCTTTTGTGCATACAGGGTCAAAGCCTGCATAGCCTCCTCTGAGGCTCCGGCGGCTACAGCACCCAACTGCACGGCGGCCTTGATTAAAGCTCCGGTCTTCTTGGAGTGCAGCACGCGCAGCGTTTCATAGGGAATGTGCTGATGCTCGGCCTTCAAGTCCATGGCCTGGCCGCCGCACATGCCGCTGTATCCCGCCTCGCGGGCCAAAATCAAAGTCTGTTTGGCAATGATCTCAGGGGGCAGTGCAGTATTGGAGCTTAAAAATTCAAAGCCCAGAGCCTGCAGGGCGTCACCTGCAAGCAGTGCCGTCTGCTGTGAAAACTTGACATGCACGGTGGGCCGGCCGCGGCGCAGCACGTCCCCGTCCATTTCCGGCATGTCATCGTGAATTAAGGAGTAGGCATGAACGCACTCAATGCCGGCAGCTGCGCTGTCAAGCAGCTCAAGCTTCTGCCCCAGGGCCTGGCCCGTGGCGTAGACGAGCAGAGGCCGTGAGCGCTTGCCGCCCAAAAGCAGACCATAAGATAAAGCCTCTTTAAGTTCCGGTGCCCAGTCGTCAAGTGACTGCAGTCTTGACTGCATAAAGTCATTGATCCGCTGCTGCACCATGGTGCTGTATTCCTTGAGCGCCATTGCTGTTCTTCCTCTCCTCATTTGAAACCGTTATTAGTTAAATAAAGGCAAGAGCCCTGCCCTTACCTTTGTCAGCTGCGCCCTGACTGCTGCTGATTGCAAACAGCTCAGGGCGCTGCACGCTGTAAGCTTTAAAACCGCTTTTTCTCAGCCTGATAAAACTATAAATGAAAAGTTTTAAGCCTTGAGCATGAATTAAAACTCAGTGCCCGGCCCGGCAGCGCCCTCGGGCAGCTGCCCCTGCCCCCTGCCTTCATCGAGCAGTTCGCGGGCTTTTTTCACCTTTTCATTCATTTCATCAAGCGTCTTGCGGCATGAGGCGGATAACTGCATGCCGCGGGCATAAGCTGCAATGGACTCATCTAGCGGCAGGGTGCCCTGCTCCAGCTTTTCGATGATCTGCTGCAGCTCAGCAAAGCGCTCTTCAAGCGCCTTATTATTGTTTTCAGCCATGTATTACCAGCCTCTTAACTTCGTTTTAAATTTTAAATAAAGTGCCTCTGAGCTAGGCTCTCAAGTGACCGCCAAGCTTCTGCTCCACAGCCTCCACGATGGCCCTGGCAGCGCCTTCAGTCTCCTTGTCATCGAGGGTCTTAGTGTTGTCCTGCAGCACTACGCCCACCGCGACAGACTTGTTGTCACCTAAGGATTCGCTCTCAAAGACGTCAAAGATCTTTATATCATGAAGCAGCGCACCTGCAGCCTCTGAAATGGTCTTAATGAGATCTGCAGCACTTACTTTCTTGGAGAGCACGAAAGCAAAGTCACGGCGGTGTGACGGGAACTTGGAGATCTCGTGATAGAGCGGAATGCTGCGCTCGCTGATGCCGGCCCATAAGAGCTCAAACACTGCAGCGTTCTGCTTTAAGCCCACTTCCTTTAAGGTCTTGGGATGGAGCATGCCCACATAGCCGATCTTGACGCCGTCCTTTAACACGTCAGCGCTCTGGCCCGGGTGCAGGAAGGTCTCAGTGGACGGCACAAAGGTAAATTTGCCCTTGTCAGCGCACAAAGAGAGCAGTTCCTCTACATCACCCTTGATGTCAAAGAAATCAACGGCACGGGCAGGAGAGCACCAGTTCTCATCCTCACAGCTGCCGGTAATCAGGCCGCAGAGCATCTCATCCTGGCGCACGCCGTTTTCTGCACTGGCGTCCTTGATGTACTTGAGGCCCTTTTCAAAGAAGCGCACGCGCTTCTGCTGGCGGTTGATGTTGTACTTGGCAGCATTAATCAGGCCTGCAGTCAAGGTGGTGCGCATGCAGGAGAGCTCCGGGGAAATCGGAGAGCACAGCACGATAGGCTCAATGCCGCCTAAGGCCTTTAAGTACTTGGGATCGGTAAAGGAGTAGGTCACCGCCTCGGTGTAGCCCAAATCGCAGAGCAGGCCGCGCACCTTGCGGTCGGTGATATTGCGCTCAAAGTGCAGCGGCATGTTGAGGGTGGAGACGGACTGACGGTTTTCAATCTTGTCATAACCGTGCATGCGGGCCACTTCCTCAATCAAGTCCTCTTCGATCTCGATGTCAAAGCGGAAGGAAGGTGAATGCACCTTAAAGCCGCCCTCGATGCGCTCAGGATTGAGATCAAGGTGCTTTAAGATATCAAAGACCTCGTCATCCTCAATCTTGCAGCCCAGCACTTTTTCCAGGCGGTCAGAGCGCAGCACGATGTCATTGTGCACCGGCAGATGCTCAGGAGAGACAGCCTCCACAATCGGGCCTGCCTTGCCGCCGCCGATCTCAAGCAGAAGCTCAGTGGCGCGCTCGATGGCCAGGCGCTGGCCTTCCGGGTCTACACCGCGCTCAAAGCGGTGGGAGGCGTCGGTATCGAGGCCGTAGCTGCGGGCGCGGCCCTTGATGGCCACCGGGGCGAAGAAGGCGCTTTCAAAGAGCACATCCACGGTTTCATCGCTGATGCCGGAGTTCTCGCCGCCAAAGATGCCGGCCAGGCCAATGGCACCCTTTTCATCGGCGATGACTAAGGTGTCGTGGTGCAAGGTCAGCTCTTCACCGGATAATACGGTCAGCTTCTCGCCCTCGTCAGCCAGGCGCACAATGATTTTGCCGTTTAACTTGTTGAGATCAAAAGAGTGCAGCGGCTGTGAGAGCTCCAACATCACATAATTGGTCACATCCACAATCGGGGAGACGGAGCGGATGCCGCAGCGGCGCAGTCTCTCGGTCATCCACAGCGGGCTCCTGGCCTTCTGATTGACGCCGCGCACCATGCGGCAGAGATAGCGCGGGCAGGCATCCGGTGCCTTGACCTCTAAGGGGAAGGTGTCGTCAATTTCGCACTTGACCTCAGGCATCTTGATGTCATTTAAAGGCTTGCGGGTAATGACAGAGATCTCACGGGCAATGCCGCGCATACCGAGGCAGTCCGGGCGGTTGGTGGTGAGATCGATGTCTATGGCCTTGTCATCAAGCTTCATGTACTGATGCAGATCCATGCCCACCGGAGCGTCATCGGGCAGCTCAATGATGCCGTCGGACTCTTCTGCCATGCCAAGCTCCTTGTAAGAGCAGCACATGCCGTTTGATGCCACGCCGCGCAGCACGGCACTTTCAATCTTAATGCCCGGCAGCACCGCACCGATTTTGGCAAAAGCAGTCTTCAGGCCGGCACGGCAGTTGGGGGCGCCGCATACTACCTGATGGAGCTGCCCGTCGCCGCAGTCGATGGTGGTCACATGCAGATGATCGGACTTGGGGTGCATCTCACAGGTCTTGACCTCGGCCACTACTACGCCGGAAAACTCGCCGCAGACATTTGAAACGGTATCAACCTCAAGGCCGACCATGGTGATTTTGTCGGCAATTTCCTCAGCGCTCAGGCCGCTGTCTACCAAACTGTCAATCCATTCTTTGGTGAAAATCATTTTTAAAAATCCTTCGTGCTCACGTGCTGAAATTAGGCAAACTGTTTTAAGAAGCGCAGATCGTTTTCAAAGAAGGCGCGCAGATCGTTTACACCATAGCGCAGCATGGTCAGACGCTCCATGCCCATGCCGAAGGCGTAACCGCGGTATTTCTCAGTATCAATGCCGACATTGCGCAGTACATTGGGGTGCACCATGCCGCAGCCTAAAACCTCCAGCCACTTGCCTCCCTTGCGGCGCACGTCAACTTCAGCAGACGGCTCCGTGAACGGGAAGTAGGAAGGACGGAAGCGCACTTCAAGCTCTTCCTCAAAGAAATTGTGCAGGAACTCGTACAGTACATCCTTAAGCTCGGCAAAAGAGGTGTGCTCCTCAACGAGCAGGCCTTCCATCTGATGGAACATCGGGGTGTGGGTCATGTCATAGTCATTGCGGTACACCCGGCCCGGAGCGATGATGCGGATGGGCGGCTTCTTGTTTTCCATCACGCGGATCTGCACCGAGGAAGTCTGAGAGCGCAGCAGCAGGCCGTTGTCGAGCATAAAGGTGTCATGTGAGGCACGGGCGGGGTGATGCGGCGGAAGGTTTAACGCATCAAAGTTGTGATAGTCGTCCTCAATTTCAGGACCGCCCACGGTCTCAAAGCCCATGGCGCCGAAGAGCTCTTCAATGCGCTCAATGGTGCGGATCACCGGATGGATGTTTCCGCGCTCGCGGCGGCGGCCGGGCAGCGTAATATCAACGGTTTCAGAGCTTAACCTGGCGTTTAACTCACGCTCTTCAATCTCAGCGCGCTTCTCTTCAATGGCAGCTATAACTTCCTGCTTTACTTCATTGATCACTGCGCCGCGGGCCGGTCTGTCTTCCTTGGACAGAGCAGCAAGCTCCTTCATAAAGTCAGCAAAGACGCCTTTTTTGCCTAAGTAATTTACTCTGACTGCATCCAAATCCTGCAGCGTCTGTGCGCTGCGGGCGGCCTTGATGCCGCTTTCTTTAGCTTCTGATAATTTATTCATTTTTACCAATACCGTTATGCACAATCTACGGCTGTGCTGACCGTTAATTCCTGCAGCCGCTTGACAAAAATAACACCTGCGGCTAGATCAAACAACGCATTATAACACGCATAAAACATGCGGTAAAAAAGCGCTTTGCACCATAAAAGGGCAGTAAATTGCAGGCTGTGCGGGCAGGAGGCCCCGGGTTTAAGCCCGGGGCTGGCAGTGAAGAGAGGCAGGCTAGATCTTGACCTGATAGTAATTCTTATACCAATCCCAGAAGCGGCCGATGCCCTCGTGCAGGCTCACCTGCGGCCGGAAGGCATAATCGCGCTGCAGCTTTGACACATCGGCATAGGTCTGATGCACGTCGCCCTGCTGCATGGCCCCGAGGATTAAATTGCCCTTGATGCCCACCGCACTCTCCAGCTCATGCACAAAGTCAAAGAGCTCAATGGGGGTGCCGCAGCCGATGTTATAGACCGCAAAAGGCACGGCTTTGCCCTGATTGCCCCGGCCTTCTACAATGCGGCGCACGCCCTCGACAATGTCATCGACATAGGTAAAGTCACGGCGCAGCTTTCCCTGATTGAACAGAGTGATCTCTTTGCCCGAGAGCAGCGCGCGGGTAAAGATAAAAGGCGCCATGTCAGGCCGCCCCCACGGTCCGTAAACCGTGAAAAAGCGCAGGCCAATGGCATCGAGCTGATAGAGCGAGGCATAGGTGCGGGCAATGATCTCATTGATGCGCTTGGTGGCGGCATAGACTGAGACCTGCTCAATCTCGGTATTGTCCTCAGAAAAAGGCACCTTAGTGCAGTCACCATACACAGACGAGGACGAGGCAAAGACCAGGCGCGGCCGGCGCCCCTGCGGCACTAAACGGATGGCGTTTAACACATTGAAAAAGCCGTCGGCGTTGCTCTTGAAATAAGCCTCAGGCTCGCGGGTGGAGAGCCGCACTCCGGCTAAGGCCGCCAAATTTACCACCACCGCAAAGCCGCCTTCAGCAATCAGCTTCGTTATGGCGTCTTCATCGGTCAAATCAAGGCGCATAAAGGTGAGGTTGTCATGCTCAAGACGCGGCTCACTTAAGGGATCGCCGGTAAAGCCCAGCGCCTGCAGGCGCCCGAGCTTTAAGGAGGCTTCGTAGGTGATGGAGCTTAAATTGTCGATGCCTGTGATCTCATGGCCGGCTGCGGACAGCACCTTTGCAAGGTGCATGCCGATAAAGCCTGCCATGCCGGTAATTAAGATCTTCATAAATCTCTCCTTTTTCTGTTCTTGAGCGCTGGAACTACTGCGCAGCTGCAGCCGCAGACTGCCCCCTGGTATAGAGCATATTATCGCCCACCATCACCCCGCCCAGGGCACTGACCGCTGCCTTAAGCTCAGGGCGCGAGCGCAGGGTGGAACGGCCGACAATAATCTGGGCATCCTGACAGAGCGGGCTTAAGGGATCTTGATCGAGCACCTCAAAGCGCGGATCGTAAAGCACTAAATTCTGCTCCTTGGCAATGCCGATAACGCAGACTTTATGCGGCGCCCCCTGCTCGTCGATGGCCCTGGAGGCCTGCATGGCGGCATCCTCCACGCTGAGGTAGGGATTGACCTGAGGCAGGGCAAAGGCCAGCACAAAGATAAAGGCCAGCATGGCCCCGCCCATCTGTGCCGTGGCTTTGACCAGCTGATTTTTCACCGTCAGCACCAGCGCAATCAGCGCACCGAGGCTTAAGAGCAGCGCCGCCCCGTAAATGAAAGGCGAGCTTAAAAACGGATATTTGGCAGTAAAGAAGAACAGTGCCGGGAAGAGCAGCACAAAGGGCAGAAAGTTAAGCCCCAGCAGCAGACGCAGCAGCACTGAGCGCTCATGTTGCAGCCGCTCCAGCGCAGAGGTGAGATAAATCAGCGCAAAAGGCAGCGCCGGCAGCACATAGATCTCAAGCTTGGAAGAGGGGATGCTGACCACCACCAGCACCGCCAGCACAAAGAAAGCGCAGAAGGCGGCTTTGACATCATGGCGCAAAAAGCCGGACTTAAAGTCCTTATAGTAGATGTACAAAAGCGGCAGCGCAGCGGGCATGGCCAGATACCAGATATTGGTCAGATACCAGTAAAAAGGCTCAGGATGGCCGGTGGAACCTGACAGGCGCTTGCTGCTCTGGCCCACAAAGAGCTCCTTTAAATACTCAAGGCCGCCGTCAAAGTAAACGCACAGACCCCACAGCGCGGTGCAGGCAAGGAGAATAAGGAAGAAATACGGCCGGAAGATCTTAAAGTAATCCTTGAGGCAGCCCAAATACCAGGTGGCAAAAAGTAAAGCTGCCAGAGGGAAAATCAGCGCATACGGGCCTTTGACGAAGATGGCGGCGAACATGGCAAGGGGCAGCGCCAGGCCATAAGGCAGCTTCTGCACGCCCTGGCGGTAAAGATAGAGCCGCTCGCACAGCAGAATGCTGCAGAGCATAATGAGGGCGGCAAAGAGCATGTCCATGCGCGCAGTCAGGGCCATGCCGAGCATGAAAAGCGCCGCACAGAGGCAGAGCATCAGCTGCAGTTTGTAACACTGCCCGCGCCCGCGGGCAAAGTAATCGGCCGACAGATAGAGGATGTAAATAAAGGGCAGCGCGGAGCCGAGCAGCAGCAAAAAGCCGTGGCAGCCCATGAGCTTATAGCTCACCATGCCAAGCCACAGATATAAAGGCGGCTTGTCGGCATAAGGCGCCCCGTCCTGATAGAAGGCAAACAAGGTGCCGCGCTTGAGGGCATCAGCACCGATGGCCAGGTAATTTAATTCATTGGTGGGATTTAACTGCCTGAAGATTAAAGCCGGCAGCAGCGCGGCAAAGACCAGCAGCAGAAAAGCCAGAGTTTTATTATTTTGCAGCAGATTTTTCATCAGTCTTGCTCTCAGGTTCCACCGCCTCTCCCTGCTTAGTGCGGGCTTTGCGGTAGAGCATGATATTGCGGGTATAGGTGATAAGCCCTCCGGCCTGGCCGAAGACCAGCACCACATCAAGGCGGAACACGCCGTAAACCTGCACCATCAGGCAGGCAATCAGACTTATTACCCAAAAAGCAGGCGGCAGCACCGACACCTTAAGCCTATAGGAGGCATAGAGCTGATAGACAAAGCGCAGGGTAAAAAGCGCCTGACCGACAAAGCCCAAAGCCAGCAGCTCATAGGGGATGTGCTCGTCATTTAAGAACAGGGCGGCAAACTCCTCCGGGCCCTGCCACTCGCTCACCAGGAGCACGATGGGAGCTGCCACCAGGAATACGGTAATGAGAATATTCAGGCGGGCAAGCTGTCCCTTGAGCTTTAAATTGTAGATGTAGATGTAATAGGAGATAAGCTGCCAGAGCATGATGGCCAGATCATGGCGCAGATAACCGTAAAAGCTCATCAGCAAAGAGGCCAGCAGCGAGAGCCACCAGAACAGCGCCGGATTGACCACGGCCCGGGCGCGCTCGGAGAGCACCCACTGCACCAGCATGCGCGAGGCAAAGAGAATTTGGGCGGCCGCACCGACTGCGGTAAACCAGGTAATAATTTCCATCTGTTGATTTGGTTAAAGTTTGTGCTCGCCGATCTTCGGATCAACAAAGCGTCTTCTCATCCACACGAAGGCCAGCAGATCAGCCGCCCCGGAAAAGGCGCGGTTGAAGAAATTGAACTTGCTTTTGCCCTGCTTGCGCTCCTGATGACGCACCGGTACGGCAAAGACCTTTTCCCCAAACAAGATGGTCAGGGCCGGCAGGAAACGGTGCATGCCTGAGAACAAGGGCAGCTTTTTGGCCAGAGTGCTGTCAATGATTTTGAGCGGGCAGTTGGTGTCGGCAAAGCCGTCATGGGTGACCGCGCTTCTGATCTTGTTAGCAAGGCGCGACTGAATTTTCTTGGACCAGCTGTCATGGCGCTTGGCGCGGATGCCGCAGACTAAGGATGCTTCTTTGACATGAGGGATTAAAAGCTCAAAGTCCTCCGGGAAGGTCTGCAGATCAGCATCAATATAACCGGCATAAGGGCTTTCCACCGTGTTAAAACCGGCCTTCAGGGCACCGGTAAGGCCGCTGCGGTGCAGCAGGGAAATGTAATAGAAATCGGCATGGCTCTCACAGGCATCTTTGATCATGGCAAGTGAGTTATCAGAAGATCCGTCATTGACAAAGAGCACGGCAAGCTTGACGCTGGCCTTTTGTTGATAGTCCTGCATGGCAGCAAATAAACGCTGCAGACTTTCCTCTTCATTAAAAACCGGCACAACCACCGTCAGAAAATATTCTGCTGTGTGATTACCCATGCTGCCCTCTCTCTCCTGCTCTGAGCTCCGATCATACGATCAGCATAAAAAAATTTGTTTAATATCAAGCACATACGTTATTTTAGCCCGCTCATTATACCCCTTGAGACGCCAAAAAGCTCAGGGCAGAGCGCGGTTTTTCGGTGCAGTCAGGCCGCCGGGGCGCCCCAGGCAGCCTTAAGCTGACTTAAAAGTTACCAGACAGCGCGCAGGAGATCTCTGATGCCAGACAGGCCCCGGCCTTATCCTGAGGATCGGCTGCAAAAACCGCAATCAGCGGCAGATTGGGAAAGACCCGGTGCATGGCAGCAAGCTGCGCGGCAGATAAATGATCAGCAAAGGTCAGGGCCGCAGCGTCAGCACCAAGCTCTGAGGCTGCTGCCATCTCACTTAAGGTGCCCACTGAGGCTGCAAGCGGCAGATTAAGCCTTGCGGCCTCTTTAATCAGCGCAGGATCTGTAAAGCCGGTCATCAAAAAGTCCGCACCCAGTGAACGCGCGCCCTGCAGCTGCACCATGGTGCAGACATTGGCAATGCCGATCAGGGTATCAGGCGCCGCAGCGCGCAGCGCCTTAAAGCGCGGCTCCAGCTCCTTAAGCGGATGCAGCTCACTCTGCTCGTAACACACGCAAAGCAGGACATCACTCAGTCCTGCTTTGTCCGCAGCTGCACTGAGCGCTTTTTCCATGCTGGTTTGATTGGATATAAGGCAGATCTTTCTGGGGCTTCTCAGGGCATCGGCAAAATTCATGGCGCTCTCCTTTATTTTTATTGTTACATCCTGATTTTCCATTTGGTCATGGCATTGTAGCAATGCAGAGCTGATTTTGCGAAAGGCGGCACAGGCAGCAAACGGACACTGCTCTATAATCAGCTCAAAGGAAACCCAGGTTTTCGCATTTTAGGTTTAAAGCTTCAGATGAGGAGAATTGCATGCTGAATTTTAACTTCTGCCGCCCCACCGATTTCTACTTCGGCCGCGGTCAGGAAAACCACACCGGTGAGATCTGCAAAAAGCACGGCGCCAAAAAAGTATTGCTGCACTATGGCGGCCAGTCTGCGGTCAAATCAGGTCTTATCACCCGCATTCAGGAAAGCCTCGATGAGGCTGACGTCAAATATGTGCTCTTGGGCGGCGTGCAGCCCAATCCGCGCGCTGAGCTCGTTTACGAGGGCATCCGCCTGTGCCGCGAGCACAATGTAGATCTGGTGCTGGCCGTAGGCGGCGGCAGTGTGATTGACAGCGCCAAAGCCATTGCCATGGGCGTGCCCTATGCCGGTGACTTCTGGGACTTTTTCATGGGCGGCAAAAAGCCCGAGCGCGCCCTGCCGGTGGGCTGTGTGCTGACCATTGCGGCCGCAGGCTCTGAGGGCTCAAACAGCTGCGTGATTGACAAGGAAGTGGACGGCGTAGTGCGCAAGAAGGGCTCACGCTTCCAGAGCAATGTCTGCACCTTCTCGATTTTAAATCCGGAGCTGACCTTCACCCTGCCGCCGTTCCAGACTGCCTGCGGAGCCTGCGACATCATGTGCCATGTATTTGAGCGCTACTTTACCAACACCCGCGGCGTGCTGATGACCGATGAACTGTGTGAAGGCGTGCTGCGCACCATCGTGCAGATGCTGCCGCGCGTGATGAAAGATCCCAAAGACTATGAAGCCCGCGCCAACATCATGTGGGCCTCCACCCTGGCCCATAACGATCTCTTAGGCGTAGACCGTGAGCAGGACTGGGGATCACATCACATTGAGCACGAGCTCTCGGCGCTCTATGACTGCGCCCATGGTGCCGGCCTGGCCGTGGTCACCCCGGCCTGGATGAGCTATGTATACAAACATGATGTGATGCGCTTTGCCCGCTTTGCGGTAAACGTGATGGGCTGCCAGATGGACTATGAAGATCCACAGAAGACTGCCCTCGCCGGCATCGCAGCGCTGCGCCGTTTGTGGGGGGAGGCCGGTCTGCCGCTTAACTTCAAGGAGTTAGGAGCAAAGAAAGAGGACATCCCCACCATTGTGGATAACCTGGGCGGCCCGGAGCACACCGAAGGCAAGTTCATGGTGCTGAGCAAGAAAGAAGTGGCTGAGATTTTAACCCTGGCAGCTGACTATGAGCGTCCGGCACAGCCTTAAAGCTTAAGTCAGGAATCGGTTGAAAAACCAAAGCGGCCCGGCCAAAACCGGGCTGTTTTGCAAAGCACCGGCCGGCAAAATTCGGGCTGCAATAACGAAAAAAGGAAGCACTCAGGCTTCCCATATTCTTTTATATCACTGATTGTAAGAGGTGGCGGAACGGACGGGAATCGAACCCGTGACCTCCTGCGTGACAGGCAGGCATTCTAACCGGCTGAACTACCGCTCCACACTGAATAGGTTAAGCCTGGCGATTACCTGCTCTCGCACAAACGTACGTTGCACTACCATCGGCATCTCTGCATTTCACTTCTGTGTTCGGAATGGTTACAGGTGGTTCTGCAGCATTATCTTCGCCAGGCAAATT
>JADINH010000112.1 GCA_017694225.1 Candidatus Avisuccinivibrio stercorigallinarum
AGTTCAGGCGAGAGCTGACGGTAAAGTCCGAGCGCAAAAAAGGGCAGCAGACAGACACAGCCCATCAGCACATGGGCGGTGCTCAAAAGCTTGAGTGAAGACCAGCCGGTGCGGCGGGCGGTTTCCTTAACGAGGCAGTAAGTTAAAGCCTGCAGCAGCATGCCGGCAAAGGCGATGATGATCCCTAATGACAAAAAGCACCTCACTTAATTCCTGCGGTCGGCAGGTCTTGCCTGCAAGCGGGCAGGAACATTCAGGGTTGATGTTTACAAGTTGACCATGGCGCCGCAGCGCTCAGCCGTCACTTTAACAAATGGACGGCGGGCGGACAAAACAAAGGCAGGTTGCCCTGCCTTTAGGTTAACGTTTTGTTGTCTTACGAGAAGTCAGAAGAGAAAGGAAAGCTGTGCTTTACTCGTGTTTGGCCTTAAAGTTGTAGGTCACGCTCACCTGTGCCTTGATGGTGATCTCATCTACCGTATAGTCAGCCCGGCTGCCTGCGCTGTTGTCCATGCTCGCGGCCATCAGCATGGTGCGCGGCATGATCACGCCCTGATTTAACTCAAAGGACATGGTCTTGGGGCCAAGCAGCTTAACCTCAAAGCCGTCGGCCAGTTCCTGAGCCTTGGCTTTGGCGTCAGCAATGGCAAGCTCCCGGGCTTTCTTTTGTGCAGCCTTGGGGTCTTTTAACTGATAGGAAAAACCTGCCACTTCATTGATGCCGCTCTTGAAGGCCAGATCAGTGACTTCACCTATCTTAGTGAAGTCAGCTAAGGTGACGCTGACCATGCGCGAGCCCTGATATCCGGCAAGCTCACTTTTGCCGTCCTTGTAATTAAAGCGCGGGGAGACCGAGAGGGTCTCAGCGATCACTGCGCCCTCAGGCAGCTTCAAGGCAGAGAGTTCCTTTAAAAAGGCGCTGACCCCGGCTTCAACCTTGTCGCGGGCGGCAGAGGCAGTGGCCTCCTGAGCTGAGATCTGAAAGTTGAGCACGGCCTCATCGGGGGCGGCTTCATATTCACCGATGCCCACTACATTTAAGGTGCCGTAGGCGCTGGGCTTCTTGTCGTCTGCCTGAGCGGGCAGCGCACAGAAAATGGAGGCTGCAATGATGGAGCTTAAGGCTGCGATTTTGGCTTTGTTCATATCTTTAATCCTTGATCCTGGTGATTATCGTTCTGTTATTGTTATGTTAGCGTTAATTGTGCTGTCTGGATTTTGTTTTCTGCAGCCCATTGTAGCGGCTCAAACATAGCGCTCCCTTAGCACTCTCTTTTGGCTGTGTTTTGCAGATAGCCTGCTGCAGCGCTTTGGCATTAGCGGGGCTGAAGGAGAAAAGAGCAGGGGACAGGGCGCGCGGGCGCATTATTGTAAAGCGCCTGCTTTGGGGGTATAGTGCCTTGAGGTTTTCGATAAGTTTAATTTAGTTAAGAGGTCTGACGAAGATGTTTACCAGTGCAAATCCTTTTACTTTCTGCACCCCCACCAAGGTATTATTCGGCAAAGACGCCATTGAGGGCCTGCCTGCTGAGATGGCAAAATGCGGTCACAGCGTGCTGCTGGTTTACGGCGGGGGCAGCATTAAAAAGACAGGCCTGTATGACAAGGTCAAGACCCTGCTTAAGGATTTCTCGGTGTACGAGCTCTCAGGCGTAGAGCCCAATCCGCGTGTGACCTCAGTCAATGCCGGTGCCCGTCTGTGCCGTGAGCACAAGATTGACATGGTGCTGGCCGTGGGCGGCGGCTCCGTGCTTGACTGCTGCAAGGTGATCTGCGATGCCGCATTTTACGAGGGAGATGCCTGGGATCTGGTGCTGGACAGCAGCAAGGTCACCAAGGCCCTGCCGCTTTTCACCGTGCTGACTTTAGCTGCCACCGGCTCGGAGTTTGACAACTCTGCCGTGATCTCCAATCTTGCTACCAACGAGAAGCTGCCCATTTCCCATGAGCTTAACTTCCCGCGCTGCTCTGTGCTCGACCCCACATACACCATGTCCGTGAGCAAGAAGCAGACTGCCGCAGGCTGCGCTGACATCATGTCTCACATCTTTGAGCAGTACATCGTGGACGGCACCAATATGGTCTCCGAGGGCCTGTGCGATAGCGTGCTGCGCACCGTGGTCAAGTTTGGCAAAATCGCCTGGGACAACGGCAGTGACTACACCGCCAGAGCCAATTTAATGTGGGCTAGCTCTCTGGCCTGCAACGGCATCTGCGCCCTGGGTTCTGACACCGGCGCCTGGGTTTGCCACGGCATTGAGCATGAGCTTTCAGCCTACTATGACATCACCCACGGCGAGGGGCTGGCCATCCTCACACCGGTGCTGATGAAGTACACCTTAAATGACAAGACCGTGGAGCGCTATGCCTCCTTTGCCAAAAATGTCTTTGGCATCGACAAGGCCGATAAGTTTGAAGCCGCCCGTGCCGGCATTGAGGCATTAGAGCAGTTCTTTGCCTCCATCGGGCTGCCCAAGACCCTGCGTGAGGTTGGCATCAATGAGAAGGTGCACTTCAAGGCCATGGCAGAGCATGCCTGCAAGACCTTCCCGATCTCAGAGGCCTATGTGCCGCTGACCCCGGAGCAGGTGGTGGAGATTCTTGAGCGCTGCTTCTAAGCAGTATCAGGGGCATTAAGTCCTGCACCTGCCGTCTGGCGCTCAGACTTTTTTACTATACCAGGCCATGCGTCCAAAGCATAAAACGGCCTGCCGTCTTGATAAAACAAGGCAGCAGGCCTGTTTTATTTGGGTGGGGTGTTTTTAGCTGAGAGAAAAATACAAATCAGAGCTAATTTTTGCTATTGCCGCAGGCAGCCTTGCGGGGGTAAATTATGGGCATCAGTTAACAGGAGATTTCAGACATGTTCGATACCGTGAATAATTTCACTTTCCACACCCCCACCAAGGTTTTATTTGGCAAAGACGCCATTGCAGGCCTGCCAGCTGAGATGGCACAGTGCGGCAGGCGCGTGCTGTTAGTCTATGGCGGCGGCAGCATCAAGAAGACCGGTCTGTACGATACCGTCAGGAACCTGCTCAAGGACTTTGAGGTCTATGAGCTCTCCGGGGTGGAGCCCAATCCGCGCATTACCTCCGTGCGTGAAGGCGGCCGGCTGTGCCGCGAGCACAACATCGACATGGTGCTGGCCGTCGGCGGCGGCTCAGTGCTCGACTGCTCCAAGGTTATCTGCGATACCCCGTTCTATGAGGGCGATCCCTGGGATCTGGTGGTGGACAGCTCCAAGATCACCAAGGCTCTGCCGCTCTTTACCGTGCTGACTTTGGCCGCTACCGGCTCAGAGTTTGACAGCGCAGCGGTGATCACCAATTTTGACACCAATGAGAAGATCGGCGTGCTTCATCCGCTCAACTTCCCGCGCGTGTCCGTGCTCGACCCGAGCTATACCCTGACTGTGAGCAAAAAGCAGACTGCCGCAGGCAGCGCTGACATCATGTCCCATATCTTTGAGCAATATTTTGTGGACGGCTCGTGCATGGTGACCGAGGGCCTGTGCGAGAGCGTGCTGCGCACGGTGATTAAGTTTGCCAAGATCGCCTATGACGACGGCAGCAACTACACTGCCAGAGCCAATTTAATGTGGGCAAGCTCATTGGCCTGCAACGGCATCTGCCAGCTGGGCTCTGACGTCGGCGCCTGGGTGTGCCATGCCATTGAGCATGAGCTTTCAGCCTACTATGACATCACCCACGGTGAGGGCCTGGCGCTGCTCACTCCGGTGTTAATGCGCTATACCTTAAATGACAAGACTGCAGAGCGTTATGCCTCCTTTGCCAGAAATGTCTTTGGCATTGACAAGGCTGACAAGGTTGAGGCCGCCAAGGCCGGCATCGAGGCCTTGGAGCAGTTCTTTGCCTCCATCGGCCTGCCCAAGACCCTGCGCGACGTGGGCATCACCGAAAAGACCCACTTCAAGGCTATGGCTGAGCATGCCTGCAAGTGCTTCCCGCTTGATCAGGCCTTTGTGCCGCTCAATCCCGAGCAGGTAGTGGAGATCCTGGAGTTAAGCTTCTAACAAGCGCGTCAAAGCGCAGCTGACAGCTGTGAGAGCCAATTTATGATCTCAAGTCCGGCTTCTGCTGAAAACAAGTGGCCGGACAGATCCTTAAACTTACAGGGCGTCCTTGCGGCGCCTTATTTCTGCCCGCGCTCTGCGGGTGCAGGAGTGCACTGTGACTTCGATTTTCAATCCCTTTACCCTTCAGATCCCCACTAAGATCTTATTTGGCCGCGGACGCAGCGCTGAGCTGCCAGGGCACATGCGGCCCTATGGCCGGCGCGTGCTCTTAGTCTACGGCGGGGGCAGCATTAAAAAGACCGGGCTGTATGCTCACATATGCGAGCTGCTCAAGGACTTTGAGGTGTTTGAGCTCTCCGGCGTTGACCCCAGTCCCCGTATTACCTCAGTTAACGCAGGCGGCCGCCTGTGCCGGGAGCAGCACATCGACATGGTGCTCGCGGTGGGCGGCGGCTCGGTGCTCGACTGCTGCAAGTTAATCTGCGATGCCGCCCTGTATGAGGGCGATGCCTGGGATCTGGTGCTTGACCCGGCCAAAATTAAAGGCGCACTGCCGCTTTTTGCTGTGCTCACCTTAGCTGCCACCGGCTCTGACTTTAACTGCGGGGCGGGCATTACCAGCCTTGAGCGCAAGGAAAAGCGCGATGTGATCGTGCCCTGCAATTATCCAAAGGTCTCAGTGCTCGATCCGGCTCTGACCATGACGGTAAGCAGACGGCAGACGGCCGCAGGCTGTGCTGACATCATCTCGCATGTGCTGGAGCAGTATCTGGTGGGCGGGAGTGCAATGCTCACTGACGGCCTGTGTGAGGCGCTGCTGCGCACAGTGATAAAGTTCGGCCCGAGGGCCGTTGAAAATGGGGAGGACTATTGCGCAAGGACCAATCTGCTGTGGGCCTCCTCGCTTGCCTGCTCGGGGCTGTGTGCCCTGGGATCTGAGAGCAGTGTCTGGCCTGCCCATGCCATTGAGCATGAGGTGGCGGCGTACTTTGACTGCACTCACGGCGAGAGCCTGGCTGTGCTCACCCCGGTACTGCTGCGCCTGACGCTCAATGAAAAGAGTGCACCCCGTTATGCCGCCCTGGCCCGTGCGGTCTTTGGGGTAAAGGAGCGGGATGATTTTGCGGCAGCCCGGGCAGGCATAAAGGCGCTGCAGGATTTATTTGCCGCCCTCGGTCTGCCTGGCAGGCTCAGTGCTCTGGGGGTTGACGATCGCAGTCAGTTTGCCGCGATGGCGCGGCATGTGTGCGCCAATAAACCTTTGCATGAAGCTTTCGTGGCGCTTGATGAAGCGCTGGTGCTTGAGCTGTTGCAGCAGAGCTTTTAAGCTGCGCTCTGCCCTCTGCTGCGGCTGCTTTAAAGCCGCTTTGGACGGCAATTTTTGCACTTTCTTCTATTTGTGTTTTTTGCAGGATAGAAAAAAGCAGTAAAGTGATAAAAATCAGCATTGCTAAAAAGCGCTGAGGGGGTTATATTGCAGGTCAGATATGGGCAGGGTTTGCGCTGTATGCTGCAGCAGGTCTTGCAGCTGATTACACTCCCGCCGAGCTATTATTTGGCAGGTGCAGTGATCGAGAACTGCCTGATCTATGGTCAAAATAAAGTCTGAGCTGACAGGGTGCAGCTTTGGCAGAGGGAGTTTCTGGCATAGGAGCCGTCTGGTACAGAGTTAAGTTTCCGGACTTTTTTGGAACCTGCAGCTGAAGTTTTGGTCACAGAGCAGTGTATACAGCAGAGAACAAACAGCAAAACAGATTAATCATCAGAGTTTTTAAGGGTTTAACACTATGGCTTTGCAGGATGTAGAACAGGTTTTAATAAAAGCTCAGGCCATGCTGATGCAGCAGCTGCCTGCGCAGGGACAGGTGCAGACCGCAGTGGCCGGCATGAGCTTCGGGCGCTGCGACAAGGTCGGCAGCCTTGGCAGCTGTGTATCTGACAGCTTTATTTCTTTTTTGGTGCAGGGCAGCAAGGAAACCGTGCTCTCAGGCTCGGGCACCTTTAACTATCATGCAGGCCAGTGCCTGATTTCGGCCTTGAGCTCGCCGTCGTCGGGCAGCACCATGAGCTGCACGGTGACCAATCCGATGCTCTATGTGTCGCTTAATTTAAACTTCTCCATTATCGACGATATCCTGCGTCAGGATCCGTCCCTGCGCCGCATGCCGGCCGGTGCCTACAGCGACACCATCATGGGATCGGCCTGCGTCATTGATGCCGACTACAATCTGGCCACGGCCTTTTTAAAGCTGATTGAGCTCAATCAAAAGCCTGAGCGCATCGGCATTTTGTCGCCGCTGTTTTTAACTGAAATTCACTATTACGCACTGTTAAGCCGCGCACGTCCGCTGATTGTGGAATATGCCTCCGGCGGCGGCCTGCGCCATCAGATAGCCAGGGCTGCAGCTTACTTGAAGGACAATTACTGCAAGCCGGTGTTCGTGGAGGATGTGGCTGCCCTGGTCAATATGGCGCCGTCAACTTTCTTCAGGCACTTTAAGGACTTGGTGGGTGTCACTCCGATGCAGTATTTAAAGCAGATCCGTCTGCACAATGCACGCACCATGCTGCTGCATGATGAAGATTCGGTCAGCGCCGTGGCCTACAAGGTGGGCTATGAAAGCCCCTCGCAGTTCTCGCGTGATTACAAGCGTCTCTTTGGTCTGAGCCCGACCAGTTCCCAAGGCGGGATCGGCATCAGCAGAAGCTTTTAAAATGCCGGCATCTTGTTTACAATGAGTGCATTTTGTAATCACAGGAGATTTTTATCATGTTTAATATGGGCAATATGAACAACCTGATGAAGCAGGCTCAGGCCATGCAGGCCCGCATGGAAAAGGCTCAGCAGGAGATCGCAGATCATGAGGTCACCGGTGAAGCCGGAGCCGGTCTCGTTAAGGTGAGCATGACTGGTGCCCATGTGGTCAAGCGCGTGGAAATTGATGACAGCATTTTCTCTGATGACAAGGAAATGTGCGAGGATCTGCTCGCAGCTGCCTTCAATGATGCCGTGCGCCGCGTAACCGAGTACTCTCAGGAGAAGATGTCAGCCGTTACCGCCGGCATTCCGCTCCCTCCGGGCATGAAGCTTCCTTTCTAATTCAGGCTTTGAGCTTAATTTAGAGCAATATATGAGCTCATCGCAGCTTCTTGACAAGCTGATTGCAGCGCTGCAGGTAATGCCGGGCATCGGCCCGCGCTCGGCAGCGCGCATTGCCTATACCCTGCTTGACCGCAAACGCCGTGAGGGCCTGATCCTTGCGGACGTGATGGCGCAGGCTTTAAACAAGATCACGCTCTGCCCGCTGTGCCGCAATTACAGCGACGGCGGGGTGTGCTCCATCTGCAGCAGTGTGCGCCGCCGTGACAGCGGCCTTTTGTGCGTGGTGGAAAGCCCGTCTGACGTACAGGCAGTGGAGAGCTCCGGCACCTTTTTTGGCACTTACTTTGTGCTGCACGGTCATCTCTCGCCCATTGACGGCATCGGTGCGCAGGAGCTCGGGCTTGACCTGCTGCAGCAGCGCTTTGCCTCAGGTGAGGTCAAGGAGCTTATTTTAGCCACCAATCCCACGGTGGAGGGCGATGCCACAGCCTCCTATATTGCTGCCATGGCGCGCAATTTTGATATTGTGCTGACCAAGATCGCAGCCGGGGTGCCGGTAGGGGGCGATCTCAACACGGTCGATGAGTACACTCTTGCCGCTTCCATCACACAGCGCCGTCCCTTTGAATAAGCTCCAGCCGCTGCCGCAGCCGCAGTTTTATTCAAGCCTTCGGGCGGCCTCACTTTTCCCTTAAAGGCAGTCCATGCTCCGTCAGCTTCAGTATTTTCAGGCCATTGTGCGCCATCAGAGTTTTGCCGCTGCAGCCAGGGAATGCGCCATTTCCGCCTCAGCCCTGTCGCAGCAGCTGCAGGTGCTTGAGCATCAGCTCGGGGTCACCCTGCTTTACCGCAAGGGGCGCAAAAAGGTAGAGCTCACCCCGGCCGGGCAGTACTTTTACGAGCAGAGCCTGAGGCTCAGTGCGCAGTTTGCTGAAATCAGCGAGATGACCAGGCGCATTGACCGGGCTGAGGACTTGACCCTGACTCTGGGGATCTTAAGCCCCCTGTGTGCGCCGCAGCTGCAGCACTCCCTGTCAAGGTTCCGCTCCTGCTGTCCGCAGGTTAAGCTGCAGCTCATTTTCGGCGGCCATGAGGAGCTGTTTGCCAGGCTGCGTCAGGGCAGCGCTGATGTACTGCTCAGCGATCAGCGCCGCGCCTTTTCCGAGGAATACTTCAATCTGCCGCTGTGCTCACTGCCTTTGGAGCTGCTGGCCGGCTCTTCCGATCCCTTAGCCGCCCTTAAGAGTATGGAAATAGACGAGCTTACGCAGCATACCTGCATCGTGGTGTGCACCCCGGAGGAAGAGCGCAGTGAGTGTGAGTATTTTCGCACCGTGCTGGGCTTTAAAAGCTCATTTCTGCGCGTAGCATCCATGGAGCAGGCCGCACTGTGCGCCGCAGCCGCGCAGGGCTTTGTGCCCGCTGACGCCCTGATGTGCCGCATTGAGCCTGACAGCTGTCCGGTGCTGCAGCGTCTGGCCCTGACCCGCCGGGGTGAGAGGGTGTGGCGCCATTACTGCATCTTTGCCAAAAAGGAGCTGCAGCGCCAGGAGCCAGCTCTTTCTCTGCTCGTGAAGATCCTGTCGGACGGGCTCAAAAGCCTGAGCCCTGAGCCCCTTTAAACACTGCCGTCTGCATTTTGCTTTTTGTTAAGAAATTCTTAATGAAATACTGCTGATCGGCGTATGAAAATGGCGGCATCTTTCTGCATAATTTAACCAAAAGAGCACTGTTGGTCAGCGTTTTTACGTTCCCATTGGCAGTGCTTTTCAAAACGAATTTGATAAGTAAAACAGGATGATTATGCAGATGAACACTAAGCAAAAACAGGTGATGATTTTATGCGGCGCCGGGCAGATCGGCATGGCCATTGCCCGCCGCCTGGGCTATGGCATGCAGATCTTAGTGGGCGATTACAAAAAAGAGAATGCAGATAATATCTGCGCCATCCTCAATGCCGCCGGTTTTAAAGCCGAGGCTGCGCATTTTGATTTAAGCTCACGCAGCTCCATTCTCTCACTGCTTGCCCGTGCGCAGGAGCTGGGCAGCGTCAGCATGCTGATTAATGCCGCCGGGGTGTCGCCCAGCCAGGCCTCAATAGAGCAGATCTTAAAGACTGATCTTTACGGCACTGCGGTGCTCCTGGAGGAGACCGGCAAAATCATCGCCGAGGGCGGCTGCGGCGTTACCATCTCCAGTCAGTCCGGCCACCGTATGCCGCAGCTGACTGCAGCTGAAGATGAGCTCTTAGCCTGCACTCCGGCTGAGGAGCTGCTCTCGCTGGAGCTGTTGCAGCCTAAGAACATCCGCGATACTTTGCATGCCTATCAGATGGCCAAGCGCTGCAATGTTAAGCGCGTGATGGCTGAGGCGGTAAAGTGGGGTGAGCGCGGCGCACGCATCAATTCCATTTCCCCGGGCATCATTGTCACTCCGCTGGCCCTCGATGAGTTCAACGGCCCGCGCGGGGACTTTTATAAAAACATGTTCGCAAAGTGCCCGGCAGGCCGTCCAGGAACAGCCGATGAGGTGGCCAATGCCGCAGAGCTGTTAATGAGCCCGGCCGGCACCTTTATCACCGGGTCGGATCTGCTGATTGACGGCGGTGCTACCGCCTCTTACTTCTACGGCCCTTTAAAGCCTCAGGCTTAAGCAAAAAGAGGAGTGTACATACATAAAAGAAGTGTACTGCTGAGCGCTCTTGTTCTGTTTGCTGCCGGAGCTTTAAACACGGCGCAGGCTGCTGCAGAGGTGCTGCCAGGCAGCATACAGACTGAGGCCTTTGTGGTGACCCCGGTGGATTTGAACAGCGGCGTGGTGGTCAGAAAGGTGGCCTTTTTGCGCAGCAACAACATTGTGCTGGCCGGCAATCTCTTTTTGCCGCCAAACTTTAAGGCTGAGGCAAAATATCCGGCGGTGCTGAGCGTTCATCCTGCCGGCAGCGTCAAGGAGCAGTCAGCCGGTCTCTATGCTTACCGCCTGGCAGAGCAGGGCTTTGTCACCCTGGCCTTTGATGCAGCTTATGCCGGTGAGAGCGGCGGCAGTCCGCACTGGTCTGAAGCCCCGTATGAGCGCGTGGAGGACATCCGCTATGCCGTGGATTACCTGGTTACCCTGCCTTTTGTCGATGAGGAGCGCATCGGGGCGCTCGGGCTGTGCGCAGGCGGTGGTTATGTGATCAATGCAGCGCAGACTGAAAGGCGCATCCGCGCTGTGGCCGGTGTAAGTGCTGCTGATATTGGAGCTGCCAACCGCGAGGGCTGGCTTAAAAACCGCAGTGTGGAGGAGCAGATTGCCCTGCTTGAAGATGTGGGGCGTCAGCGCACCCGCGAGGCCCGCGGTGAACCGCTTCTCAAGGTTTACATGTGCCCCGAGCCTACAGCTCAGACTGCACCGTCCTTTAGGGAGGGCTATGAGTACTACCGCACGCAGCGGGCTTTCCATCCGCGGGCTGACAACTTCTATCTGCGCCGCAGTCAGGCCTCTAAAATGGCATTTTCTGCGGTGGAGAACATTTATTTGTTAACCCAGCCGGTGCTGCTCATCGCAGGCAGCAAAGCCGATTCAGCCTGGCAGACCGAGCGCTTTTTCAAGGCACTGCCCGGGCCTGACAAGGAGGTGTTTACCATTGAGGGGTATTCGCACATCGATCTTTATGACAAGCCCGGTGCGGTCAACCCTGCCGTGGACAAGTTAAGCGCCTTCTTTGCCCGCACCCTGGCAGACTAAAGCAAAGCTGTTTCAGGCAGCAGCGCACTGCCTGAGCATGCAGCTGCAAGCTCAGGACAATCAGCTGCGCGCCAGGCACCACTGCATGCGGGGTTTGAGCTGAACCGGCTGTGCAAAAAGCCGCTCCAAAAATGCTTTTGCGGCAGCGCTCAGTTCAGCTGATTTACCAAAGCCTCCTTCTTAGAGGCCTATTTCTGAGGGTCTTGGCCGGGAGGTGGCAAATACGCTGAACTCAGGCCGGGAGAAGCGCAGCCTTTTTGCAGCCAGGCAGCAGGTGCACCTTCACATCATTTTCCCGCGCC
>JADINH010000113.1 GCA_017694225.1 Candidatus Avisuccinivibrio stercorigallinarum
CCACCAGGCAGTCTGCCACCGGCACCAGCTTTAAGTCGGCTTTTAAGAGGGCGGCGGCAATTTCCTTGTAGAACTTATAGGACACGCGCTGCAGATCAAGGCCGATGCGGGCATCCTTGGGCAGCAGGGAACACAGAAAATCCTGGGGGTAGACCTCAGCGCTGTTAAAGCAGTCAAATAAGCTGGTGTCGACCTGCTCTTTGACCTGCACCTTATAGCGGCCGTCAACAAAGACGGCGGCATGATGTTCAAACACGGCCTCACCGCCGCGGTGATGTTTAAAGGTCAGCGGCTCTTTTTTGTTCACCAGCTCAATGTCATCATTGAGCACCACCGCAAAGCCGGCAGAACCGGTAAAACCGCAGATGTAAGCCAGGCGCTCACACTCCGGGGTCAGTTCGTATGAAAGATAGGCATCATCGTGTGCGATCAGCACGGCATCCAGCTCAAGCGTGCGCATCAGAGCGCGCAGCATGGACAGACGCTCCTGATAAATACTGCTGTTCTCGGTCATAGAATTTACACCTCAGATCCCTAAATCCTGTTTCCTTATCTTAATGCACTGCCCTGTACTCAGGCATGGCACGCCTGTCCGATGAGGGTTAAAGGCGCGCTTTCAGGGCATAGAGCGCGGCGGCCTCATCGCAAAACTGAATCGGTTCTTAATTTTTGCCTTTAAGCTTTCAAAAATCAATAAATTTGAGGGCTTTTTGCACTGTTTATGCAGTGCCGGCCCCAGCTTTAGGACAGTTTTGACGGGTGCGGGAGTGATGCATCGAACTCAGGATGACACCGTAAGACAGCTGAATATTTGACGGAAAAATGTATTGTTTTTTCTACCCGCTCCTCTATATAATTTTTCCATGCAGCAGAGAGCGGAATAGCTGTGAGCTCACAAGGTAAAGAAATTCCGATTCCAAAACAACAGCGCAGATAGTCACATACTTGCGCAGCAAGACAGGCATAAGAACCTTGTTTTTACATTCAGCTGCTCAACAACTATAGCGTGTTCCATAAAGTTGGTAAATTTCAGAAATGTTCCATAGGACATAAAAATAATGCAAGGCTTAGTTTTCTTTTCGGTTTACATTAGCAGATGTTGTGATGTAGTGCGGCGAAAACTGGTACATTTGTTTTGATGGATTGATTATAGATATGCGCTACAAGAATTTAGCTAAAGAAAAGAACAAGGGCATTGTTTACACGCCAACAGTCATGGCACATTATATCGCTGACGAGATTATCAGCCACTATCCCATGGATAAAACGGGTCAAGTAATAAAAATTTTAGACCCTGCTTTAGGTGAGGGGGAGTTAGCTCTAGCGGTCATTACAGCAATTAAAGCATCTTATACAGGCAATAAAATATCGCTGTACGGGTATGATATTGACCCGTTGGCTGTAGAAAAGAGTAAAAAGCGCATTAGAGAGATATTTCCCGATGTTGAGATTAACTTCGTGGTAAAAGATTTCTTAAATGAAGAAACACCACCTGCAGATATAGATATTGTAATTGCAAATCCACCTTACATTAGAACGCAAATCCTTGGAGAAAATACTTCAAAACGTCTTTCCGAAAAGTTTGGCTTAAAAGGCAAGGTTGACATCTATTATGCGTTTTTTGTGCTTTCGTTGGAAACATTAAAGAATGGTGGAGTTGCAGGTTTTATTACTTCAAACAAATTCTTAACCATCAATTCAGGAAAAAGTTTAAGATCATGTCTTTATAAAAATGCGCAGATCCTGACAATTTCTGATTTTGGTGACACCAGAATTTTTAATGCGGCTGTATTGCCCTGTGTAACCGTTTTTAAGAAGACAGATAAAACATTAAATGAAACTTATAGGGCAAAATTTAATTCAATTTATCTGAGCGATTCTTCATCTAACGATAACCAATTTATTTCAGTAGACAGTGTATACGATTGCATTGGCAGGGATGGTAGCTTTATAGATAAAAACTCTGTTTGTTATAAGGCAAAGACCGGATATACTGTGTTATCTGCTGAAAGTTTTCATGAACCCTGGGTAATTACAACATCTTCGCAAGAAAAATGGTTGGATAAGGTCGAAGCTAACACCTGGCATACTTTTAAAGATGTATCGAAAGTTCGAGTCGGCATCAAGACTACGGCGGATAATGTTTTCCTGTTTGACCGTGATTTGTCAACTGTTGATCTTGAATTAATGAAACCATTGATTACTCATAGAAATGCTCAATGCTATCTTCCAAATAACTCCAAACCGTGGAGCGTGTTATATCCTCATTATGAGAAAAATGGGAAACGTCTTACCTATGATCTAGAACAATTTCCAAAAGCTAAATCGTATCTGTTAAAACATTTTGAACAGCTTGATGGCCGTAAATATGTCAAGAAAGCAAACAGAGCTTGGTATGAAATTTGGGTTCCGCAAAAGCCTTCATTATGGAGCCATCGAAAAATTGTTTTTCGTGATATTTCTGAATATCCGGAATTTTGGTTTGTTACCGAGGATGCGGTTATTAATGGGGATTGCTATTGGATTGAGTTCCCAGAAGATACTGACGATGACATCATATATTTAATGCTGGCCGTTGCGAATAGCAGGTTTATCATAGACTTCTATGACAAGAAGTTTAATACTAAGTTATATTCTTCCAAGCGAAGATTTATGTCACAATATGTCGAACAGTTCCCGATCCCTGATAAGAATCGGGATGAGAGCAGGCAGATAATTCGTTTAGTTAAGACATTATTGGATTCCCATACTCTGGATTGGGAAATCAAAAAACAAATTGATCTGCAGGTTGAGTCTGTGTTTAGTTAAAAAAGTCGTGAGGAATTGGCACCTGTATCTTTTTGTTAATTCCTTCTACTTTTTTGTTAAGCTCAAAAAATTGCTCTCCGGTTACTACAAATAATTTTCTAAGAGTAATCGAACCATTTTCACATGATGCAAAGAAAATGGCGTACCTAATGTCATTGCTGAAAATTCCTGGCAATACTTCATTATAGTCGTTTGGACAAAATTTTCCAAGATCAATGGTTTGAGATGTTTGCAGTTTTACCTCTAATAATTGATTCGGAATATCAGGAAAGCTGCCGTTATCCAAGTATGTATCAAAGCCTAAAGCTCTGCATACTTCTTTATGAAGAATTGCACCACGATTTCTTTCTTGATCTCTTGAGATTTCTGGACAAGATAAACCTATAAGAGAGCTTAATCTATTATAAATCTCATCTATTGGCAGAACATGTCCTATTTGCGGCAGATCAGTGGGTAATCCAATTAATGGTAAAGATGTATTAACCTGCAACCAATGACTGAGGTTATTTGTATCGAACTTGGAATAGAGCTGGCTGTTTAAGTAACTTGGTAAAATTGCTTGGTATTTTTGGGTCAGGGTCTCAGTATTAGCTAATTTGCTCAGAACTTTACCCGTAATAAGTTTAACATCCGTAATCGTATCTGTTGCATCAACACGGATAATGGCATAGCGTCGATTTATGTCAATATCTTGATTCCAAATCTGAATGTTATTTGATTTCTGAATAAAAACATCGAGATTTTCACAAGGAAATCTGGGCTTGGTTCTTGCAAAAGCATTTGGTATCGGATACCCGAGGGTTAAACAAATTCTCTCTTTTACTACCTTTGAGCGTGTACGAAGTGCCAGTCCGGCAAGAGATAAACCAATCAGGCCTTTTTTGAGTTTGAGTTCAAGCTCTTGTATGTCAAGCGGCCAGGGCTTTATGTCGTAAATGGATTGTTTCCCTTGTGTCATTACTTCTTTTCCTCGAAAATTTTCGAATCAAAAAATTCTTTAGGAGAAACTCCAAGACCTTGCCAAATCTTTTGCAGGTTAACGCAGGAAACATTGCGCTTCCCTAGCTCAATAGAGGCAATATAAGTTCTGTCTAAGCCAATTTCTAAAGCAAACTTCTCTTGGCTTAAACCTAGTTTTTGACGGAGTTCCTTAAGCCGGGCTCCAATTTGGCGGCGAATCATTGTGAAGGAAGCCTCTTATTAATTTTATTCACAGTAATATTTAGATGACTTTGAGACAACTGACTATAAGTCACAATTTTTAATTGCGGGGCGGTCTTTGCTGTGCCCATCTGCTACGGCAAATTTATGCTGCGAGCATTTCTGACAACATGGCGATAAGCCGGTATCTGTAAGCTGCTTGAGTTTTCGCTTCTGCTCGAAAGGAATACTGAGTAAGGGGTGAACTGATGGCCGAGACAGCATCACACGCATGGCGCGTTCATCGGAGTGCACGGTATTTAACAGAACTGCAAAACCGGTAAAAAAGCATGCAAAACGAAGAAAAAAACCAGCAGACCGCGTAAAATAAAACAGCAGGCACACAAAATGCTCAGGTTTGTGCAAAAGATAGTGGGCACTCTGGACAAAAGCCTGTCCTATCCCGGCTCCTTAGTGCTCGATTTCTTTGCCGGCTCCGGCACCACCGGCAGGGTGTGCATCGAGCATAAGCGGCATTGTCTGCTCTGTGATCAAGACCCTTTAACCTTGGAGTATTTTGCCAGGCACATCAAAAATGCCAGGGAGCAGAAAGAGCTTGAGTTTATCCGCTTTGATGATCTGGAGTGCTTTTTGGCGGCACTGAATGTGCTCAAGGTTAAAGGTTAAAGCTTTGCCAAAAGTACGGTTATAAGGGCCGGTATTTTTGAGAAAGTTTTAAGCAACAAAATTTTAATACTAGGAGTTTTTATCATGGCTGAGGATTTCAACCCGCTGCTGCATATTGAAGGCCTGCCGATCTTTTCGGCATTAAAGCCTGAACATATCTATCCTGCCGTCAAGCAGGCCATCGACAACTGCGTCAATGTGATAAAGCAGGTGAGCGCCAGTGAAGTCAGGCCGACCTGGGACAGTGTGATTGCCCCGATTGAAGAGGCTGATGACAAATTCTCCAAGATCTGGGCGGTGGTCTCACATTTAAACGGGGTGTGCAATACCAAGGAGCTGCGTGCGGCCCATGACTCCTGCCTGCCTTTGATTGCTGAGTACTCCACCTGGGCCGGTCAGTATCAGCCCCTGTTTGAAGTCTTAAAGCGCATCAGACAGAGCGATGAGTTCCTGCTGCTGACTGCAGCCCAGAGAAAGGCCATCGAAAACTCACTGCGTGACTTCAAACTCACCGGTGTGGATCTGCCGGCTAAGGAAAAGGAGAGATTTGCCCAAATCACGGCTGAGCTGTCACAGCTGCAGTCTGACTTTGCCAATCATGTGCTCGATGCCACCCATTCCTTTGTCAAGCAGGTTACCAATAAAGAAGAGCTCTCCGGCATCCCGGCCGGTGCCCTGAAGCTTGCCAAAGCCGAGGCCGAAAAGCGTCAGCTTGAAGGCTGGGTCTTTACCCTTGATATGCCATCCTATCTGCCGCTTTTGATGTATGCCGACAACCGTGAGCTGCGCCGTGAGATGTATGAGGCCTACAACACCAGAGCCTCTGAGCTTGGCCCTGATGCCGGCAAGTTTGACAACTTTGCGGTGATGGAGCAGATCTTAAAGCTGCGCCACGAGATGGCAGGCCTGCTGGGCTATAAGAGCTATGCCCATCTGTCCCTGGCCACCAAGATGGCCAAAGAGCCCAAAGAGGTGATGGATTTCCTGGAGGATTTAGCCCGCAGATCAAAGCCGCAGGGCAGAAGGGAAATGGCAGAGCTTGAGGCCTATGCCAAAGAGCAGGGCTGTGACAAGCTTGAGCCCTGGGATGTGACCTATTACTCCGAGAAGTTAAAGCAGGCTCAGTTCTCCATTTCCGAGGAAGAGCTGCGTCCTTACTTCCCGGTCGACAAGGTGGTGGCCGGTCTGTTTGAATGTGCCCGCCGGGTGTATGACATCTCCATCCGTCCGCGTTATGGCGTGGATGTGTGGCATGACGATGTCAGCTGCTATGACGTCTACGACAGCTTTGGCAGCAAGATTGGCACCTTCTACCTTGATCTGTATGCCCGTGCCGGCAAGCGCGGCGGTGCCTGGATGGATGAGTGCCAGAGCCGCCGTTACCGCAAGGACGGGGCACTGCAGCTGCCGGTGGCTTACCTCGTATGCAACTTCACGCCTCCGGTGGGCGGAAAGCAGGCTCAGCTCACCCATGGGGAGGTGGTGACCTTGTTCCATGAGTTCGGCCACGGCCTCAATCAGCTGCTGACCCGCATCGACATTGCCGATGTCTCCGGCATCAACGGTGTGCCCTGGGATGCAGTGGAGCTGCCTTCACAGTTCAATGAAGAATTTGCCTGGCAGTCTGAGGTCTTAAACTTCCTCTCCTCCAAGGTCGGCACCGGTGAGCCGCTGCCTGAGGAGAAGTTAAAAGCCCTGCTTGCCGCCAAGAACTATCACTCAGCCATGGCTATGCTCCGCCAGCTGGAGTTTGCCCTGTTTGATTTCAAGCTGCATCTTGACTACATGCCGGAGCTGGGCGGGCGCATCTTTGAGACCCAGCGCATGGTGCGTGATGAAGTATCCGTGGTGCCGCAGTACCCCAATTCACGCTTTGCCAATTCCTTTACCCATATCTTTGCCGGCGGCTATGCTGCAGGCTATTACAGCTACAAGTGGGCAGAGGTGCTTGCGGCCGATGCCTTTGGCAGACTGCTGGAGGAGGGTATCTTCTCGGGCCGTGCCGGACGTGACTTCCGTGACTGTATCCTGGCTGTGGGCGGTGCGGAAGATCCGATGACCGCCTTCATTAAGTTCCGCGGACGCAGACCTTCAGTGGAGGCGCTGTTAAAGCAGAGCGGCATCAGCACTGAGCCTGAGGCTGAAGCCAAGGCATAGGCATAGGCAGAGACAGAAGCAGAGGCCAGGGCCGGGAAAAGTACAGGCACAGCAGAGCCGGGACAAAGCTGCCGGCTCTGCAGGGCTGGACAAAGCAGCGGGGCAGCAGGGCTTGGATCAAGCAGCCAGGCTGCCTGGCAGCGGATCTTTCTTCTGGACTGCGGGCCTTTGTGAAGGTAAATTTGGATGGCCGCCTGGGATCGTTTGCATTTTCCCAGGCGGCTTTTCTTTGGTCTTTTGAGGGCAGTTAATCCCTGCTGTCTGCAGCTTCGCTGCGGGCAGCAGCTGCAGCCGGAGCAGACACTGCAGCGGCAGCCGGTGCCGGTACGGGGTCTGATGCAGGGGCCGGTGACGGTGCAGGGGAAGGAGCAGGTTCAGATGCAGGAGCCCGGGCCTGGTCTTGAGCTTCAGCTTTAGCTTTAGCAGGCGTGCTCTTATTCTGCAGCCGGCCGTTGACCTTGGGGATGAAGACTGAGATCACGGCAGCCAGGGCCAGCAGGCCGACGATGATCTGCATGGTGGCACCCAGGCCGTAACTGTCACCGACAGAACCCAGCACCGGGGCAATGATGCCGCCGAAGCTGATGCCCAGACCCACGGTCAGGCCGGTGGCCATGCCAAGATGCAGGCAGAGGAACTTCTGTCCGATGATCACGATGGGGCTCATGCCCATGTAATAGGCAAAGGAGGCGATCATCAGGGCAGTCAGGGCCAGCGGGGCATTGTCAGTGAGCACGAAGATCAGGGCGAAGGGCACTGCGGCAAAGGAAGTGATGCGCAGAAGCTGGGTAAAGCCCAGCTTGTCTGAGAAGGAGCCGCCGATTAAGGTAGCCGCGGCACCGCAGATGGCGATGGCGGAGTTGGTCAGGGCGGCGCCTTCCTCTGGCTTGCCCAGCACATGCACGAAGTACAAAGGCAGGAAGGCGGTCAGTGAGAACATGGCAGCCGAGCGGGCGAACACCAGAGCCAGCAGGATCAGGGTGCCCTTGTAGTTCTCCTTGAGGCCGGCCGTTTCCTTCTGCACTTTGGCCTGTGCCAGAGCCTGCAGCGACATCTCGGTATACATCTTGTTCTTTCTTACAAAGAACACGGTCATGATCAGGGCCGGAATGCAGATCAGAAGAGTGGCGTGCAGGCCAAAGAGCACATAGCCTGCGGTAAAGTACACCGGGCCTAAGGCATAGCCCACATTGCCGCCCACTGAGAAAATGCTCATGCCCTTGCCCAGCAGATGCTGTTTGGCAAAGAGATTGGCAAGCTTGCCCGCTGCCGGATGGAAGGTGGCCACTCCCACGCCGTTGATGGCAACCAGCAAAAAGAGCAGGGCAAAGTTGTCGACAAAGCCGATGAACATGATGCCAAGCGCGGCAATCAGCATGCCCGCGCACATAAACCACGGGCGCGGGCGGCGGTCAGCCAGAAGGCCGGTTAAGGGCTGGGCCACCGCGTTGACCATGGTGGTGGCCATGATGAGAAATGCTATGTCCGCGTAGGACGTCAGCTTCCCCTCCAGGTACATGAAGGACAAAATGGCGGGCAGGGCGCCCTGGCAGAGATCGTCGGCCAGATGGCCGCCCATGATGAAGTAGTTTTCTTTAAGCTCTTTGTAATCCTTGAGCATGGCCGCATTCCTTTGCAGTAAGTGTGGTGCAGTTTTGCGTTTTGGTTAAGGTAATTTGTGCCGCGCCATGATAGCAGAGATTGGCCTGGGGAGATTGCGCAAAATGTGCAGCAGGGAGCTGCCGGGCCCGGCGGGCGTTTGGCTGGCGGGCAGGAGCAGGAGCAGGTGCGTGAATGAGAAGCCGGGATGAAGCTGCCGGGTGGAGGTCTGGATGAATCTGTATGGGGAAAAAGGGCTGAGCTGAAGGATGAGACGGGGATGAAGCTGGGGATGGGCGTGGATGGGGACTGAAACGGTGTGCAGGAGACAGGTATCCGGGGATAAAAAATGCCGCAGTTTTTGAGGCTGCGGCCAAAACTTAAGGAAAAAGTTTTAACGGCGTCTGTTGTTCATGCTGCGCACATGCTCAGGATCAGGCAGCTTCAGGCCGCCTACCGGAGCTGCCGGGCAGCCTACTACGGAGCGGGTGAGCTTGTTGACCTCAGAGATCCTGACTTCAATCGGATCACCAAGGCGCAGGGCGCATTTGCCGTTGACCAGCAGTTCACCGGTCTGAGCTGAAAACTCCATGGCAGTCTTGTCATCGGAGATTAAAGAGCCCGGCACAAAGATCATGGCTCCGTTCTCCTGCAGGGTGACGCGCAGGCCGCCTCTGACCACATCAAAGACCTCACCGTGGAATACAGTCTTCTTCTCAATATCCGGCTCCAGATAGTCCACATACAGCCAGTCTCTGACTGAGCGCTCAGCCATGCGGTTGGTGCGGCGGGCCAGGTTCATCACCTGCAGGGTGCCGGCATCAGGCAGACGCGGTGACGGGCTGTTTAAGATCATGGCCTTGAGCAGGCGGTGGTTGATCATGTCACCGTACTTGCGAATAGGTGATGTCCAGGTGGCGTAATTCTTCAGGCCCAGGGCATAGTGTCCGGCGGGCTCTACGCTGATCTGTGAGTACTCCTGCATCTTGCGCAGGCGGCTGTCCAGATATGAACTTTCCTGGGCGGCGGCAAAGCGGCGCACGGCACTGAAGCCTTCCATGGTGGAAATGTTCTCGGCGGTGGCGCCTTCATAGCCTTCCTGGCGCAGCAGATCCAGAATGTCACGGGTGCACTGCGGATCAAAGCCTGCATGAATGTTGAAGATGCCGCAGTGGAATTTGGCAGCCAGCAGATCGCCGCAGGCGATGTTGGCGGTGATCATGGCCTCTTCGACGATGCGGTTGGCAATGCGGCGGTAATTGACCTCAATGTGATCGAGGGCACCGTCCTCAGTGAGCACGAACTCGTAATCAGGCGGATTGCGGAAGGGTGCGGCATGGGTGCTGCGGTACTTGTCGCGCACCCAGGTAAAGTCCACCAGGATGTGCAGCACCTTTGAGACTTCCTCTGAGGGGGTAAAGCCCTCGGCACTGCCTTTTTCAATGAAATCAGAGACCAGATTGTAAATGAGCTTGCCCTGGGACTTAATTCTGGCAAAGCTGAAGACGGTCTTGTCTGAGAACACCTCGCCCTCGGCGCTGACCGGAATCTTGGCGCACAGCACCGGGCGCTCCTCACCTTCGCGCAGGGAGCATAAATCATCTGACAGCTCACGCGGCAGCATCGGGATGTCGCGGCCGGGCAGATAGATGGAGAAGGCGCGTCTGGAAGCTTCCTTATCAAGCTCGCTGTTTTCATCTATATAGCCGGTAGGATCGGCAATGGCTACATAGAGCACGTAGGAGCCGTCATCTTCTTTGGTGATGTACAGGGCATCGTCCATGTCCTTGGTCTTTTCGCTGTCGATGGTGACAAAGGGCAGGGCGGTTAAATCCTCACGCTCGATGCTCTCTTCATTAAAGTGCAGGCCCTCGGGCATCTTGGGGCAGTCAAGGGGCAGATCCAAAGCCTCAAGGCTGACGGTCCACGGAGCCTTGGGATCATCGGCAGTGGTGATGAAGGCATTGATCTCTGCCCTGAAGGAATGATCTCGCAGGGCGTGCTTCTTTAACGTGCACTTGACCCAGTCGCCTTCCTTTAATTCAACCGACTTGTCCTCACGCATATCGTCGCAGGTGATGCTGTTCTTGATGGTCGGGCTGTCAGGCTGCACGCATAACTTTACCTTGCCTTCAAAACGGTTGATGTGTACGCGGCCGACAAAGCGCTCTAAGGCACTCTCAATCAGGGTCTCAGGCTCAGCCTGTGATCTGCCTGCATTGTCCTCGGTGATGATGGCGGTGATCTTGTCGCCGTGCAGTAAATTCTTCATAAAGTTGGGAGCGATGAAATAAGATTTTCTGTCCGGGCATTCCATAAAACCAAAGCCGCGGTCGCTGGCGCGCACCATGCCTTCGCGGCGTTCTTTCTTACTGTCAAAACTTTTCTTCAGCTCTTTTAAGGCCGGATCATCAAAAAACATATTTGCTCCGAGTTACGAATTAAATGCGGCATGAATTATACCGTAAAGCCGGGAAGGACGGCGGGCGGGGGCGTAAAAATCGAATTTGGCGGGCTGCAGCAGATCCCAGACGGTGCAGCTGCGGGCAGCAAAAAAGCGGCGGGAATGTGCAGTTCCCGCCGCCTGTACTCAGGTTTGCTTCCTTATGTCTGCCATCTTATGTTTGCCCTCCCATGTTTGTCCTCCCATGTTTGCCTCCCATGTTTGCCTCCTTCGTTTGTCCTCCTAATGTTTGCGTCAGTCTTAAAAACAGCCTGCCGCTGAGCTTTAGGCTCTGCCGGCTGCTACAAAGCGGCATTTGCTTTGCGTGCCTGCCCTGCGGCATCGGAGGGAGATTTTCCTTTTTCTTCATTTTCTGTGCTCTGCGCCGGGTGAGATCCGCTGCCAGAGGCCAGCAGCAGATCGCCAAACAGCTGGCCTGGCAGTTTGAAGCTTCCGGCAAAGCTCATCAGCTGCCCCTGATTGCCGTGCACCAGACCAAGGCCTTTGGCAAAGGACGGCTGCCAGCTGTCGCGGCCCTGGCAGTAGGTGCACTTGGTCACCTCGGTATCCTCTGCACTCAAGGCCAGCATGGCGGTATGGTCAGGCCTGCTGTCAGGCACTAAAGGCAGATCCGGAAAGTCCGAAGTGCCAGGATCAGGCAGCGCAGTGGGATCGCTGCCGTCATCACCGCCGTCATCACCGTCAACGCCGCCTTCACCTGGATCTGGGGTGGGCTCAGGATCAGGCTCGGGGTCTGGATCGGTGCCGGGGTTGGGATCTGGATCGGGATCTTTCTGCTGCACGGTCAGAGTGCCGTTATCCACCGTGTAGATGTAGTTTTTATCAAGGCCGGCAAAGTTGACCGAGATCTCTTGATCCCCGGTTTGTGAGGTGTCAGGCTCTTTGGTGAGCTGCATTGCAAAGTCAGTCAGTTTCTCACCTGGCGCAAAGTTGAGCTCACTCGCATTGACAGCCGTGATGTCGCTTTTATCTAAGCTCTCACCCTGCGTGATGGTGACATCGCCGATCTCGATGGTGCCGAGCTGGCGCTTGTTGATCTTGATGTAGCCGTGGCCGGTTAAGGTCTCGGTGCGTCCGTCGATGGTATAGCGCTCACTGTCCTGCGAGGTCTGCCCCACCGGCGTGGTCACCTGCTCTGGCTGCACCAGGTAAAAGCCGTCAAAGCCCTGGGTGTTGGTGAGCTCATATTCATACATGCCGGCATCCTTGACCAAGCCGTCTTCGCTGTGCTCGTTGTTGTTGAAGTCAAAGCAGTCTGTAAGCTCAAAGATGGTGTGCTCCTGAGGATCTTGGCCGTCAGCACTGCCGCTTACGGTCACGCGGTTGAGCGCGGCATAGTCATGGCCGGTGCCGTCGTAGGTGTACTCAAAGTTCTCCACAAAGAAGGGCTGCATGAAGATCTTCAAGTGGCCGGAGCTTCGGTTCGCAGCGGCAGCGTACTGATCCGTCAGAGTTTGAGCTGCGTCTGCATCGGCACCGGAGCCCGCAGTGGCAGCTTCAGCTGCAGTATTAAAACCGTCTTCAAAAGAAGAGGACAGGGCTGCTCCGGCATCATCTTTTGCAATCGCTTTCAGCCCGGCATCCTTATTCAATCCTGCAGTAACCCCGGACTTGCTGATGGAGCCTGTGCTTTGACCGGCCAGTGCGCCGATGTGCTGATCGCCGCCGGTGTTATTAAGCTTTGCCAGCACTTGCGCATTGCTCTCTGCAAATCCGGCGGTGACATTGGAAAGAGTGCTGTCCGCCAGAGTGCCGGTCAGCGCGCCTGCGTTCACCTTGCATGGAAGAGCGTCAGCCTCAGGCAGCTTGAGGGTGAAGTTGTCTACTTCGACATTCTCAAGTGTGGCATCCTTAATGGTGCCGGCCAGTGCACCGGCGTTGAGGGCTGACTGCGCGGCGTCTCCAGTGCCGCCGCTGCCTGTGCTGCCTCCGGTGCTTGATGTCAGGTCGAGCGTGCTGTTTGTGATCAGCAGATTTTTGACTGTGCCGCCTTCAATGCTTGAGAACAGACCTGTGTTCTGTGCACTGTCAGCGTCCAAGGTCTGAGTGTATTCAACGCGATTGCCAACTCCGTCGAGGCTGCCCGTGAAGGCAGCATCCCCGGTGAGGGAATCATCAAGCGTGAGCTCGACGTTGTTGGTCAACCAATACTCCTTAGTTTGCTCCCCTGTTTGCTTGAGTTGCTCGAAATCTTTTTCATCGCTCAGCGGGATTTCACCGGCATGGGAAATAAGTGAGCTGTGCTCCTCTTCGTTCAAGATGGTGTAATGCAGATCGTCGGTATCTTTGAGGTAATCAACGCTGCCATCCTCGCTGGCAAAGCCGACGTCAATGCGCTGTACCGAGGACTGCAGCTTGACCTCATTGCCGTACAGCAGTTCATCTTTGCCGGAGATATTTCCGTCTCCCTGAGCGCCGTAGTTCTGCAGCAGATTGGCATCGCGGATGATGATCTGTCCGGCGTCTACAAAGAGATTTTCCGCAGTGATTATGCCCAGCAGCCGGACTTTGCCCATGCCTTTGCCGGTAAAGGCGAAGTCAGGCACCTTGGGGTTGGTGCCGTCGAGCCCTGAGGTTTTGATGAAGGTGTCCACCATCTCAGCGCTGGGTTTGGCCGTAGAGAAGCCAACTGCCACACCTTGCACGGTGGAGCCTTTGTGCAGGTTAATGCCGTATGGATTGACGAAATAGGCCGACCCCTGGCCGCTTACTTCAATTCTGCCGTAGATGTCTGAAGCTTTTCTGTCCCTAATCAAGTTCAAGAAATTCCCGTCCCGAAAGTAAACGCTGCTGTTTTTGCCGACATCAAAGCTCTGCCACTGCAGCACATTGGCCGAGCCGGCACCTTTGCCGGAGACGCTCATGGTGTTTAGTCTTTTGTCGACTTGGGCTTGTCCGTGGATCACTTTGTCAAATACCGGCAGTGTGTTTGGACCTGCCTGTGCTGAGCTCAGCAGCGCAGCACCAAGGCACAGTGCCATGGCCTTAAGGCCGTTCCTGAAGTTTTGTCTTTGCATAAGAAACTCCTTGAAGTTAGTTGATTGCGTAATCTTGTTTGCCCTGGGTGTCTAAAAGCGCACTCCTGCCTCAAACCAAACCTTGCCCTTGTCCAGATCGTCGTAGGGCGCATTGCCTACGGCTGCATCAAAGGACACTTTGGCGAAGAAGCCCTTTTTCTCATATTCAAGCTCAAGGCCCACCGAGTAGATCTCCTGGCGCTCCAGATCCTTGTTCTTGGCAAAGCCTGCCTTGAAGTTCGGGCGGATCACAAAGTCCTCGGCTGCAAAGGGCTTGAACTCGGTGTAGATGCGGATAAGTCCGCCGCTGTCGCCGGAGAGCACATTGCTGTCATAACCGGACACGCCGTGCCCGCCGCCCGGGGTGAACTCCTCTGAGCTGTCAACATCGTCAGGGGAGAGCTGCAGCTGTGCGTCAACGCCCAGGCGGATAAGGGAATTGAGCTGATAGCCGTAACTGCCTTCCAAAAACAGGATCTTGTACCAGCCCTCGTCATAGAGATCCCATTCATCGTCGTTGTAGAGGCGTCCTGCAGTCAGCTGCACGGAGGCGCTGTAGTCATGTCTGCCCTTAAACCCGGCTTCAGCGAGCTTGAGCCACAGGGCATGGGTGTGCTTTTCAAACTTGAGGTCAAAGGCGGTGTATTCGTCAGTGATGTCGCGGTAGCGGTAGCCGCCCTCAAAGTAGAGCTTGTCCTCCAGCGTGCGGTAAAGCGGCTCGCGCAGCCACAGCGACCAGTCCCAGGAGGAGCCTTCAGCGCCCAAGTCCTTGTATTCGTAGCCAAGATCATAGTCAGTCCAGCAGAAGCGGGTGCCGAGTAAGGTGGGGTGTGAGTTTATCGGGATCTGATAGTCAAGGCTGAAATTGTTCTGCCCCTCGTCCGTGCGGGCGTAGAGAAAGCCCAGGGCATCGGCATTGCCGGTCGGGCTGTACCAGAAGGCCTGCCAGCCGAAACGGTAGCGGCCGGAGGACTTGATGCCCTGATTGTCCGTAAAGAGCACGGCGCCGAATTTCCTGGTCGGGGTGAGGTGCATGGTGAGATCCTGAATGGGGCCTGCCACCCCGGACTGATAGCGCGGCTCCTGCAGCATGCCCTCGGCGTGGAACATTCCCAGGTCAAGGAGTTTTAACAGCTGGTTGTTGTACTGTACATCATTGACCGGCTGGCCCTCCTGCTCTTCAAAGAACTTGAACAGGCGGTGCTCGGCTGAGGCATTGAGCACGTTGTCCGGGTCATCAATGGTGGTTTTGCCCATCAGCACATTGCCCAGAAAGAGCTGCAGCGTGCCGGTGCTTAAGTTCTGTCCGGCAGGCAGCAGGGTCTGGGCGTTTAAAAAGCCCTGCTGCTGACAGTAGCGGCTGACCTCGCGCTGCAGGTTTTCGATAAGTTCAATCGAGGTGCGTCTGCCCAGGTAGTGCTCAGTAAGCTCAATCAGGCCGGGATCGGCCTTGATTTGTCCTGAGAACTCAACTCTGCGCAGCTGCGGCATTTGGGGATTGACACTTGTCCCCTCAAGGTTTTCGGGTGCGGCATTGGCGCCGATGCTGCAGAGCATGGCTGCAGTGGCTGTGATTAAAAAAATCTTCCTGAAGGAAGTCCAAATGTGCAAGTCTTTCATAAAGAGATAACTCCTTGTGTTTGCGTAAATTAATAATTATCTTGTTTCAGTCCGGAGCGCTGTTAACACTCCGGAGAGAAAGTTCCCTTATGTTTATAATGAGATGAATTTTATATCACGGTCAAAAACTATTACGTCTCAAACTATGATGCTCCTTATGTTCGCAAAAAACATAAGTTCCTTATATTCGCTCGTAAACTCAATAGTATTACGGCTTTAAGGTAAATTATATTTATTAAATATAACACCTTCTGTTTTTAGACTAAACCTGTTTTAATATTCTGGTAGAACATTTTTTCAGGTTTCGGGATTTGACCTTTTTTATAAATCTACCCCCGCCGTCTATGTTTGTCATCATAACTCTACTCCATAGTGGAAGATTGTGACGCATGTCAAGAATTATGAAATTAAATGAAAAAATTTTTGCAGCAGGAGTAAAACGAAAATTTATGTGGTATATGGGGGTTGCAAATCCAGTCATACCAAAGGATTGCTGCTGTTTAGACTGTTTTCTAAATTGTCATTTTTACATTTCACGATTGTTGATTGAATCCAGTATTACGAAGATAGTGAGATCAAAGATGGATTTTTAGTCATGAGATTTTTTCCTGAAAAATCAAAGGTTTACTGTATAAAATAAGTTATTTAAATCTAAAATTTGACATTCATAAGATCAAAAATTTTTGAGTGAACCGATGCTGGTATCAGAGAGCACTGCGTGGAATGGCACATGAGCATGAAGGCAGCCTGTTGCGTCTTTGTGAAAAGGTGAGCCGGTCTTTCATCCGGCTGGATGGACAGCGGGCTTAGTCAAGCCAGGAGGCAGTCTGCTGCAGCTGCGCCTTACTGCTGTCAAGCATGGTCAGCAGCAGGCACTGCGTCTTGAACACTGGGAGCTCGGCTGCCAGTGCCTTTACCGCTTCGGCAAAGGCCTTGGGATCTTCAAGGGGAAAGTCCGGATGATCGGCCATGTACAGCGGGATGTTGTAGTGCCACCATTGACTGTTGAGCAGATCAGCGCAGATTTCGTCACTAAAGCGCTGCTTGACCTGGCGGGCCGGGTTGCCTGCCATCACGGCATACGGTGGAACGTCCTTGGTGATGACCGCGCCGCTGGCAATGACTGCCCCGGTGTTGATGGTCACAGGATGGTGCGCGGGGATGAGCACGTGCGAGCCAATCCAGACGTCGTTCTTGATCGTGATCTGTTCCGGATGCGAACTGGCAAAGGGCCTGCTCTGATGCTTGAGGTAGCGGCGGTAGAAGGCATCGTCCTGGTAGAAGGCCGATGATGTCGTGGCCGCAATTGCCTGATGGCGCAGCATTCCCGCGTCAATGTCGTAGCTCAGCGAGCAGTAGGCGCCGATATGGCAGTTGTTAAGCGAGCTGCGGGCGTTGAGATAGGAGTAGGGGCCGAAGGAGCAGTTTGTGATCACGCTGCCGCTGAAGAACTCACAGGGGCCCTTAAAGCGCAGTATGCCATTGAGCTGTACATTTGGCCGCACTTGCAGTCCGTAGCGGCTGAGCTGGGCCGTAAGTTTAGGACTGGGGATTGGCATGCATCCTCCAGTCTGGGCGCAAGCCTGAAGTAAGCGCAGGCAAACTTGCAGTCTGCTTGAATTTTACTTGTCTGCATTGGTTGTAAGGGGGGGGCAATACGTATATAAATATTACCAATAATCATATTATACACTATTCTACCGCCTGTCGAAGCCTCATTTTTTGCTCTTTGTTCTGTGCTGCATTATACGGGATCTTCTGGGCCTGCAAACATGGCTTTTTTGCGTTGATTTGGTGCATATTGAGGTAAAAACGTCCAAAACGGTGCAAAACAGTCGATTTGTACCAATTTTAAGCATCAAGCTGCACAAAAATTGTCCGCTGGCATTTATGATGGGCTCATACGCTGGGCAAAAGACAACAAGCTGCTCAGTTTCGTGAAAAGTTTATTGACAGGAAAACTTATGAAGAAGATTACCGCCGCCATTGCCAGCGCCGTGATTGCCGCCGCAGCATTCAGCGCCAATGCCGCCACCTATAAGGTAGGCACCCACCCGACCTTTGCCCCCTTTGAGTTTGTTGATGCCGAGGGCACTCCGACCGGCTTTGACGTTGAGCTTATCAAGACCGTATTAAAGAGCCAGGGCGATGAGGCAGAGATCGTGTCCATGCCGTTTGACGGCCTGATCCCGGCTCTGCTGACCGGCCAGATTGATGCCATCATCTCCGGCATGACCATCACCGAAGAGCGTCAGAAGCGCGTTGATTTTTCCACCGGCTATTACAACAGCACGCTGTCTGCCGTTGTGCGCTCTGCTGATGCCGGGAAGTACAAGTCCAGCGATGACTTAAAGGGCCAGAAGATCTGCGCTCAGATCGGCACCACCGGTTCAGCCTTTGCCGAGAAGCTCTCCCCGGGCCAGGTGGTAAACCTCAATAACGAGCCGGATGCTCTGCTTGAGTTAAAGAACGGCGGCTGTGAGGCTTTAATCAATGACCGCCCGGTGAACCTCTACTACATCAAGCAGGCCGGTGACGCAGCCTTCAGCGAGCTGGTGGATGAGGCTTTAACCTCCAATCCTGATCTCTACGGCATCGCTGTTAAGAAGGGCAACACTGAACTTCTTGAGAAGATCAACAAGGGCCTTGAGGATATCGGGAAGTCTGGTGAACTTAAGGCTGTGCATGAGCAGTGGTTCGGTGTAGCACCCGAATAAATTCTGACTTCTGTTCAATTGGGATAATAGGCCTGCACTCACTTCTCACTTTAAGCAGGCCTTAACTTTGCGCAAAGGCCATCAGCGCAGCAGCGATTACAGCTTTAGGTTCTGTGCTCTGTTATCATGACTTTAAGACAAAAGTCAGTCAGTCCGAATTAACGAGGCTTCATCAACATGTCAAAGCGTCATCAGCTGCGCGCAGCGGCTTTAATCTGCGCAGCGCTCCTTCTTACATCCTGCGCGGCAACTTCTCAGAACAACGTTAGCACCTCAGGTCAGCCTGCTTTGGCCGCGGCAGTTGGCGCGGGCGCACAAGTGAACGGTGTATCAAGCGCAGCGTCAGCACCCGCCTGGCTTAATGAAGCCATCGAGGCAGAGTATCCAAATACCGTACAGATGCGCCATTATCTGCATCAGCATCCTGAGCTTGGCAATCAGGAGTATCAGACCCAGGCTTATATCGCAGATTTTCTCTCCCGGCAGGGCATCAAGGTCATCAAGGGCACTGAACATGCCCCGACTTCCGTCATCGGTATCTTAAACGAGGGCAAGGGCCATGCTGTCGGTCTGCGTGCTGACATTGACGCGCTTCCCATCAAGGAAAATACCGGCCTGCCTTTTGAGAGCAAGGCAAAGGGCCTGGCATTTGGCAAAGAGACTGATGTGTCACACATGTGCGGTCATGACGCGCATATGGCCATGCTGCTGTCAGCCGCCAAGATCATGGCAGAGCACAAAGATGACATCGACCGTACTGTAGTCTTTGTGTTCCAGCCTGCTGAAGAGGGCGATTCCATTGACAATCCTTATGAGCTTGAGGTGCAAAAGCTCTCCGGCGCCAATGCCATGGTGCAGGATGGCTTGCTCAAGCGCTATGGCATTGAGCACATGTTCGGCATTCACGTGATGGCAAGGCAGCCAAGCGGCAGGATACTGATCGCCAAAGGTCCGACTTTAAACAGTGTTGATGCCTTCCTGGTAAACATCGAGGGCAAGCAGGCACACGGTGCCATGCCGTGGACCGGTGTGGATGCAGTGCTGACCGCTTCAGCTGCGGTGGTTAATCTGCAGCAGATCGTCTCGCGCAATATAGACTTAACCAAGGGCATGGGCGTGATCACGGTCGGGCGCCTGTCAGCCGGTGAGACCTCCAATGTGATGGCCGGCAGTGCAGAGTTTGAGGGCACCATAAGAGCAAACGATGCCGGCATCCGCAGCAAACTGCTTCAGCGCATTCCTGAGGTGATGGACAATACCGCCAGGGCCTATGGCGCCCAGGCTGACACCCGCATCATCGAGATTTATCCTGTGACCTATAACGATGCTGACTTGGCTGAAAAGACTGTGGCCAATATGCAGGGCTGGGGCCTTGATGCAGAGATCTCTACCTGGAACCCGGGCGCTTCTGAGGACTTTTCCTTTTTTGCACAGCAGGTGCCGAGCGTCTTCATGTTCCTGGGTGTTGATGCGCCGGGTGCTGAGAACAGTGCCAACAATCACTCTGACAAGTTCGTGATTTACGATGAAGCCTTAAAGGCAGGCGTGGCCGCACATCTGGCTGCAGCGCTGGAAACTCCGCTTTAGGCTTTTGACTGTTAACCGCCGCTGTTTCTGCCGAGGCTGTGGCGGTCTGGGTTAAAATGTGCGCCGTTGTTAATATTTGCAAGCTTCCATCAGGAGGGGGACGATAATGCTGCAGGACTGGATAGTTGAATTAAGACCTAAGACACTGTTGCTGGGCGGCACCAACTGCGCAGTTGGCTGCGGCCTCGGTTTTTATTATGGGGCATTCAATCTTTACAATCTGACGGCGGCCTTTTTAATCATTGTGACCGCTGTGCTGCTGCAGATCCTCTCCAATTTTGCCAATGATTACGGGGACGCCTACCGCGGGGCAGACCGGGCTGACCGCCTGGGGCCCATCCGCGCGGTCATGACCGGCTCTATTACCGTAAGGCAGCTGCGCCGCGCTATGGCTGTAGTCACTCTGCTGGCCTGCTTCTTTGGTTTGATAGCTGTGGTCATGACCCTGGGCAATGATTTTAAGATCCTGGCCTGGTTCCTCTTTGCCGGTGTGATTGCCATTGTCGCTGCCATCTTTTACACCGTGGGTATGGCTTACGGTTATAAAGGTTTTGGCGATATTTCGGTTTTTATCTTCTTTGGCCTGCTCTCCGTGCTCGGCCCTCAGATCATGATCACCAATGCCAGCGGCGGTGGTACCGAGATTTATCCGGATGCCCTGCTGCTTGCCATCAGCATTGGTGCTGGCTCTGTTATGGTGCTGCATGTCAATAACATGCGTGATGCGGCCCAGGACAAGATCAGCGGCAAGCGCACCCTGGCCACCAGGCTCGGCACCAGGCTCTCAGCGGTCTATCACGTGATCTTGTTTGCCGTGGTGGTGCTGTGCTCCTTTGCTGCCTGTTTTCTGTCGCACAAATTCTGGGAGTTTGCCATTCTGGCTGTGGGCTTAATCCCGCTTATGGCCTCGGTTTTCCGTGTTGTAAAAAACAATAGAGATGCTAAAATTTTAGCACCAGAATTAAAATTTACCTCGCTTGGTAATGCTGTGCACAATCTTGCATGGCTGATAGTTCTGACAGTCGATTTTTGGGTTTATTACTAGCTTAAATTAGCTGGGATAATTGGCGTTTGTCATCGGTAAAAAGTTATGAAAAAGATCTTATGGGTATCTCCGTATTCTCTGCATGATACCTCTTCTGGTGCGGCTGTTCAGTGCCGCCTTATGCTGCAAAAGCTGGCTGAATATGCCAAAGGTGAACTTGAGATTATGGCCCTTGGCAGTTTTATATTTGATAATCCCCGTGGTGCCAGCATGTTTGTCGACTTAAAGGAAAAACTTGCAGGCAAAGAGATCTTCTTCAATCTAAAGGATGGCCTGGTCTCTTACGTTTATGTAAAAAATCACAGCACCTTTATCGATGATCACACCGGCGGCGAACAGCGCCAGTTCTTCTCCAAATTCCTCGAACTTCTTAAAACCTTTAAGCCTGATTTAGTGATTGGCTACGGCGGCGACATGCTGTCCATGACCATGCGTGCTGAGGCCAAACGCCGCGGCATTCCCTGCGTATACACGCTGTGGAATGGCAATCATAAGGGCTTCACCTTCCCGGACTGCGATCTGGTCATGACCGATTCCCATGGCAATGCAAACTTCTATGCCAACAACTTCGGCATGAACGTGCAGGCAGGCGGCATCTTCATTGACCCCAAGCACGTGGTTGCAGAAAAGCGTGAGCCCAAGTACATCACCATGATCAATCCGGTTGCTGAAAAGGGCATCGGCATCTTCGCACGCATGGCGCTGATGGCTCAGAAGGAACTGCCCAACGAAAAATTCCTGGTGGTCGAAAGCCGCGGATCTTTTGCTGAAGGGCTGGCCAAGCTGCACACCATAACAGTTGATAAAAAGACTAAGACCAAGAAGGAAACCCATCCGTTTGAAGCCAAGATGTTCCCCAACGTCGATGTGGCTCAGCACACTAATGAAATCAAACAGGTTTATGCCTTGACCAAGGCGCTGATTGTGCCTTCATTATGGTTCGAGGGCTGGGGCCGTGTTTCCACCGAAGCTGTGATGAACGGCATTCCGGTGCTGGCATCAAAGTCAGGAGGTTTGCAGGAAGCGGTCAGCGAAGGCGGCATCTGCCTTGATGCTCCTAAGCCCTGCCAGGCAGATTACAACTATATCCCGACGGAAGAAGAGGTTCGTCCGTGGATGGATGCCTTAAAGCAGATCTTAAGTGAGGATTACACCGAGCGCTGTGCTCAGGCTGCAGCACATCACAATCCTGATGTGTCAGCAAAGCGCGTATATGAACTGTTAAAGCCGCTGCTTGACAGATCCGCAAGCACTCAAGCTCAGTATTTAAGAGGCGGCATGCTGTTCAGATAGCACCGCGCAATGCCTTCCCGGATAATTAATTGAAGCTCCAGGGAGGCTTAAGTTTAAAATCTTGTTTACGGTATCAATAAATCTAACAGCCTCAAATCTATTTCATATATAACAGGCGGATACCGGTAACTGAGGAAATATCCGTGGATAACTTCAATATGGAAGCTTTGGCGGCAGAAAGCCATAAGGAAAGCGTTTTAAATAAGTTTAAACGAGCTCCTGTTTTTGTAAAAGTTATATTACTTGCTGTCCTCGCTTTATTAATAGAAATTTTTGTTTTTAACTCATATTATTTTACATTTGACAGGGCAGATAATCCGAAGTATCAAATTTCACTTCCTTTTAACGCTAGTGTTGGAAAACCTGCAGTATTTCTTTCAAAAGATAATAATCAGCTTGTAGTTAATGATTTAAATCTTCATATCAGCAATGTAAGTATTTCTACAAAGGGAGCTAATGCAGTTACCACTGGCAAGATATTTATCTGTGACCAAAATGCTCTTTATCAATTTAAAGAAGTAAACAATATCGAAGTTAATCCTGGTGGGGAATTTAATGATGTAATTTCAAGGATTGACAGCAGAGGTAATGCTGTAAAACTTGCAATATCATTTGATCTTCCTTATCAGGGTCAGAGTGTCATTATCGATAAACTGATAATTAACGATGATCCCTCTTTTGATTTTAATGCTGTCAGAGCGATTTCGGTATTTTTACTTGCTGTAGTCGTTTTCCTGATAGTTAAATTCAAATTATATAATCAGAATCTGGATTTTTCTAAAAAGAGCCATAAGATCTCTCAGTGGATTGTCATTGTATTCAGCTTTTGTGTATCACTTTATATTTTAACTGTAACTAATCCAAATTATACAAATCCAATATATTACACATATTATGCCAATGCTGGTTCATTCCCTATTGGAAATCATGAACACAGCTGGCTTCTTACTCCGCCGAAAACACAAGAAGATGTAAAAAATTCAGATCCTTATGTTCAGCTTCTTGATGCTTTCAATAAGGGACAGCTTTATATTGATTATCCCGTTGATCCTCGCCTTGAGCAACTTAATAATATGTTTGATTATAGTGAGCGAATGGCTAAGGGAGTCTATGGATTATATGATAAGGTTTATTATAATGGACATTATTATCTGTATTTTGGAGTTGCACCACTTGTAATATATTATCCGATTTATTGGATTACAGGAAAAGTTCCGTCTTTGCCTTTGTCTACAGGCATTGCCACACTATTCTGCATTTTTACAATGTTTGCAGCCTTTAAAGTAATAGTCGATTTCTTTAAACCTAGAGCTAACTTACTTATATTTTTGGCAGCTGAGCTTGCATGCATAGGAGCAGGGCTGGTTTATTATCATCATGGGTATTTATATTTCTACGATCTGCCTTATTTGTTTGCATTCGCGTTTTCTTCATTGTTTATAGTATCCGTCTTTAAACAGTTTATAGAGGGCTCGAAAACTAAAAGGCGTTTATATCTGTTATTAGGTGGTATATGTGTTGTAATGGTAGCTCTGTCAAGACCTCCATTTATCTTCATGTTGTTATGTATTGCTATCCCTGTCTTTTATGTTTTATTAAAGAGAAGATTAAGAGAAGGACAGTTATCTAATTTACTTTTAGATTCACTGTTTATAATAATACCTGTTATACTAGGTGCTATTTTTGCAATGTGGTATAACTATGCAAGATTTGATTCGCCTATTTCATTCGGTATTCTTAATATGGTCGGAATTTACGACCTTCACTATAATGTATTTTCTATCTCATTTAGAGAGATATGCTCTTTTATTTTTATTTACTTGTTTGAGCCTTTTAATTTAACTAAAGATTTCCCTTTTATTTCTTTAGCAAGACCAGATTATCAAGATTTTGGACATGAGGTTTATGTTGATACCACTATGGGTATATTCCAAATGCCTTATGAGCTTCTGATATTATTTGGTGTATTTTTGTTTGTTAAGGGCTTTAATTCTCAAATTTCACAGGAAATATTAAAGATTGAGAAAATCATATTTGCCGCACTTTTAGTGGTCAGTGTTATTGTTGCTTATAATGAATGTATATATTCAGCATTTACTATGAGGTATGTTTTCGAAAGCGTATTTGTGCTTAATTTCATGGTATTTTTGCTAACCTTGCAGTGTGTAAGATGTAATAATGACATGGCGTCAGTAACAGTTTATGCAATAGTGTTAACGATGCTTTTGTATTCTTTTATTATTGGATTGCTGTTTACTTTTCAAAGCGGCTTCATCAAGGATTTAAATCCTGATGCTTATCTGGCGATGAGAGAGATATTCTCGCCATTTAATCCTTAGCTGTTACTTGTTATTAATCCCGCCGCAGATTGCGGCGGGCATGATTTCGAAGTTTAATTATCTGCCCAGACCTCAGACGCGGCCTTAACGATCAGATAGCTTTCGTCTTGCTGATGTTCCGCATTCATGTTGTTGACATCTTCAATGGCTGTTCAGCTTCATTGTGGAATGGTTCTTCTGCTCAAGTTGCACGTATTGTGTGGCTTCAGCATTGCTGCAGTCCAGACGTTAATCCAGCCAAGTGATAAATTTAAATAACGCCGCGGCTGTCCTTGATAGTTTGTTTTTGAGGGAGATTCAAGGATAAGCAGGCGGCGTTATTTTTTCAACTTGCGACGGATGGCTTAGCAGTCAGTCCAGATCTCAGAGGCGATCTTAACGACCAGATCGATCTTCGCCCACTGCTGTTCTGCCGTCAGGTTGTTGCCCTCCTCGGTGGATGCAAAACCGCACTGGGTGGACAGGCACAGATGCTCAAGCGGCACGTATTGTGAGGCTTCGGCAATGCGCTCCTTGATGGCAGCCTCCGGCTCAAGCTCAGGGGTCTTGCTGGTGATAAGGCCAAGCACCACGGTCTGATCTTTAATGTGGGCAAGTGGCTTGAAATCCCCGGCGCGGTCACTGTCGTACTCCAGGAAGAAGCCGTCGATATGGCAGCCGCCAAAGAGCTTTTCGGCCACCGGGGCATAGCCGCCGGAGCTGAACCAGGTGGAACGGAAGTTGCCGCGGCAGATGTGCATGCAGATGGTCATGTCCTCAGGCTTTGCTGCCATGATGGTGTTGATCATCGAAATGTAGAGATCAGCAATGCGCTCAAGGTCAATGCCGCGTGCCTGATATTTCTCACGCTTTTCGGCAGAGCAGAACTCACCCCATGAGGTGTCATCAAGCTGCAGGTAACGGCAGCCGCGCGCATAGAGGGCCTTGACGCATTTGACGTAGGCGGCGGCGATGTCAGCGCACAGTTCCTCGTCTTTGCCGGCATAGCGCTCGATGGGCTCATAGTTCTCAGGGCGCACACAGCAGATGAGGTGCAGCATGGACGGTGACGGGATGGTGAACTTGACCATGGTCTCACCGGCGAGCTTTTGCAGTCGCTCAAAGTGTTCAACAAAGGGATGGCTCTCGGAGAAATCGACTTTGCTGATGATGCGGATGGTCTCGGCCTTGGGATTGGCGTCCTTGAACTTTACTGACCAGGCCTCAGCCTTGATGTGCTCAATGCCGTCGAGGGCTGCAAGGAAGTCCAGGTGCCAGAAGGCGCGGCGGAACTCACCGTCGGTTACGGCTTTGAGGCCGTGCGCTTTCTGAGCCTGGATTAAGGCGGCAATCTCTTTGTCTTCAACTGCGGTGAGCTCTTCACGGCTGATGAGATTTTTGGCATAGAGTGCGCGGGCGGAGACAATGGCAGCCGGACGCAGGAATGAGCCTACGTGATCGGCACGAAATGGCGGTTTGATATGGGCCATGTTATTTCCTTAATCTGTTGCGGTCTGAATGAGCCGCAGGTTAAATCATGTTGAGTGAGGGGAGAGTTATTGTGCCCGAAAGGCCGCAGCTGATGCAAAGCCTCAGGCTGTCTGGCACTCAAATAGTGCAGGCTGCAGCGCGCCCGGCTTGGGGAAATGCGGGCTTCAAATGCTAAAATAGCGCAGCTCAATAATTTCATTTTTACTGATTGGAGGCTGTATGCAGCATTTTGTCACCATCATGATGGGCTCTGATTCTGATCTGCCCTTAGTTGAAAACACCATCAATGTCTTAAAGGGCTTTAACATTAAGGTACAGGTGCGCGTAGCCTCTGCACACCGCACACCGGATGAAGCTGCTGCCATCGTGACTGAAGCTGAAAAGAACGGCTGCCAGGTCTTCATTTGTGCTGCAGGTTTAGCTGCCCACCTGGCCGGTGCTGTGGCTGCCCGCACCACCCGTCCGGTGATCGGCATTCCCTGCGACGGCGGCCCGTTAAACGGTGTGGATGCCCTGTACTCCACCGTGCAGATGCCAGGCGGCATTCCGGTAGCCACTGTAGCCATCGGCAAGGCCGGTGCCAAGAACGCAGGCTACCTTGCAGCTCAGATTATGGCGCTTACTGATCCTGAGCTTGATGCAGCAGTTAAGGCAGATCGCAAAAAGGCTTCAGAGGCAGTAGTTGCCAAGGACAAGGCTCTGCAGGACAAACTCAATGCCCTCTAATGATGAGGAAATCATGCTCGATGAGGCGGCGGAGATCATTAAACAGGGCGGGGTGGTGATTGCCCCGACTGAGGGCGTATACGGTTTTTCCTGCGCCTTTGACAATGAAGCTGCCATTGAGCGCATTCTGCAGATCAAAGGCCGCGCTGCCGCCAAGGGCCTGATTACCGCCTGCAGCAGTGTGCAGCAGGTCTTAAGTCTGATTGAAAGCGATAAGGTGCCGGACAAGACTTTGTCGCTGATGCATCAGCTCTGGCCGGGGCCGCATACATTTGTGCTGCCATGCCGGGAGTGTTATCAGGGTCTGCTTACCGGCTTCCGTCCTACCATTGCGCTGCGCGTATCCGGCTTTAAACTGCTGCAGGCGCTGTGTGAAAAGGCTGGAAAGCCCCTGGTCTCAACTTCAGTCAATTTAAGCGGACGCGCTCCCATCTCCTCAATTGAGGAGGCCAAAGAGCAGTTTGCCGGGCAGGTCGATTACATCATCACCGCACCCTGTCAGGGACTGTCCGGTCCCACATCCATTTACGACGGCCTTACAGGTCAGGTTCTGCGTCAAGGAGGCTCCTAATGCAATACGCAGTCATGGGCAATCCCATTCATCATTCACTCTCTCCGCTGCTGCACGCTTATTTTGCTCAAAAGTGCGGCATTGATATGGACTACGGCCGCATCCTGGTCGAGGGCCCGTTTAAGGACGCCGCTGACAAGTTCTTTGCTGCAGGCGGCAAAGGCTGCAATATTACTCTGCCCTGCAAGCTTGAGGCCTTTGAGTATGCCGGACGTTTGTCAGACAATGCAAAGCGCGCCGGGGCGGTCAACACCCTGAAGAAAGAGGCTGACGGCGTGATCTGCGGCTATAACACTGACGGCCCGGGCCTGGTTAAGCATCTTCTGTACCTGAACTATCCGGTTAAGGGCGCAAAGATTTTAATCATCGGCGCCGGCGGTGCTGCCAAGGGCATTTTGGGGCCGATCCTCGCTGAAGATCCTCAAAGCATCGTGATCGTCAACCGCACTGCCGCCAAAGCTGAGGATTTAGCCGTCCGCGCTGCGGATGCCCGTGTCAGCGCAGTTGCCTTTGAAGCTTTAGCCAAAGATGAGCATGCGGCCTTTGACCTGGTGATCAATGCCTCGGCCTCCAGCATTCAGTCCACGCTTCCGCAGGTGACTGATGCACTGCTGTGCAAAGCCTCTGCAGTGTATGACCTGATGTACAGCAAGGAGGGCAGCACCATTTTCACCGAGCACTGCAGGGCTTTGGGCATTGGGCAGTGCTCTGACGGCTTTGGCATGCTGGTGGGGCAGGCGGTGCTCAGCTTTAAGATCTGGAACGGGGTGGAGCCTGACTTCTATCAGGCTTTAACTGATTTAAGAGGCATGCTGGGCAGTAAATAGCATGGGCTCTGTTCTGCTGCGGCGCAGCGAGGCCTCAGAGGCTGTGCTCTCTGAGGCCCTTAAGATCTTTCCGGCACTGGAAAATCAGGACAGCCTTACCGGCGCTGAACTCCTTGAATGCCGGCCGGAGCTCACTTCATTTGCATCCTCCGGGCTCTGTTTGGAGATTGCAAATCAGGTGCGCCTGCTGCCGGAGAGTGCACTGTTTTCGATAGAGACTGCGGCAGGGAACATGTCTGCGTCAAAGCGCCTTAAAAAGGCAGACAGCTTTACGGTGGATTTAACCTCCGGCAAGCTGCGCTGGCGCATTGACCACCCGGGGCTGGAGGCGGTGTGCAAAGCCTGTCTGCGTCTTGCTGAGCTTGATCATGCCCCCCTGGTGTTTGATGCTACTGCAGGCCTGGGGCGTGACAGCCTGGTGCTGGCCTCGCGCGGCGGTGTGGTCAGCGCTTTTGAGCGCAATGCGGTGAGCTATCTGCTGCTTTTTGATGCGCTGCAGCGCGCTGAGCATGAAGGCTGTTATCACTTTGCCCTGCCCCGGCTTTATTTTGGTCAGGTGCAGGACTTGTGCGCAGCTATGCCCAAGCCTGATGTAATTTATTATGATCCGATGTTTCCCTCGCGCAGCAAGAGTGCCCAGGTCAAAAAAGACATGCAGATCTTCCATCAGGCAGTGGGCTTTGATGAAGATACTTTAAGCTGCGCCCGGGAGCTGCTGCAGCTTTGCCGCCTGCGCCTGGTGGTCAAGCGCCCCTCTGATGCCCCTCCACTCGACCTTGGCACCCCGGCTGGCAGCGTGTGGAGCATCAGCGGCGGCAGCTGCCGCTTTGACTGCTACCGTCCGGGCAGCTTGTCGTAAGGACCGCTCTCTACGTCCTCATTAAGGGGCAGGAAGCCGCCTGTTCTCAGGCTTTGCTGCGCTCTGGCATCAGTCTTTAACATCTCGATGAAGTTAAGACCCTGCAGCTGCATGCTGCCCTTTAAGACTGCGGCGTAATAGCAGATCTCAGGATAGTAGTCAGCGGGGATCTGCCAGTAAGAGCCGCTCTCACCGATCACTAAGGGCAGGGTGACAAAGCCTGCCTGTACATTGCCGGAGCTGACCATGGCAAAGACCTGATATTCCTGCTCAGCCCGGTAGAGATGATGCTTTAAGTAATTGGTCGGAAAGGTTTTGGAGCTGACCACTTCAGCGGCGGCAAAACCCACCGGGGTCAGTGAGGCCTTGGGCAGGGCCAGGGACTTGAGCTTTTGCTTAATTACGGGCTCAGCCCCGCGCGCAAATAAAGCCGGATCACTTGAGTAGAGCACTAAAGGAGCCTTGGCAAAGGCGTGCATGGAGGAGGGCTCAGAGAGCTGTGAGCGGACGAGCAGAATGGGCATGCGCTCTGAGTTTGAAAGTAGCACGTCACAGCGCTCAGTCTTGTTGGCTATCTTGGAGTAGAGCCCGCCTGCGGTATCAAAGTGCAGGGCAAACTGTCCCTTAAAGACGGAGCTTGGGTGGGCCTGCTGCAGTGAAGCGAGCTCAGTTAAGGGGCCGTAAAGCTGCGGCACTGCGCAGACCTGCAGCAGAGGCTCAACTTTTTTGTCTTCATCCCCGCCAAACAAAGACCAAAAGGCCTGAGCCTGCAGCGGCAGCAGGGCTGCAAGAGTGAGCAGCAGAGCGCTTAAAAAGCTTTTTGTCTTCATCTCCAATATCCTTTTAAACTGAAATATGTCTTCATGGATTTGCCCGGATATGCACGCTTTAGTGTTTGCTGCAGGCAATTTTCAGCGAGCACTGCAAAAGCCGATCGTAAATTTCCTGACTGCTTCCAGCCTGGCGCAGTTTGGCGGCAAAACCCGGAACATTGAGCATCAGCGACAGGCGCCCAAGCAGGGTCAGATGCGATCTGCCGTCATCTGGGCTGGCGATGATAAAGATGAGATCACACTGTGTGCCGTCCGGGCAGGTCAGCTCCGGCAGGGGCTTTGGCATCACTGCAAGGCCCATGGCTGAGCGGTGCATAAACTCGCCGCGCGCATGAGCAATGGCAATGCCCTCGGCGATGGCGCAGGAGGATTCCTGATGGCGCTGCAGCACTGCCTGCTCCAGCACCCGCGGATCATCCACGCAGTGCATCAGGGCAATCTTCTGGGTCAAATCGCGGATCACTTCATTAAAGTTCTGCTGCTCTTCATATTTGATGATGCAGCTCTGATCGAGGGCATAGCGCACCAGCACCAGGCTCGGATCAGGGATGGCAGTCTGCTCCTGCCCGAACACCTCAGGCTCCTGCTTGAGATCACCGATGCGCAGACGCTCTAAGGTATCCAACATGGTCTTGAAGAACACCCCGTGCAGACGGTAGCTGCGCAGATACAAAATCATCATTGACAGCGCAATGACTGCCGCGGCAATCAGTGAGAGGTGCATGCTGATCTGCGGGGCGCTGTGCGCGCGCAGCTGCAGGGGCAGCAGGCCGGTAAAGGCTGCGGTAAGACCTGAGAACAGATAGGCCAGCGCCAGGCCTAATTTGGCGGTCATGGTCTGGGCTGAGAACAGCAGACCCTCGGCGCGCAGGCCGAGCTTGAACTCACCGTAATCAATGCTGTCTGCAAGCATAATGGTGGTAAGCACGCTGGAGACTGCAGTGCCGGCAGCGCAGAGCACACAGGCAGCGCCCAAAAGCCAGGGGCCGGGGCCGCCTGAGAGATCCATCATGCACAGCAGCAGATAGCCTGCAGCCATGAAGCCTGCCGAGATGACAAACATCACTTTGCGCCCGCACAGCCTGATGAAGCCTGGCAGTGCAGCCACGGCCAGCGCCTGGGCAATGCCGCCTGCGATCAGGGCCGGAGTGAGGGCATATTCAACTGCGCCATGATTGGCTGCAATAAAGGTAAAGAGCACGGCATTGAACAGGCCGACTGCAGTCTGCTGCAGCAATGTCAGGACAATGATGATCAGCAGTTCATTGTTTTTGCTGATAAGCCGCACACACTTTTTGAGGCTGAAGTGCCCGCGCGGCAGCTGCGGGGTGCGGTCTTTGACAAAGAGCAGCAGAATGAACTCCATCACCGCAAAAAGCAGGGCAGCGTACAGCGCCAGGGAGAAAAAGTCCGGCATGATATAGAGCTCACGCGCTCTTTGCAGCAGGAAACTTCCTGCCCAGACTATGATCTGGGCGCCGAGCAGAGTGCCAAAACGCGCCGCTGAAGCCATCTGTTCGCGCAGCTGCGGACGGACGCCGAAGCCTGGCAGCAGCGACCAGTAGGGGATGTCCATCATGGTGTAGGCAAGCGTCCACATGATGTAGACAAAAGCAGCGTAGCATTGATAGGCACTGCCATTTAGGCCCGGATCGTAAAACAGGGCAATGGTGCAGAACATTGAGAGCACGGTGCCCAGGGCCAGCCAGGGTTTGAACTTGCCAAAGCGGGTGCGGGTAAAGTCCGCAATCAGACCCATAATGGGATCGTTTAAGGCATCAAAGATCCGCCCGGCGATAAATAAAGTCAGGATAAAGCCCGGGCTGCATTTGCCGCCGAGGCTTAAAAAAAGCATAAAGTAGGCGGTAATGAGCCAGTAGATCAAATCTTTGCCGATACCGCCGATTAAATAAGCCAGCTTCTCTTTCAAGCCGGGCTGATAACCAAGACACTCACGCATAATCACCTGGCGCTGCCCGTGCAGCGCTCTTCTTATTCTCCTTTATTCACTTTTAAGGTCAGCACTAAATCTCTGCTCATCTGCAGACTGTTACTCCACGGTGACCGATTTGGCCAGGTTGCGCGGCTGATCCACATCAGTGCCGTTGATGATGGCCACGTGATAGGCCAGCAGCTGCAGCGGCACGGTAAAGGTGATCGGGCTTAAGAGATTGTCCTGATTGTCGATGCTGATGACCTGGCACTGCTCGTTTTCAGCTATCCTGGTGTCAGAGCCGGCAAAGAGGTACAAACGTCCGCCGCGGGCGCGTACTTCCTCGATGTTGGACAAGAGCTTGGACAAAAGCTCGTCTTTCGGGGCGATCACAATTACCGGCATGTTTGCATCGATAAGGGCAATCGGGCCGTGCTTTAATTCACCGGAGGCATAGCCCTCAGCGTGGATATAGGAGATCTCTTTTAGCTTGAGCGCACCTTCCAGGGCAATGGGGTACATGGCGCCGCGGCCCAGGAACAGCGCATGCTGCAGACCGGCAAAGTTGCGCGCCAGCTCCTTAATCTTTTCGTCCTGCTTTAAGATGCCGCGCACCTCAGCCGGAGCACGCTGCAGGGCTTTGACAAAGGCCGCACCGTGGAGGGCATCAATGCTGCCGTTGGCGCGCCCGAGGGCCAGGGTGAGCATGAAGAGCGCCATCAGCTGCGTGGTGAATGCCTTGGTGGAGGCCACACCGATCTCAGTGCCGGCGCGGGTCAAAAAGATCACGTCAGACAAGCGCACCAGGGATGAATTGGCGGCATTGCAGATGCACAGCGCCGCTTCATAGCCCTGGGTTTTGGCAAGCTTTAAGGCCGCCAGGGTGTCAGCAGTTTCGCCTGACTGCGACAGGGTCACAAACAGGCTGTGTCTGGGCACAATGGTGCGCTTGTAGCGGTACTCCGAGGCAATGGTGACGCTGGTGGAAATCCCGGCGTATTCCTCCAGATAGTACTTGCCGACGAGGCCTGCATGATAGGAGGTGCCGCAGGCTGCGATCTCGATGTGCTCAATGTGTTTAAAGAGCTCAGGGCTGGCCTGCATGAAAGCTTCCTCGCTGACATTGTCAGTGGTCAGGCGGCCCAAAATAGTGTTTTCCAAAGCCTCAGGCTGCTCGAAGATCTCCTTTTGCATGTAATGCTTGTAGGGGCCCTTGGAGATGGAGCTTGCTGAGACCTCCAGATGTGAGCAGTCGCGCTCGATGTGCAGGCCGTCGCTGTCAAAGATCTCCTCATTCTCACGCGAGAGCACGGCACTGTCACCGTCTTCAAGATAGATAAAGCGTGAGGTCACAGGCAGCAGCGCCAGCACATCTGATGCCGCAAAGTTCTCACCGATGCCAAGGCCGATGACCAGCGGCGAGCCCTTCTTGGCAAGATAGAGGTGATCAGGGTCGGTGCTGTCAATCAGCGCCACGGCGTAAGAGCCTTTGACGCGGCAGAGCGCTTTTTGCAGCGCCGCATGAAGCTCAAGGCCGCTTACTTTGTACTCATTGATAAGCTTGACCAGCACTTCACTGTCAGTCTGGGAGTAGAAAGTGATGCCTTTGGCGGCAAGCTCAGTTTTGAGATCCTGGTAATTTTCAATGATGCCGTTGTGCACCATGGCCAGGGTGCCGGCAGTATGCGGATGGGCATTTTCCGGCGTGGGGCTGCCGTGGGTGGCCCAGCGGGTGTGGGCGATGCCCAAAAAGCCGTCCACCTGACGGGCGGCCACTTCATCCTTTAAGGCCTGCACCTTGCCGGTAGTCTTGACCAGCTCCAGGCTGCCGTGGTTTACAAACGCAATACCGGCTGAATCATAGCCGCGGTACTCCAGGGCACTCAGGCCGGTGAGCAGAATTTCTGCTAAGGGACGCTTGGCAACAGCGCCGACAATGCCGCACATATTCTTTTCCTTTTTACCAGGGCCCTGCAGCTGCACCTTTGGCTTTAGAGCTTTGTGGCAGCTGCGGGGCAGATTAACTTCCAAACCTTGCTGTTACGGCAGAGCTGTATTTGCGCTTCTGCCGCCTGGCTGTGCTGCACACCACAGCACAGCCGCGCTGCACCCTTATTTCTTCTCTTTGCGCGGGCGCTGATAATCGCGGATCACGGTGCCCGGTCTGACGCGGGTCAGCACCAGGGCATTGGCCGGCACGCGGCGGGTCACGGTGGTGCCTGCTGCTATGGTAGCGCCGTTCTCTACGGTCACCGGGGCGACAAGCTGGGTGTCTGAGCCCACAAAGACGTCATCGCCGATCACGGTCTGGTGTTTGTTGGCGCCGTCGTAATTGCAGGTAATGGTGCCCGCACCGATATTGACATCGCGGCCGATCTCGCTGTCGCCAAGATAAGACAAATGACCGGCCTTGGTGCCATATCCGAGGTGTGCCTTTTTGAGCTCCACGAAATTGCCCACGTGCACCTCATCCTCCAGGGTGTTGCCCGGACGCAGACGGGCAAAGGGCCCGATGGTGTTGTGCTGCTTAAGCTTTGAGCTTTCCATTACGCTGTAAGGGGAGATGACGGAGTTGTCCCCGATGACGCAGTCCTTAATCACGCAGCCAGCCCCGATGTGCACATTGGAGCCGAGTACACACTCGCCTTCAAACACGCAGTTGATGTCGATAAAGACGTCATCGCCGTGCTGCAGGCTGCCGCGCAGATCAAAGCGGGCAGGATCAGCCAGGGTCACGCCTTCGGTCATCAGGCGGCGGGCCTGCATCAACTGATAGGTGCGCTCGGCCTCAGAGAGCTGCAGTTTGTTGTTCACCCCGCGCAGCAGGGCAAAGTCAGAGCTGACGCGGCTTATCACCTTAAAGTGATCGGCAGCCAAAAGGCCGGTAAGGTCAGTTAAATAGTACTCACCCTGGGCGTTATTGCAGCCGATCTTGGGCAGATACTGCTTTAACAGTGAGCTTTTGACCGCAATGATGCCGGTGTTGATTTCCTTAATCTGACGCTGCTCTTCACTGCAGTCCTTTTCCTCAACGATGCCGGTCACCTGACCGTCAGCGGTGCGCAATATGCGCCCGTAGCCCGTGGGGTCGTCAAGCTCACAGGTAAGCAGGGCCAGATCTGCCTGCTGCGCCTCAAGATCAGCGCACAGAGCCTCGACCTCGGAGACCGGGGTGAGCGGTGTGTCGGCATAGAGCACCACGGTGATGCTGTCATCACACAGGGCATCAGCGGCTGCGGCCACTGCATTGGCAGTGCCCAGCTGCTGCTCCTGCTTGTGGCAGCACAGCGTGCAGCCCTCGGCATACTTCTGAGCTTCAGCCTCAATCAGTTCGCTCTTGTGGCCGCTTACGATATGCACGGCGTATGGATTGAGGGCGCGGGCGGCTTTAATGACATGACTTAACATGGAGCGGCCTGCCACCTGATGCAGCACCTTGGGCAGGGCTGAGTGCATGCGTTTGCCCAGGCCTGCGGCTAAAATCACAATTTCAATTTTCACTTAAAAGTCTCCCACTTGCCCTTTTTCCATACATAGACGGCCAAAATAAGGCCGAAGAGCATAAAAGGTACGGATAACAACTGTCCCACGGTAAAGATGGTGTGGGTTGAGTAATCAGCCTGCTCCATCTTGATGGGCTCGATGAAAAATCTGGCGGCATAAATAAAGAAAAACAGCAGCGCAAAAATCAGGCCCTGCGGTCTTCTTTTCACAAAGAAGTAGATATAGCCCAGGATCAAAAAGGTCACAAAGTACGCTGCGGCCTCAAAGAGCTGCGCGGGGTAGCGCGCAAAATCCTCACCAAGGCGCGCAAAGACCACGCCGACAGCGCTGTCAGTGGGGATGCCCAGAATCTCGGAGTTCATGAAGTTGCCCAGGCGGATAAAGGTGCACACCAGGGCGATGGGCACGCATACCATGTCAGCAAAGGTCAAAAAGGTGTATTTGGGCTTGTAGAGCTTAAAGTACAGGAACACGGCAAAGAGCACGCCTAAGGTGCCGCCGTGGCTTGCCAGGCCGCCGCGCCAGATCTTTAAGATCTCCACGGGGTGGGCAAGATAAAAATCGGGCTCATAGATAAGGCAGTGCCCCAGACGGGCGCCAATCACTGTGCCGGCAAAGATAAAGAGCAGCAGCTTGTCCAGCTCATTTTGATCATAGCCGCGCTGTTTGAACATGTACTGCATGATGAAATAGCCGATCACAAAGCCGCCTGCAAACAGCAGGCCGTACCAGCGCAGCTCCAGCGGGCCGATGCTCAGTGCAATGGGATCTGCATCCCAGTAAAACATAACTCTGTCCTTTAAATATTGCCGTTAAAGTCCTGCGCAGTGCATGGCTGCCTCAGGCTTTTACCACTCAATCAAAATTTGTCTGAACTCATTGTAAACAATGTGCTCAGCCTTGAAAAGGAAAGGAGCCGCACGCAGCAGGCTGGGGCGTGAATTAATGTTAAAATCGGCGCAGGTTTTTGCAATCTGGATCTGTTATGCCTTTAATTGAAAGCTTTCTGGGCAGTGCCGGGGTGCTGCTCTTTGTCCTGGGACTTTTGCACTGCGTACTGCCGCATTCCTTCCGCCAGGGCGTGCTCTTAATGTTAACCGGCGATGCCTTTTTTGCGCTGGCCATTGCCTTTCCCAAAAAGGTGCTCTTCCTGCTGCAGGACTGGGAGCTTTCACAGGAGCTGCTGAACAGTGAGCAGATTTTTGCCGGGGTGATCTTCGGCCTGGCGGTTGCAGCGCTTTGGTATCTGATTTTCATCTACGTGCTGCGCTATACCCCGTTCTGGCGCAAAAAGCTTAAGAAAGGCAAAGATGCACAAAAGGCTGAGAATACGGATGACGCCCAGGCGTCACAGGCAGGCAGGGCAGAGGCGGCCGATCCTGCCATCTTTGCGGACGTGAAGTTAAACCCCGGCCCTGGCAGCCGCTCCGGCAGCATGAGCTCTGAGCGCAGCTGAGGCTGATATGGCTTTGTATTTATTCTCCGCTTTGTTCTCAGAGTTGGGTGAGACCACCGATGCCAGGGATTTGGCTGAAATGCAGCGCATCGGCCTGCACGCCAAACGCGCGCAGATCTTTTTAAAAGAGCGCTTTTTCCTGCGCTGTGCCATGAACTATATGTGCGGCCGGCCCCAGGACACGCCGCTGTCTGAGGTCAAACGCCTGGAGCATGGCAAACCTTATTTTGTTGGCAGTGAGGTGCATTTCAATATCACCCACTCCGGGGGCAGCATTTTGATCTTGTTTTCAGACTTGTCAGCAGTGGGCCTTGATGCTGAGATCTTAAGACTGCGCCGCAACCTGACCTCACTTGCCAAAAAAGTCCTGAGCGCAGAGGAATATAACAAATTCAGTGCGCTGCTGCAGGCAGATGAGGCGGCGGGTTTAAGCGCTGACAGTTTGCAGCGCCAGTCACTGCGCTATTTCCTGCTGCACTGGACGCACCGCGAGTGCCTGCTCAAGCACTCGGGCATCGGTCTGGCCGGCCTGTCCGGCATCGACCGGCAGCATCAGATGTATTTGTCACCGCTCAACCCGCCCGGCACTTTAAAGTCCTTTAAGCTTGCTGACATCTGCCCGGAGCAGGGCTGGTTTACCATCTTCCCGGCAGAGGATGCCGGTCTTAAGGCTTTTGCCTGCAGTAAAGATGCAGACGGGAAACTGTGTTTTACCAAGCGTGCGCTGACGGAGCTGTGCTCTTATCAGGTGCAGACTTCAGCTTAGATGTGCTTGTGCCGGAGAGCTCCTCTCCGGCACAAATTACACTGCCTGCGAGTAATTTACCTGCACCGCATCATTGCCCGCGGCGTCACGGATGCCGTCGATTAAAAAGTCGCTGGGGTCAATGCGGCTGTTGCGCCCGCTGAAGGGGATCAGGGTGTCGCCCAGCAGCAGCTGCAGCCGGCAGCCCGGAGCCTTGAACTGATAGGGTGAGCGGCCTTCTATCAGGGCGCGCTGCTGCATCTGTTTGTACTCGGCAAGCGGCAGGCGGGCGCAGTTAATCAGCTTGTTGATAAGCTCGCCTTTATCACGGTAGGTCTGTTCTGAGAGCTTTAAAATCAGGCTGGAGGCGTTGGCTCTTCTCAGCTCCTCCAGGCTGTGCATCTCCTGAATGCGCAGGCGCGGCAGGGGGCTGTCCTCCGAGACTGACACCAGGGCGTTGAGCACCAGCACCAGCGGGGAGCTCACATTGTGATCATCAGGGGTAAGATTAAGCGCCCGCTCGTCATCCTCACGCTTTTGCGCCAGGATCCTGCCGTACTCTTCAGCGGCCCTGGCGTGCAGGCTGACTTCAATCTGTGAAGTGCCGTCATCAATGGTGATGATGTAGAACTTGTGGCCGTCTGATTTGGCAGTGCGCTCATTGGATGCAATCACCACGCCGCATACCCGGCAGGCATTGGGGCGCTCGCGGGTGCCGGGCTTTAATTTGTCCAGGGTGCTCTCAATGAAAAAGCGCAGCTCATCTTGATAGACGTTAATCGGATGGCCCGAAAGATAGAGACCGAGCACGCTCTTTTCCAGCGCCAGGCGGTATTTGTCGCTGAAGTCCGGAACGTTGACGAGCTCAGGCTTGTTGTCGGTGGTCTCAAGCAGGGAGAATAAATCAAGCTGTCCGCTGTCCTGATCTTCCTCCAGGCGCTGCGCGTATTTAACCGCATTGGTGATGGATGCCAGCATCTTGGCGCGTGACGGGCAGAGTTTGTCGAGCGCTCCGCTCATGATCAGCGCCTCCAGATTTTTCTTGTTGCAAAAGCTGCTGCCGATTTTGGACACAAAGTCGTAAAAGTCAGTAAAGCCGCCTTTTTCCTCGCGCATCTTCACCAGATGATCGCAAAAATCCTCACCGATGCCTTTGACCGCACCGATGCCGTAAACGATGGCACCGTTTTTGTCTACGCAGAAGTCAAAGCGTCCGGTGGTCACATCCGGGGGATTGACCTTGATCTTAAGGCGGTGGCATTCGGCGATGTAGGTCACCAGTTTTTCAGTGTGCTGGCGGTCGGCGGTCATCATGGCCGCCAGGAACTCAGCCGGGAAGTGCACCTTAAGCCAGAGCGTCCACCAGGCCACCAGGGCATAGGCTGCCGAGTGGGACTTGTTAAAGCCGTACTCGGCGAACATCTCCACCTGATCGAAGATCTTCATGGCGATGTCCGGATCTTTGCCCTTCTTGATGGCGCCTTCCTTAAACACCGAGCGCTGGCCTGCCATCTCAGCCGGGTTCTTCTTGCCCATGGCGCGGCGCAGAATGTCAGCGCCGCCGAGGCTGTAGCCGGCCAGCACCTGGGCAATCTGCATCACCTGCTCCTGATAGACAATCACGCCGTAGGTCGAATCAAGGATCGGCTTTAAATCGAGATCCTGGAAATCAGGAGAGGGGTAGCTTACCTCCTCCTTGCCGTGCTTTCTCTGCACGAAATGCTCCACCATGCCGCTCTTGATAGGGCCCGGGCGGTAGAGCGCCACCAGAGCGATCAAGTCATCAAAGCGGTCTGGCTGCATCTGACCGATGAGCTTTCTCATGCCCACGGATTCAAGCTGGAATACGGCGGTGGTCTCACCCTGCTGCAGCATCTTAAAAGAGGCGTCATCGTGATATGGGATGGCGTGAATGTCGATGTGCGGCTTGTGCTCGCGATCGCGCCTTTCGTTGATCATCACCAGGGCATCGGAGATGATGGTCAGCGTAGTCAGGCCCAAAAAGTCGAATTTAACCAGGCCTGCGTGCTCCACATCCTTTTTGTCAAACTGCGTAATGGTGTTGCCCTCAGAGTCGAGCATTAAAGGGGTGAACTCGGCGGTGCGGGTAGGGGAGATCACCACACCGGCAGCATGTTTGCCGATGTTTCTGATCACACCCTCCAGGCGCATGGCGATGTGAATAAGCTCCACGCGCTGGCGGTCGTCATTGGCCTTGGCCTGCTCATACAAGGTCACAAAATCCGGGGCGGCGCTTTCGCAGGGATTGCCCTTTTTGTCAAAGCCGAGCGCCGCCTGGAAAGTAAGGCCGGGCTGGGCGGGCAGCATCTTGGCTACATAATCTACCGCACCGTAGCCCATGCCCAGAGCACGGCCTGTGTCCTTGATGGCGGCCTTGGGCGCCATGGTGCCAAAGGTGGCGATCTGCGAGACGGCGTTAAAGCCGTAATTGTTGCGCACGTAATCGAGTGTTTTCTCGCGCTTTCTCTGGCAGAAGTCCACGTCAAAGTCCGGCATGGACACACGCTCAGGGTTTAGAAAGCGCTCGAAGAGCAGATCAAACTGCAGCGGATCAAAGTCGGTGATCTTAAGGGAGTAGGCTACCAAAGAGCCGCCGCCGGAGCCGCGGCCCGGGCCTACCGGCACGCCGTGATCTTTGGACCATTGAATAAAGTCCATCACGATGAGGAAGTAGCCCGGGAAGTCCATCTTGATGATCACATCAAGCTCTGTCTCCAGGCGCTGCTCGTAAATTGGTCTTTTCTCTTCGCGCACCTTGGGATCAGGGAAGAGAAACTCAAGACGCTCTTTTAAGCCCTCATGGGCCTTCTGGCGCAGGCAGTCGGCCGGGGACAAATTTCCGGTGGGGTAATGGGGCAGGCGCGGATGATCAAGCTCAATCTCCACATTGCAGCGCTCGGCAATGGCGCGGCTGTTGGCAATGGCCTCGGGCAGATCGGCAAAGAGCTCATTCATCTCCTGCGGGCTTCTGAAATACTGCTGCGGGGAGTAGATGCGGGCTACATCCTTGTTGCCGCGCTGACAGCCGCGCTGAATGCTGACGCGCACATCGTGAATTTCATAGTCGGTAAAACCGTCTGCGGGCACGTCATTGGGCCCGCGCATAAATACGGTGTCATTGGTGGCCACCGGAGCTATCTGCAATCGCACGCAGCTCTCCAGGGCAAAGCTCTCAAACTCGCTTTCGCCCTCACGGCCGGTGCGGGTGATTTCAAAGCAGAAACGGTCGCCAAAGTGCTCTTTGTAATAGGCCGTGCGCGCCTGTGCCCCGGGATAGTCCTGTGCGTAGACCATGCGCCCGATGTCACTGCGAAAACCGGCCAGCAGAATGAGGCCTGCCGAATACTGCGTGAGTTCCTCCAGGCTGGTGTAGGCATTAAAGGCTCCGGGATCTGAGCGCAGCCAGGCATTTGACAGGATGTCATACAAATTTTGCCGGCCGACATTGTCCATGGCAAGGATGGTAAGTCTGCTGCTGACCGTATCGCCTGCATTGCCCACAGTTTCGCGCAGGGTGATGTCCGCGCCCAAAATGGGCTTGATGCCCGCGGCGCGGCAGGCAGAATAGAATTTGACGAAACCGCAGATATTGGACAGATCAGTGACCGCCAAAGCCGGGATCTTGTATTTCTGTGCGGTTTTGACAATGGCGCCCACGCTCTGCAGTCCGTCAGAGATGGAATAGTCAGAGTGAATGTGCAGCGGGATGTAGCATAAGTTATCAGCAGTCATGGGGCGGTGTCCTTCAAAATGTGCCTCTATTGTAATTTATGTAGAGCGGGGCTGCAAAAATGCAGGGTCATGGCATAATCGAGACAAAGGAGTTATATCTCAAAGGAGAAAAGATGCAGACTATTTTGTTTTCAGAGCTCAGTGCAGGAGCGCTTTCACTTAAAAACCGCATCAATGTTCCGCCGATGTGCATGTGGCAGGCCAAAGACGGCCTGGCGCAGGATTTTCATCTGCAGCACTATGCCGCTCTGGCCGCCTCCGGTGCGGGCGCGGTGACCATTGAGGCCACTGCGGCGGTGCCGGAAGGGCGCATTTCACCGTTCTGCCTGGGGATCTGGGATGACGAGCGTGCCGCAGGCATCGTCCGCATTGTCAAAGCGATGAAAACTGCATCCCCTGACACCAGGGTGCTGCTGCAGCTGGCCCACGCCGGACGCAAGGCAAGCTGCAATCCGCACACCGATGCCTGGATGAGCCCTGAGGAGGGCGGCTGGCAGCCGGTGGCGCCTTCAGCGCTGACATGGTCACAGAACTTTCCGCTGCCCCGTGAGCTTGCAGCAGACGAGATAAAAGAGCTGGTGCAGAAATTTGCAGAGGGTGCAGTGAGGGCGCAGCAGGCAGGCTGTGACGGCATTATGCTGCACGCTGCGCACGGCTATCTTATCCATGAGTTCCTCTCGCCGCTGTCCAATCAGCGCACCGACGAATACGGCGGCTCATTTGACAACCGGGTGCGCTTTTTAACTGAAGTGCTGCGCGCCATTAAAGCTGCAGTGTCAGAGAACTTTGCTGTCGGTATTCGCCTGAGTGCCACAGACTGGATTGAGGGCGGCATGACTATTGAGGATACCGTCAAGATCGCCAGGCTGGCGCAGGAGCTTGGCTGCTCTTTTGCTGACATCTCAACCGGCGGCCTGCTCAGTGCTCCCATTAAAGTCGCTCCCGGCTATCAGTTGCCCTTTGCTGCACGGGTCAGGCAGGAGACCGGCCTTTGTGTCTTTGGCGTCGGGCTTATCACCAATGCATTTCAGGCTGAGACCGCGCTGCAGCTTGGGGCCTGCGATGTAGTGGACATCGGCAGAGCCATGCTCTCTGATCCCAACTGGGGCTGGCATGCTGCCCGGGATTTGGGGGTTAAGCTTGAGGCGCTTAACACGGCCAAAATCTTTGCCCTGCAGCATTAAGTGGGTACATCCGCCGGCCTTAACAGTTCTTAACTTTACTTGACAGCGGCGGCTGAAAAGAAAAAGGCGCTGCATCCTGACGGCTGCAGCGCCCCGATTTGATCAGTCAAAGGATAGACTTAAAGCTTAGCGCATAGCCTTGTAAGCATTAATCAGGCCGTTGGTTGAGCTGTCGTGGCTTGCAATGGTCTCGTCATTCTCAAGTTCCGGAATGATGCGCATAGCCAGCTGCTTGCCCAGTTCCACGCCCCACTGATCGAAGGTGTAGATATTGAGGATGGCGCCCTGCACAAAGATCTTGTGCTCGTATAAGGCCACCAGCATACCTAAGGTGTACGGGGTGATCTCCCTGACCAGGATGGAGTTGGTCGGACGGTTGCCGGTGAAGACCTTGAACGGCACTACAGGCAGGTATTCCTCAGGCTTCTTGCCCTTCTTTTCAAACTCTGCAATCACTTCCTCGCGGGTCTTGCCGAAGGCTAAGGCTTCAGTCTGGGCAAAGAAGTTTGAGAGCAGCTTGACGTGGTGATCGCCAATCTTATTGTGGGTGCGGGCCGGTGCGATGAAGTCGCAGGGGATGACCTTGGTTCCCTGATGAATGAGCTGATAGAAAGCGTGCTGGCCGTTGGTGCCGGGCTCGCCCCAGATGATGGGGCCGGTCTGATAATCAACCGGGTTGCCGTTTCTGTCTACGCTCTTGCCGTTTGACTCCATGTTGCCCTGCTGGAAGTAGGCCGGGAAGCGGTACATGTACTGATCGTAGGGCAGAATGGCCTCAGTGGCAAAGCCGTAGAAGTTGTTGTACCACAGGCCGATTAAGGCGAGCAGTGCCGGGATGTTCTTTTCCAGCGGAGTAGTTCTGAAGTGCACGTCCATGGCATAGCCGCCCTTTAAGAACTGCTCGAAATTGTCAAAGCCGCAGGCCAGGGCAATGGACAGTCCGATGGCTGACCAGGAAGAATAACGGCCGCCGACCCAGTCCCAGAACTCGAACATATTGTTGGTGTCGATGCCGAACTTGGCCACTTCCTCAGTGTTGGTGGAGATGGCCACGAAGTGCTTGGCCACGTGCTTAACGTCGCCTGCTGCCTTTAAGAACCAGTCGCGGGCGGTGTGGGCGTTGGTCATGGTCTCCAGGGTGGTAAAGGTCTTGGAGGCGATGAGGAACATGGTGGTCTCAGGCTTGCACTGCTTTAAGGTCTCAACCATGTGGGTGCCGTCGATGTTGGACACAAAGTGAGCCTTGAGGCGGGTGTGGTAGGGGGTGAGGGCTGCAGTGATCATGCAGGGGCCCAAATCAGAACCGCCGATGCCGACGTTGACGATGTCGGTGATCTCCTTGCCGGTATAGCCCTTCCACTCACCGGAAATGACCTTGCCGCAGAAATCCTTCATCTTGGCCAGCACCTTCTGTACGTCCGGCATCACATCCTGGCCGTCAACGTATACCGGCTTGCCTGAGAAGTTGCGCAGTGCAGTGTGCAGCACGGCTCTGTTTTCAGTGCGGTTGATCTTCTCGCCGGTGAACATGGCTTCGATGTCAGAGGGCACATCACACTCACGGGCCAGATCCAACAGCAGGGACATGGTCTTTTCATCAACGATGTTCTTGGAGAAATCAACTAAGAGATCATCGCCGAGAGCTAATGAGAACTTCTTGAAGCGCTCGGGATCAGCGGCAAATAATTCTTTGATAGTGCGGCCCTTGGTCTGGGCAAAATGTTCGCTTAATGCCTTCCAGGCAGCGGTCTTGGTCGGATTAATATCCTTAAACATGACAAAACTCCTAAAGCAAAATAACAGGAAAATCCCCGGGGTCCTCGCCCCATTGTCCCATGCTTACTGTAATGATCAACTATAAGAAAAAGCGCCGCTGCGCGCAAACATTAAATGTGAGAACTAAGTCACAGCGCATAATTTTCCTGCAGCCTGAGGCGCCAAAAATCGCGGTCTTAATCGTTAAGGCGCCGGCTTAACAGATCTGCACTGAAGGTGGGCGCGGTCTTGGCTGCCACCTTGTTGACCGCCTCGATGATAAGCTCTTTCGAGCGTTTTTTAAGGCAGCACAGCGCCAGATTGAAATTGGGCAGGGTGGGGGCATTAAGCTGTTTGACATCGCCCTTGAACGGGGACAGATCCACCACCAGGCGCGGCGCTACGGCGAGGCCAAAGCCCAGCGCACACAGGCTCACAATGGCCTCGTGGCCTGCCACCTCAGAGTAGATGTTGGGTTTTACCTGCTGCGCTTTAAACCATTTGTCCACCTCAAAGCGCAGCTGCCCGTGCTCGGCCATGATAAAGGGGGTTTTGGCAAGGTCGTAATGCTCGCCGTCAAAGCCCGGGATTTTGGAAAGCGGTGACTTCGGGGCAATCAGCACCAGCGGGAAGGACACCAAAGGCACGGCCGTAATGTCATCGGGCAGCTTCTCTGGCAGCGCGGCAATTACAAAGTCGATGCCGTCCTGCTTTAAAAGCTCCAGGGCATTGGCCGGATCGCCGGTCTCCAGGCTGACCTCCAGGCCCGGATGATCAAAGCGCAGTTCACTTAACAGGCGCGGAATAAAGATATAGGAGGCTGAGACCGAGCAGTAGATCTTAATGGAGCCAAAGACCGGATTTTCCTCGACTTTGAGATCGGTGAGCAGCTTGTTGTAGCGCCCGAGGCATTCGGAGGCAAAGTCGCGGAAACGCCTGCCGGCAGAAGTCAGGATGATGC
>JADINH010000114.1 GCA_017694225.1 Candidatus Avisuccinivibrio stercorigallinarum
ATTTTGACCTTTGTGAAGCTCTGGAGCTCCCTTTGCCGAGGATCTGTTCCGGCGCTGTCCTGCAGCTTTTAAGCGCCGGTAGGACTCTTCAAAGCAGCGGCGCACCTCAAGATTAGGCACAGCCAAATCCACCACATAATCTTTGTCATCTTCAGAAGAATTGACCTGTTTTATGCTAAAAAATCCCTGGCGCCAGAGCAGCTGTGACGTTGGCAGAAAAGGCTGCCCGTCTATGTAGCAAGCGTGCAGGCAAAGAAAGCTGAAATCCCATGTTTGTTTTTCTGCAATCAGCCCGTCGAGGCCGGAAGACTGCCCTTTGGCGCGCTCCTGCTCACTGTCCGAGGGATATCCCTGCATAGCTGCACACATGAATTTGTCGATAAGTCCCGCAGCCTGCGGGCAGTGGTCAGTACAGTAGGTTTTAAAGCCCTGCTCCGGGGCAGCAAGGAAGCTGAGCACCGAGTGCGGGTTGCAAAGCTTGGGAGAATTGTTGTCGTACAGATTAAACGAGAAGCCGCCGTATTGTGCCTCGATTTCCTCAAGCACATCCGCTGCCGTCCAGACTTTGCCCTGCAGATTTTGCGCGCTTAGCACCCTGGCCGCGTGCTGCAGCTGGGGGCCAAAGTTCTGCTCAATTTCCTCTGCGCTGAAGCCGAAGATGCCAGGGACGTCAGAATTATATGAGTAATCTCTAAAATAATCATCGTGCGGCAGGGTGTCTAAAATACTCTCTGAGTAATGGACGCTGCCGGTGACCCACATAGAGCGGAAACGGCTGCTGTACGATGCAGTCATTCCGTAAAAGTAGTATTGCAGTCTGCTGCAGTACTCAAAGAGCTCGGGCTCAAAAATAAAGTGCTCAAGCAGGGCCTCGTTGTTTTTGACCAGCAATGCCACGCTGAAGTAGGGCTCGTTTTTTAATCTTGAGCAGAGAGCCAAATCTAGATCTTTTTGTGCAGGATCAGGCTCCAGGCCTGCCAGTGTGAACTGCTGCCGCAGATGGGCGCAAAAGGCTCTGCTAATTTCTTCCCTAAGCGGCTTTGCGGGATCAATGTGCTTTAAGACCTCAGCAAAATCAAGCACTACAACCTTGCAGGTTTTCTTGTCCTTCCACAAGTGCTCACGCTCAATCTTCAGGCCGGCCATGCGCGCGGTGCCGTGGGAGTAGAGCTCCTGCAAAAAGTCCAGCAGCGTGGATTTGCCAAAATGCGGGGGCATTAAGATATAACGGCATCTGTGATATGTTGCCAAATTGGCAATCAGATCGGACTTGTCCACCAGCACCTGTGAGCCGTCTAAAAAGCGTTCAAAGCCGCGGTGTGCACTACAGTAATTACTCATGGCAAAGCCCTCCTGCAGGTGCTGAGGTGTGCTCTGCCGCTGTGCTGTCAGCTGTCTTTTTGCCGCCTGCAATCTGCGCTCTGGGGACAACCATATTGGTCACGGTGGCACTGCACAGCACTTCATCTTTTTCGTTGACCACCTTGCAGTCCATGACATGCAGCCGTGAGCCGGTCTTGAGCGGCGTGACGATGCAGCGCACGGTGGCGCCAAGTGGTGCACTTCTTAAATGATTGGCGCTGACCTGTGCGCCCAGGGCCGTATACTCCGTGCCCTCAAGCAGCTTAAGTGACAGGGTGCCGGCGCAGATCTCGCACAGCGCCAGGGAAGCCCCGCCGTTGAGCAGGCCGTGCACCTGTGAGCTGCGCTCAGTCACCTGCATGCTGGCAATGAGTTTTTTATGGTCAGAACTTAAGAACTTGATGCCTAAAAAGTCCTGCATGGTGGGATTTGATGTCTGCATAATTTTTTCCAAGGTAAAAACTGTACTTTGTCTTTGTCTGCACGAAGAGCTGCAAAAGCGCCTTAAAGCCGGTAGTTAAGCCCTTTTGAGTGCTTTTTTCTTGGCTCTCAATGCAATATAATAAGCCACCAAATTTTAACAATATTTTGCTCTTAAGTGGGTTTATCATGCCTTTGTATGAGTACAAATGCGCCAGCTGCGGCGCAGAGATCAGCGCGCGTCAGGGAATGCGCGATGCGCCTTTGACTTTATGCCCCAAATGCGGGCAGCAGAGCTTGAAGCGCAAAATTTCGCTCTCCAATTTCTCCCTCAAGGGTGTGGGCTGCTTTGGCAAGTCCAGCTCGCATCAGCCTTCAGGGGCATGCAGCTCCTGCCCGCACAATAAAGAGTAAGAGGCTTTTTATGTCAATGCGTTCAATTTACTGCGGTGAAGTAGATTTAAGCCGCGAAAATCAAGAAGTCACCCTGTGCGGCTGGGTCAACCGCCGCCGTGATCTTGGTGGCCTTATCTTTATTGATCTGCGCGATCGCGAAGGCATCGTGCAGGTGGTGTTTGATCCCGATGAGGCTGCCGTGCACGAGCAGGCATCAGTGCTGCGCTCTGAGTACTGCATTCAGGTTACCGGCAAGGTAAAGGCCCGTCCGGCCGATCAGGTCAACAACAAGATGAAGACCGGCGCCGTTGAGGTGTATGCCACTGCGCTTAAGATCTTCAACAAATCAGCCGCCCTGCCCATCGATTTCAATCAGGACAACAGCGAAGAGCAGCGCCTGCGCTACCGCTATCTCGACCTGCGCCGCCCGGTGATGACTGAGATCTTCAAGAAAAGAGCCGCCATCACCCGCTATGTGCGCCGTTTCCTTGATGATCACGGTTTCCTTGACATCGAAACTCCGATGCTGACCAAGGCCACCCCCGAAGGCGCCCGTGACTATCTGGTGCCCTCGCGCATCCACCACGGCAAGTTCTATGCTTTGCCGCAGTCTCCGCAGCTGTTCAAGCAGCTTTTGATGATCGCAGGCTATGACCGCTATTATCAGATTGTAAAGTGCTTCCGCGATGAGGATCTGCGTGCTGACCGCCAGCCTGAGTTCACCCAGATCGATGTGGAGACTTCCTTCATGTCATCCCAGGATGTGCGTGACATCATGGAAGAGATGATGGTGGGCCTGTTCAAGGAATTTGCCGGTGTTGACCTCGGAAAACTGCCGGTCATGACCTGGGATGAGGCCATGGACCGCTTTGGCTCAGACAAGCCTGATCTGCGCATTGACTTTGAGCTGCACACTGCCTGTGATGCCGTCAAGAACAGCACCTTCAAGGTGCTCTCAGAGCCGGCCAATGATCCCAAGTGCCGCGTGGTCACCTTTGCGCTGCCCGGCGGCGCCAAGCTCACCCGCCGTGAGATTGACAATTACACCGCCTACATCAAGAAGATGGGCGCCTCTGGTCTTATCTGGATCAAGGTCAACGATCTGTCAAAGGGCGCTGAAGGCCTGCAGTCCTCCATCTCCAAGCACGTCACTGCAGATGAGCTCATGGGGCTGGTGTCATCGTGCTGCGCCAAAGACGGGGACATCGTCTTTGTGGGCTGCGGTGAGCGCAACAAGATTTCCTCTGCCATGGGTGCGCTGCGTCTGCAGACTGCCAAGGATCACGGCCTGGTGAACTCCGGCTACAAGGCCCTGTGGGTGGTGGACTTCCCGATGTTTGAGTACACCGAAGAGGCTGGCCTTACCGCCATGCACCATCCGTTTACGGCGCCGTCAAACGTCACTCCGCAGCAGCTTATCGACCATCCGATGTCTGTCTATGCCGATGCATATGACCTGGTTATCAACGGCTATGAGTCAGGCGGCGGCTCAGTGCGTATTCACGATGAAGAAATGCAGCAGGCTGTCTTCAAGGTTCTGGGCATCAGCCCGGAGGAGGCCCGCAAGAAGTTTGGCTTCCTGCTTGATGCGCTGTCATATGGTGCTCCGCCGCATGCCGGTCTGGCCTTTGGCCTTGACCGCGTCACCATGC
>JADINH010000115.1 GCA_017694225.1 Candidatus Avisuccinivibrio stercorigallinarum
ATGCAGTTCTGTCCGGTCTTGTCCACCTGAATGATGGTGTGGCCGCTGGCGCTGTCGCGGCGCTGCAGGAAATCGTCATGGATGCCGCTTGAGGCAATCACATCAAGCAGCACCTTGCTGTCATCGCGGCCGACAGCACCGGCGTGATAGACCTCACCGCCGGCACGGGCACAGGCTACCGACTGATTTAAGCCTTTTCCGCCTGCGAAGATGTCGCGGGAGAAGGATGCCAGGGTTTCACCGGGCATAACCATGTGATCGACGCCGTAAACGTAATCGATGTTTAATGAACCGTAATTTAAAATTTTAGGCATGTGTTAATCCTCAAAGCTCTTAGTCCTTGGTGTTAACGCAGCAGATGATCAGTTGAGATTATACGCATCCGGCCGCCGGGGTAAAAGAGGGGCGGCAGGGACTGGCGCAAAAATTTGGTGCCCAATCACAACTTTTGTGCGCAAAGAGTGCACTGTGTACTTGGCTAAATTCAGCGTCCTGCATAAAATCACCAAAGAACTTCAACGGGGAAAACTTTAAATCCGAGGTCCGAGGGACATTTATGACAGATTTATGCAGCGGAGCGGCAGCTGATCGCACAAACGAATGCCGGGCAAATTCTTTTGTCAGATTAAGAAAACAGGGGCTGTATGTGGACAAAACAGAGCGTCTTTGCACCCTCTGTCAGGCGCACTGGCCGTCGCTGCTTGCCCGCCCTTCAGGCTTTGGCAAGACGGTGTGCCTGGACACCATTGAAGCGCTCTTTTCAAGCGGCGTCCATACTGCGGCCTTTGCCGGGCTGAAGATCGCAAGGCTGTGGCGGGATGACCACCAATATCAGCTGCTGCGCCTTAACTTCAAAGATCTCATTGCGGATATGCCGCCCGGCCATTTTAATCTTGATGTTTTTAAGGACAGACTGAGCGACGCAATCATCAGACAGGGCTTAAAGCTTGGATTTAAGCCTGAGTTTGCAAAATTAAAGCAGGAGTATCCGCCTGCAGGTGTGCTGCTGCGCTTTCTTCAGGCCGGCATAAAACTGCGGACAGTCATTCTCATAGACGATCTTGATGAGCCGCTTTTTGCAGCAGCTGCACAGCCGGAGAGCCTGCAGCAGACAGCTAATTTGCTGACAGCCCTGCTCAGCGTTATAAAAAACTCCATGCAGTACATCCGCTGCGGCATGCTGACAGCCCGCTCTTACTTCAGCGGTGATCACAGTTCAGGCACTGCCGGATGGTTTCGCTGCCTTTTTGATGAGTATGACAATAAGCTGTGCGGCTTTACCCGCGCGGAAGTGGCTGCGCTGGGGCTCAATGCAGACGAGCTTGAGCGCCGCTGCGGCGGATACAGCTTTGCCCTGCACTGCACTGAGCGGGTATGCAGGCCGGCATCGGTGCTGCATTATCTGGGAGTAAAAGAGGGGGCAGGCCCGCTGCAGCTTAATGCAGGTCTGCTGGATCTCACCTGCAGGGTGCTTAAAGATGCCCCATGGTATCTGACTTATCCGGGAATGGCAGAGAGCAGTATTCACGTGGAAAGTTCATGTGACAAGCTGTTGTTTCAGCAGGGGCTGCTCAGCCCGGCAGGCGGCATCCCGCCAAGAGGGGATGCGGTATTAACTGCACCCAATCTTGAAGCAGAGCGCTGCCTTGAAGAGCTGTTTCTGATGGCGTCCATGCGCCGCGCCTGAAGGGCCGCATCCTGCCGCCATTTTCAAAGTACGGCGCTGTGCTTTAAAATAATGCACACAGCAGCGCAGACGCGCATACACTGCAGTACAGATAATTTACAGCGGAGAGAGGCATGCCTAAAAAGAGCACCACCTCTGACAGCACCAAGATCAACGAATTTTTAAAAAGCAGGGTGCCGGCGCCGCCCAATGCCTACAGGAATATCGACAGAACCAATAAAATTTTTGTAGACAAAACTTACCTGACAGCCCAGCTTGCACAGGAGAAGCGGCTGTGCCTCTTCAATCGTCCCAGCGGTTTTGGCATGTCTGTACCGCTGCAGTGCCTGGAAAATTACTTTGATCGCGATAAGACCTTTTTTAAGGATTTAAAAGGTGAAGCCTTCTTAAATGCTGAAGAGCATAAGGCTCCACAGCAGGTGGTGCGCCTTGATTTTGCTTACATTACCGCAGAAGTTCCATTTGCGGATACCGGCAATGAAGGCAAGGATTTTGCCAGAGAGCTGACTTTATATATCAATAATAAATGCGAGCAGATGGATATTTATTATGATCTTGATGATCTGGCGGATTACGAAAAGCGCAGGGACGATCCCTGGGGCCTTTCCGATTTATTTGGCTTAGATGACGATGACGACGGCGATGATGATATTTGGGGCATGTTATTTGGCTTCAGCAAAGTGCGCTATCCAAAGCCTGCCACCATGCTTGAGGTGCTGATAGATGAGCTCAAGCCCGGCACAGCCCTGATTATCGAGAATTTTGATAGTGCATTGTTTGAATGCAGCGGCAGTGCGCAGGCTCTTAAGGATATTTTAGAATGCTTAAGAGAAGTGCTCACTGAAGTGGAAAAGCGCCACAAAAAGGGCGAACTTGGCTTTACACTAATCACCGGCAGAATGCCATGGGATTTTTTGCTCGAAACCGGCAGTTATGCCGACTTAAGCCGTGATCCGAAATATGCCAGACTGCTGGGCTTTACCGCCGCAGAGATCAAGGAATATATGGGCCCGGAGCTTAAGCTCGCTGCAGCCCGCCACTTTGGCAAAGACAGCGCTCAGGTTACTGCAGATGAGATTGAGGAGCTGCTTGAGCTCATGGCGCAGCATTTTGGCAATTACTGCTTTGCCCCCGGCATCAGCGAAGGCCTGTACTGCCCGGCTGATCTGTTTGATTACTTCAAGTGCGGCCTGTTTAAGGACAGCGCGCAGGGCAAAAACAGCGGCTTTGATTACTCATACAGCTCCGATCGCTCAGAGTGTTATAAGCTGCTGGGTACCAAAGGCCTGCGCTTTGCTCTTGCCCGTCTTGGTCAGCTGCAGGGACTGGGCAGCAGGGAGGCGGTGCTCCTCGATGTCACAGGAGACAGCGCAAAGGTGCAGGATCCGCAAAACGGTATTGACCCGCGGGCTATCCTCTATGCTTCAGGTTATTACAGCATGCCGCTTAATACGCCTGATGGCATGGTGCAATACTGCCTGCCCAACTCCTACGCCGCTGACGGGCTGTTGCAGCTTATCCACGACCGCTATCTGCCGGCCTTAAATAATAAAAAGGATCAGCGCGCACTGCTCTTTCAGGAAATCATAAACTGTGTGCAGGAAGGAGATGTCCCGCAGGACAAGCCAGATACACCGCAGTCAGCAGATTAAAAAACAGGTAAAACATGACCAGCGCTGCAACCACTGACGCAAAATGCGAAGCCCTGTCAGCCGCCCTGCTGAAGGGCCTCATCCGCCAAAAGCTGTACGATCAAGACGAAAATGGCATCACTAATATCTACAGCACCAGCCCCAGAAAGAGCCGCGCAGAGAAGATCTACGTTGATCACACCGATCTGCTGTGCGAGCTGGCCTCCGAGAAAGAGCCCTGCATTATCTGCAGGCCGGCAGGCTTCGGCCTGGGCGCCGTGTGCGATGATCTTTATGCTCTTTTTTCCGGTAAAGGCGATTTTGCCGGTCTTAAAGCAGCGAACAGACAGGCTGAGTTCAGCGGGCATACCGTAGTGCGCTTGGATTTAAGCCGCATATACCGCTGGAATAATGGACACCTTTCCTTCATAAGCAAATTTGATGCCGATACTTTCTACAAAGAAATGAGCAGATACACCAGGGAAATCTCTAATGCCTTGGGCAATTATCTGAAAATTGAGCCTGAAAGCCATCTGCCCCCTGACGAGGTATTTTTACAACTGTGTGATGCGCTGAAGGGGGACAACAACGTCCTGATAGTGGAGAACGTGGACGCACCGCTGTTCTACTCCAGGTACAATCTGCGCACCATGCGCCAGGTTGAGCACCTGCTGCAGGATTTCTTTGTCAGGGCCCTGCGCAGCTGCCGCGGCAAGTTTAAGTTTATTTTGCTGACTGCACGCATTAACTTCAATCCTTTTTGGAAATGCACTCTGCCCTTAAAGGATCTCAGTCAGGATCCAAAATACGCATTGCTTGCCGGCTTTACTGAGGACGATCTAAGGAAGTATTTCGACCCTGAACTGCGCCTGACGGCGGCGCGCAAATTCAAGCTGCATCCCGATGACGTCAGTGAGCGCGACCTGTCAAAGCTGCTTTCCTTTTTTGCAGATGAGTTCGGGCATTATTGCTTTGCTCCAGGCGCAGAGCAGGTGTACTGGCCGCGTGAGCTTTGCAACTGTATGCGCACCGGAAGAGTAAAGAGCAAAAAGAGCTGGTACGGCGCCAAGGATGAGGATGCTCAGTTAGCGTTGTTCCTCGGCAAAGAGGGGCGCAGGGAAGCCAAAACCATGCTCAATATAGATGAGCGGGTAACAGGTGATCCAGCTGCTGTTAATCCAGAGCTGTTTATTGACTGCCAGCGCCTCAGCCAGGAGCCGCAGGTGCCGCCATCGGGCACCGTAAACCGCTTCACGCTACTGCAGGCCGCAGGCTGCCTGACCATATCACCTGCTGTCACGCATCTGGATGATCCGATGCAGTACTGCATCCCCAACAACTATGCCCGCTCCAGACTGCTTGCCCTGACAGGCAGCAAAAAGTAACTTTATGTAAGCTCTGCCAGCCCCTGCTGGGCAGAGCTTTGACCGCTTAGATGCAGCTAAGCTCACAGCTGTCTATAAAACCTGCCATGCTGCCTGCGTACAGGGCTGTACAGCCGGCTCGAAAGAACAAATACACGCAATCGTTTGCGTAAAAAGAACTAAAATGGGCTTTGCCATGATTTTAATTATCAAAGTTTAACCCACGCCGGACACTCTACAAAAAGCAACTGAGGCAGGGCAGAGAATGGGGCGTAAGGCAGCAGAGCTGCAGCCCAGACAGCAGAAAAAGCGCCCGGAATGGACGCTTTGTGCTTTTTAAGGAGATGAGGCTGCAGCACAACCCCCGCAGCCTGTCTTATGATTGAAATACGCGAAAAAATT
>JADINH010000116.1 GCA_017694225.1 Candidatus Avisuccinivibrio stercorigallinarum
TACCACATCATGGTGCCTTCCTTGGGGAGCACATACTCAATGGTATAGCTGCGCCCTGACTGTCTGGCGCGGTCGGCCGCCTGCAGAATATCGCCTGAATAGCCCACGGCCACGCAGATCTCGCCTGAGGCTAAATCATTGATAAAGCGTGAAGAGTGGAAATAGGCCACGTTGGAGGCGAGCTTAGTGAGCATCTCCTGCGCCTCTTTATAGTCAGCTGCCTTTTCTGAGGTGGGGTCTTTGCCTAAATAGTGCATGGCGGTGGAGATCACCTCAATGGGCGAGTCGAGCACGGCGATGCCGCACTGCTTTAACTTATCGGAATTTTCCTTGTTAAAGAGGAAATCCCAGCTGTCCACCTTGTAATCCGGCCCGAAGATCTCAGCTATCTTTTCCTTGTTGTAGCCGATGCCCACGGCAATTTCGGTGTAGGGGTAGGCGTAATCATTGTTGGGATCGATGGTGGCGAGCATCTTCAGGCGCTCGGGATCGAGATTCTGCCAGTTGGGGATCTTGGAGTGATCTATTTTCTCCAAAGCCCCGGCCTTGGCCAGACGCGGTACGTAGTAGCTGGTCATCATGCAGGCATCAAAGCCTGAATGTCCGGAAAGCAGGCGGGCCTCCACCATCTCATTGGAATCAAACAAGGCATAGTTGGCCTCAAGATTGTACTGTTTTTCAAAATTGGCAACAGTATCCTGGGCGATATAGTCGCTCCAGTTCCAAATATTGAGATCAGCAGCTGCAGCACTGCCGCAGGCAGCAAGGCAGGAGGTTAAGAATAAGGCTTGGCTTAACTTTTTCATCAGCACATTCCCTGGTAAAAAATAAAACATGCAGTCATGATGCCTCCCGGCACCGCGTACTCCACCGCCCTGAAGGCAGAAAGCATTTTCATTATAAGGCATTGAAGCCTGCACACTTAATAAAATTACAGCCCCGCAGACTAGTTGTGTTCAAAAATGTGCACTGCTGCACTATTGCCAAAAACTCCACTTTTTACCCGGGCAGCTGCCTTTGCGCTCCGCCGGCGCCTGAGCGCTTATAAAAGCGCGCCATCCTGCGGCTCATCGGGGTTGGGCATCAGGCTGTCAAAAGCATCATCGTAAAACACAAAGCGCTCGCGCCCCTGGCGCTTGGCCTCGTAGAGCGCAGCGTCTGCCTTGGAGATTAATTCATCGAGCGTCCACTGCCCCTTAACGGTGGTGGCCGGGCTGATGCCGATGGAGATGGTCACCGGCTTGTTGTCATTGCCCGGGTTGATGATGTCAAGCAGCTTGACTGAGTGGCACAAACGCCGGCCGATGGAGGAGAGCATCTGCTTGTCCACATTCTGCAGCACAATGCAGAACTCCTCGCCGCCGTAGCGGTACACGATATCAGACTCCGAGGTGTTCTTGATAAGGCAGAGGCTGACGCGCCGCAGCACCAGATCGCCCTTTTGATGGCCCAGGGTATCGTTGTACTTCTTAAAGAAATCAATATCCACCATCATCACCGCAAAGCGCGAGGGCACATCCCCGATGGTGCGGTTAAAGAGCTCCAGGGCGCGGCGGTTGTGAGCTCCGGTCAGTTCGTCATAGTAGGAGATGGTAAGGAGCTCAGAGTAGCGCTGCGTGATGCGCTCTGAGTCTGAGGTGATCTTCTGCACATCCTCAAACAAGTGGCGCAACAGTTCGACCACTTCAGAGAGCTCCGTGACCTTGGTGGCCGGCAGGGTGAGATCATCAGCGCCCTGGCGGCGGTTGAAGCGGTTAATGAAAAAGGCGATTTTCTGCAGCGGGCGCACCACCACCGCAAAGAGCGTGACATAAAGCGCGATGCAGCTTAAAAGCACGATCACCGAAATGAGCACCAGATAATAAATCAGGTCACGCGAGATATCAGTGATGTACCCCAGCTCCTGGCTTATCACCGCGGTTTCATTCTGCGTGTAAGAGCTTGACATCAAATTGATTAAAAACTCGATGTCCTCCGAGCGGCGCTTTAAGTCAGAAAGATAGGAGTTGTAATAATTGTAATTGCGCTCAAAGGTCTCCCGGGCCGGCTCCAAATTGCGGCACAGCTCCAAAGCCCCGGGCTCAGTCACCCCCGCACAGATCTCCTGGGCCTTGGTAAACTGCTTTTTGACATAGTCGCTTAGCATAAAGCCGCTGAAATCAGCCTCGGTGACATAGTCATAGCCCAAAAAGTCCTCAGGCTTGATCTCCCCGTCCGGGGCATTGGCGCTCAGGCGGTTTACTATCAGCGCGAGGTGAATCCAGTTGCGGATAAGCTCCCCGCGGGTTTTGTTGAGCGAGGAGCGCGTATTCCACATCAGCTTGACCTTGTTGAGCACGCTGTGCGAGAGCACGGCCACATCCTCGACATCAAATATCTGCTCAGCGAGCAGTGCCGAGGCATCAATGTAGGCATTGCGCGCACTGACCGGATCGGCGCTCTCTTTAATCACCGTCAGATAGGACTTTAATTTCTCCAGGTTCACGAGGGCCCGCTGGGCGCTCATGATGCGCGGAATGGAGTTTTGAGCAAGAGAGGAAGATGAACTGCGTATAAGGCTCATGTCATAGTAGGAGTAGCCCATGACCAGCATAAAGATGGTGGCAAAGGTCAGCGCCATGGTCAAAAAGATGGAGCGCAGCGAAAAAGTTCGGCGCTTTTTATCTCCGGGCTTTCTTTGCATCGTCATTATGCTCTTCCTTCCTGCTTAATAGTTCTAATAATTGATAAAAGGAAAATACTCAAGGCTGAGCAGCTCATACTCAGCACTGATCAAAATCTTGCTGATGGCCGCGTTTAACAGCGGCAGGGCCGCGGCATGCTCCTTTGAGAGCACCACACAGCTGTCATCCATCGGCATCGGCTGCTCGCTGAACATGCCCAAAAGCTCCAGCGTGCTGCCAAGCTCTGACTTCAAATAATGATAGCCGGCCAGGCCGTCCACTAAAATGACATCCAGCCTGCCTGCGCTCAGTTCCGAAAAGAGATCTGCGTAATTGGCATAGAGCACAATCTCATTGTGTCCGCTGTAAAAGTTCTTTAAGGCCGCAGCCTGCGCCGAGCCGCTCTGTGTGCCGATTTTAAGCCCCGATACTTCAGGAGAGAGGGTCTCCACCTGCTGCCCGCTGCGCCCGATAAAGATGGAACGCGAGCGGTAATAAGAGCGGGTAAAGGCCAGGGTCTGCTCCCGCTCGGGGGACGGGGTCAGGCCTGCCACCGCCAGATCTGCCTTTCCTGACTGCACCGCCGGAATGATCTCGGCAAAAGGCAGCGGGCTTAAAGTGCACTGCCAGTCCATCTCATGGCACAGCAGCTTGGCAAAGCCCGCATCAAAGCCCAAGCGCTCACTGTTGGGATCATCCCTGTCACTTTTGTAAGAAAATGGATAGTACTCATCTTCAATGGCAATGGTCACTGCGCTGCCGGGCGCAAAAGTCTGCTGCTCCGCCGCTGCCGGAGCTGCAAAAAGAGCCGTCAATAAAGCAAGCGGCCCAAACCATCTGCATACCTGCTGCAACTTAAACATGGCAAAAAACTTCTTATCTAAACCATTTGAGGCCTGCATCCTGCGCATGGAGCCTCTTAATTGTGACTGCTTTTTAAAAAGTATATAGGGTCAAAGCCGCTGCCGGGGCGTTTTAAACGTCAAACTGTGCCGCCGATCAAACTATTGGGCAGTTTTTGCACGGCTCAATTTGGTTTTGCCAGCCCAAAGAGCGCCCGCAAAGCACCTGATAAGCAGCTGCACAGCACCCGCACAATGCATGCACTGCAGCGTCCAGAGCACTGAAAGGCTGCACAAACAGGCAGATTTCACCTGGACTTTACAAAATTTAACCTGCCGCTTACCTGCCTCCGCTGAAAGTTTCACACGGGCTTTGTAGCATGACGCGCATTAATTACTACAAAGAGGAAACACGATGTTAAAACACAAGATTGCTGCCGCAGCCCTGGCTGCTGCCTTAACCTGCCAGGCCGCCCAGGCTGCTGATGACACTGCCCTGCAGAGCTTAATTGATGCCGCCAAAGCCGAAGGCGAAATCTGGTCACTGGCCATGCCTGACCCCTGGGCTAACTGGAAGGAGACCTGGGCTGACATCGAGAGCATCTACGGCCTCAAGCATGTCGACACCGACATGAGCTCTGCCCAGGAAATTGCCAAGTTTGACGCTGAAAAGAACAATCCGACCGGCGATATCGGCGATATCGGCCAGGCCTTCACCGATGTGGCCGTCAAGAAGGGCGTGACCCAGCCCTACAAGCCCACCACCTGGGACTCCATTCCTGACTGGGCCAAGGACGAGGACGGCCACTGGGTCGTAGGCTACACCGGCACCATCGCCTTCATGACCAACAAGACTTTAGTCAAGAACCCGCCCAAGAGCTGGGCCGACCTGCTCAAAGGTGACTACAAGATCACCGTAGGCGACGTGGGCATTGCCGCTCAGGCCAACAATGCGGTCTTAGCCTGCGCCATCGGCCTCGGCGGTGACGAGAGCGATCTGGGCAAGGCCTATGAGTTCTTTGGCGAGCTTGCCAAGCAGGGCCGCCTGCTCTTTGTGGATCCGTCACTTGCCAACCTGGAAAAAGGTGAGGTTGAAGTGGCCCTGCTCTGGGACTTCAACGCCCTTAACTACCGCGATCAGATTGACCCCTCGCGTTTTGAAGTGACCATCCCCGCTGAGGGCTCCGTCACCTCCGGCTACGCCACCATCATCAACAAGTATGCCGCCCATCCCAATGCAGCCAAGCTTGCCCGTGAGTTCATCCTCTCTGACAAGGGCCAGATTAACTTAGCCCGCGGCTATGCCCGTCCGATCCGCTCTGACGTGGTGCTGCCCGACGATGTCAAGGCAAAGCTGCTGCCTGAGGAGCTCTATGTCAACGCCAAGCCCGTCTCTGACTTTGAGGCCTGGGAGAAGAGCTCACGCAAGATGCCCAGAATGTGGCAGGAATATGTCTTAATCCACCAGAACTAATCAGGTGCAGCATGACTGAGAACTCCAAGGTTATTTTGGCAGTGCTCGACGGTTTAAATTATCAGACGGCCCGTGACTGCATGGGCCATCTGCAGGCCCTGTGCGCTGAAGGCACGGGCTGCCTGTATAAACTGCAATCTGAACTGCCGTCGATGTCCCGCCCCTTATACGAATGCCTGCTTACCGGCGTAAAACCGGTGCACAGCGGCGTGGTGCACAATAAAGTAGTACGCCTCTCGCGCTGTCAGTCCATCTTCTCCCTGGCCAGAGCCCAGGGCCGGGTGACTGCCGCCTCTGCCTATCACTGGGTCAGCGAGCTCTACAATCACGCCCCCTTTGATCTGGTGCAGGATCGCATCGTCAACGATGAGAGCAAGAATATTCAGCACGGCGTGTTCTATCAGTGGGATGACTACCCTGACGAGGCCGTGATTGCCGACGGCGAAATGCTGCGCCGGCGCTACAATCCCGATTTCCTGCTCATCCACCCGATGAATATTGATGACACCGGCCACCACTTTGGGGTGGATTCGGCGCAGTACCGCAACAAGACCCGCAGCGTGGACATTTACCTGTCCTATTATCTGCAGGACTGGCTCGATGCCGGTTATCAGGTCATCATCACCGCCGATCACGGCATGAACAATGACGGCACGCACGGCGGCATCCTTGAATGCGAGCGCGCAGTGCCCTGCTATGTCTTTGGCAGCGCCTTCAGCAAGAAAGCTGACGTCAGCTTCCCGCAGACTGCCATGTGCGGCCTGGTGTGTGAACTTTTGGGCCTGGAGCATCAAAAAGAGCTGCCGCAGGGAGTATTACATGACTAAGCAAAAACATTTCCACCGTTATCAGAAGCTGCTGACTTACGGCGCCTGCCTGGGGCCGTTTTTCGTGCTCTTTTTCATGTTCCAGCTCGCCCCGATCATCTGGGTGGTCTGCAACTCCTTTGTCTATGAGGGGGAGCTCACCCTGGACAATTACGCCGAGATCTTCAGCTCGCCCTTTATTTTGCAGGGCTTTAAGAACTCGCTCTGGCTGTCGCTGCTCTCAAGCATCATCGGCCTGGCCATTGCCCTTTTGGCGGTAAATTCCATCCGCCGCGTGAACGGCAGAGTGCGCAATGCCGTGATTGCCTTTGTCAACATGAGCTCTAACTTCTCGGGCGTGCCGCTTGCCTTTGCCTTTATCATCATCCTCGGCACCAACGGCGCGGTCACCTTGATCTTAAGGCAGCTCGGGCTCATTGATGACTTTGAGCTCTACGGCAAATGGGGCCTTCTGGCCATTTACACCTATTTCCAGATCCCGCTTGCCATCCTGCTGCTCTATCCGGCCTTTGATCAGCTCAAGGATGAGTTTCAGGAAGCCGCCCAGCTTTTAGGCGCAAGCACTTTGCAGTATGTCATTAAAGTGGCCCTGCCGCTTTTGACCCCGGCCATCATCGGCACCCTGGTGATTTTAATTGCCAATGCCATGGGAGCCTACGCCAGCGTCTATGCGCTCACTGCCGGCAATTACAACGTCATCACCATCCGCATTGCCGCACTGGTCTCCGGCGATATCTTCCTGGAGCCTAATCTGGCCGCCGCCATTTCCGTGCTGCTGATGATCCTGATGGCCTTCATTGTGATGTTAAATTACACCCTTCTCAACAGGTCCCGCTATGCAAAGAAACAATAAACTCTGCCATCAGGTGGTGATTGCTGCAGTGGTCTTTCTGCTGGCCCTGCCGCTTGTCGCCACCCTGCTGTACTCACTGTCCACCCACTGGGGAGCCACCATTCTGCCCGACGGCTTTACCCTGCAGTGGTACATTGATCTCATTACCGATCCGCGCTTTTTGCTGAGCTTTCTGCGCCAGCTCTTTGTGTGCGTGGCCGGTCTTGGCCTGTGCATCGTGGTGATGGTGCCGGTGATCTTCATCGTGTTCCACTCCCTGCCCAAGCTTAAAAAAGTCTTCAACTTCATAGTTGTACTGCCCTTTGCAGTACCGCCGGTCGTTTCCTCTGTAGGACTGCTTCAGCTCTACTCCGACGGGCTGCTCCCCATCAGCGGCACTTTCTGGATCTTGATCTTCACCTACTTTACGATCGTGATCCCCTTTGTCTACCGCTCGATGGCCAACAGCTTTGCTGCCATCAACCTGCATGATCTGGTCGATGCCGCGCGCCTGCTTGGTGCCTCCACCACCCAGGCTTTCTTCAAGTGCGTACTGCCCAATCTGAAGAAAGGCATTCTCTCCTCGGTCTTCATCAGCTTCTCCATCCTGTTTGGCGAGTTCGTGTTTGCCAACATCTTAGTGGGCTCTCGCTATGAGACCATGCAGATTTATCTGTACAACACCCGCTCGGTTTCCGGGCATTTCACCTCGGCATTAGTGATTTTCTACTTTGCCTTTATTTTCGTGTTCACCTTCCTTGCCAACCGCTTGAGTAATAGAAAGTAATAGAAAATGAGCAGTTACGTTGTAGTCCAGAATTTAGCCAAATCCTTTGGTGATACCAAGGTTTTTGAAAATATCAATTTCGTTATCGAAAAGGGTGAGTTCATCACCCTGCTCGGCCCGTCAGGCTGCGGCAAGTCCACCCTGCTGCGCTGCATTGCCGGCCTCAACTCCGTCACCTCAGGCGGCATCATGGTTGAGGGCCAGGACATTACCGATCTGCCGCCGCAAAAGCGCGGCATCGGCATGGTGTTCCAGTCCTACGCCCTGTTCCCCAACATGACCGCCAGGGAGAATATTGCCTTTGGCCTCAAGATCCGCGGCGAAACCCCGGATCAGATTGAAAAGAAGGTCAAGGAAGTGATCGATATCGTGGAGCTGCACGGCCGTGAAGATCATCTGATTGACGAGCTCTCAGGCGGCCAGCGCCAGCGTGTGGCCTTAGCGCGCGCCCTGGTGACCCGCCCGCGCATTTTGTTCCTTGACGAGCCGCTTTCGGCGCTTGATGCCAAGATCAGAAAGCGCCTGCGCTACTTAATCCGCCAGGTGCAGAAGGATATGGGCCTGACCACCATCTTCGTGACCCACGATCAGGAAGAGGCCATGGTGATGTCAGACCGCATCTTCTTAATGAACAACGGCAGCATTGTGCAGTCCGGCACGCCCGCTGAGGTCTACACCCATCCGGTCAATGAGTTTGCCGCAGGCTTCATGGGCAATTACAACATCTTTGATGAAAGGCTCTCTGCCGATTACTTCGGCCTTAAATCAGGCCTTAAGAGCGCCGTGCGTCCGGAGGCCATCTTCATCAATGAGCCCTCTGACAAGGTGCCCTGCCTTGAGCGCCCGGTGCCCGGCAAGATTGTGTTCAAGCAGCTTTTGGGCAACGTGGTGCGCTACAGCGTCAAGACCGAAGGCACTGAGGTGAGCGTTGATCTGCTCAACTCCCATGACAAGGTCTATGAAGAAGGCGATAACGTGCAGCTCTACTTCAGCCGCGATGAAATCAATGAGCTGAGGGCCGGCTGATGACCGCACAGCTTTACGTCTTTGATCTTGACTACACCCTGCTTGCCGCCGACAGCAGCACCTGCTGGTGCCGCTATCTGGCAGAGAACCGGCTGGTTTCCGATCCGGCGGGCTTTTTAGCCCGTGAAAAGGAGCTGATGGAGGCCTACGACCGCGGACAGATGGATGTGCACGATTACATCGCCTTCTCATACGGCGCGGTAAAAGACAAAACTGCGGCTGAACTTGACGCGCTGTGTAAGGACTATGTACAGAGCACCCTGCCGGAGCTGATGTTCCCGCAGGCCAAAGCCCTGGTCTCAAAACTGCTTGAGGCAGGTGAGCACTGCGTAGTGATCTCTGCCTCGGCGGCCATGATCGTGCGCCAGGCCGCCGCGCTCTTTGGCCTTAAGGACGTTCTGGCTGTGGAGTGCGAAATTAAGGACGGGTATTACACCGGCAACATCAGCGGCCTGCCGCCTTTTAAGGCCGGCAAGGTCGACGCCCTTAAGGCCTATCAGCAAAAGCACGGCCTTGAGAAGGCTAAGGTGCACTTTTACACCGACTCCATCAACGATCTGCCCCTGTGTCTTGCCGCCGACCAGGTCTCGGTGGTCAATCCGGGAGCGGCTCTGCTAAAAGAAGCGCAGCAGCGCGGCTTTGAAGTTCTGCACTGGACTTTACACTAGCCCGCCCACAGGCAGCTGCCGTCACGTCAGCTGCCTTTTTTCACTCCTGCCGCCCCCTGCGCCTTAGGATCAGCCGGCGGCTCTGGCGTATAAATGGTCAGCGGCAGCTCATTAAGGTTTTCACCCAGGAGACTACACAGCTCCTGCAGCCTGGCGCTGCGCATCAGCTCCTTGCGCTTTTTGGCCGTCTCCTCCATCAAAGCCCGCGCCGCATTGGAGCTCGGCGCCCGCGCCGGAATGCCCTGCATGAAATCGAGCTTCAATTTCACCGGCCGGCCGTAGACCTGCGAGAAAGCCTGCTCCAGGCGCGCTGCCGCCCCCGTGCCCTCTACATAGGTGTGATGATCCAGGCTGCAGCAGATCTCCATCACTCCATCGGCATCCGGTTCATGCACCAGCTCAGAGTAGAGCAGCACATTGAGATCCGGGCCGTTTTTAAGCCCGGTCTTTAAAATGAGCTGATAATAGTGATCACTGCCTTCAAGCGTGGGATAGAAATCATCAGCACTTAAGGCCTTAAGGCCCTTAAAGCGCGGCAGCACCTGACCTGCCGGCAGCTCCTGCACCGGGCGCAGACCGCGGGTGCGGTCACGGGATTTGGCCGGAGCACCGGCGGCAAAGGCCCGGCTTTCCTGCGGCTGCGTATCGGGCACTGCCACCACCTCAGGCAGCGGCTCTGCCTGCGCCGGCTTTTGGGCAAGCAGCATATCCTGTGCCGCATTCTCGGCATAAGCCTCAAACTCAGCCTCATCAAAATCAGGCTCTGCCCCCTGCTCGGGCATACCCGGCAGATCATCTTCAGGCAGCGGCACATCCTGCAGATAATCGGGCAGCTGCTGTGTCTGAGGCTGCTGTATATTCTGTGAAAAGTTGCCGGAGAGAGAAGGACGGCCCTGACAGGCCCGTTTGGGCCCTGCTGCCGGAGCCTGCATCTGCTGCTGCGGCTGATTAAAATTACCCGCCAATACAGGCTGCGGCGGCATAACTGCCTGAGATTGCATCTGCTGCGGCGACGGCTGAATAAAATTACCTGCCAAAGCAGAAGGCGCTGCAGCTGAAACCTGAGTGCCAAAATTCCCGGCCAATGGTGACGGAGCTTCTGCTGCAATCTGCTGCCCTAAAGGCTGCACTGCAGCAGACGGCTCAACCGAGCTCTGCACCGGCTCTGCCTGCAGCAGCGGCTTGGCAGCCGCAGCCGGAGATGCCGGCGCAAAGTTAGCGGCCAGCGGCGAGGTATTGGTCTCAGCCTCAGAGCGCATCATGGCATCCACAGCTGCATTGATGCGTCTTAACTCCTCCAAACTCATCGAGGCATTGATTTCAGGCAGCGGTGCCGGAGCTGACGGAGCCGCGCTCACACCATCTTCCGGAGCTGCTGAACTGCCTTCGCTGTCAGCTGCTGCATTTTCAAAGGCCGCCGCTTCGGCAGCACTCAGCCCCTGGGCGGGCGTGTTCACCGCTGCATCTGCACCGGCCGAGAGCTGCTGTGCCTGCTGGCGGATGCGCTCCTGATAATCATCCCGGACACTGCCCTCAAGCTTAGGCTGCAGCTGCGGCTGCACCTCTGCGACTGGTTCTGCCACAGGCTGATGCGCCTCACCCAAATCTGCCGCCGGTGTCTGCAGCTGCACCGGAGCCGGTGTCTGCACCTGAGGCACCGCCTGCGCCTGGAACCCCTCCGGCGGCAGTGCGGCATCAACAGCCGGCTGCGGCTGGTGCGGCTCATTTGGCAGCGGCTGCGCTGCAGCCGGCACCATCTGCTCTGGTACAGCCGCCTGCGGGGGCAGCTGCACAGCAT
>JADINH010000117.1 GCA_017694225.1 Candidatus Avisuccinivibrio stercorigallinarum
GGTTGGGGCAATAAATATGCTCCAAAGAGGTGAAGACTACTTAAAAACTCTTCATAAGCCTTTTTAGATTACAGCAAGATAAATGCAGTTGAGTATATCTTGATTGCATGGGGCGCAGTCAATCGTCCCACGATGTAACGCAGCTTAGCTGTCAATAAGTTGATAGGTCTGCAAAAAAGGGAAGGAGATAAAAATATTTTTATCGTTGGAACTTCCTGGCTGTTACAAGCCCATCAGCTTCAGCTGATGGGTAGTTGACAAATTCGCCGGGAATCTCTGTTTTCTGTGCCGGGCACTGCAGCACTCTGGTGCAGCGTGCAAAAATCTGCCGCGGCGGCAGTCTGCTGCCTGCTACAATAGCTCCATGCTGATATCTAAGACTGATTTCACTTTTACCGCTGAGGGGGCGGAGCTTTTGCCGGTCAATGTACAGGACGGGCAGGCGCTGCCTTTTGATCTGGCGGCCTTTTTGGACACCGGTCATCCGGCTGCCTTTGTGTTTCAGCAGCAGAGCAGATCTTTTGTCAAAAAGGGAGTGCTGCCGGGGGACTATCTGGTGGTGCGCCGGGATCTGGAGCCTGAGGAGGGAGATCTCATGGTGATCTATCAGCAGGGGCGTTATCAGCTGGCGGAGGCAAAATTTGATGTGCTTCACAATCCTGAAAATTATCTGCTTTTCGGAACCGTTTTCGGGGTTTTTAGGCTTAATTCTGCCCAAAATAAAGGCTGAAGTGCAGGGCGCATCCGGCCGATAAGCGATATAATAAAAATAAATCTATCCGGCATTAATGACTCTGCGCTCTAACTTGATCACGGGCCTTTGGATGCTGTGAAGTAAAAAAGGATGGTCTATGAGTTTACTTACACATTTATCGATGCGCAAAAAGCTGCTCGGCAGTTTCATGCTGGTGCTTTTTATGTCGCTCATCATTTCAGCTGTCTCGATTTTCTCCATTGGACAGGCTCTTAGAGTGCAGCAGAATTTGAACCTGATGGTCACCGTCGAAATGGCGAATGTTCTAAAGCTCAACAACGGCTACAATGCAGTTCACAGCTGGCTGCATGAACTGCAGGTGGCCCCTTCCCCCGAGCTCGTGGCCAAAGGCAAACAGGCCGTGGCTGAACTGTCCGGGCTCAATCAGGAAATGCGCAGTCAGCAGATTGAGCATTTTGCCGATCTGATAGCCAATGCGATGCAGTCGGTGGACAGCATGAACAAGGCCATCAACGGCCAGTTTATCCGGGAGCTTGATGCCGGGCAGTATGCCGCAGCAGATAAGCTCTTCTTGTCTGAGGTGCTGCCGTACTCCTCAGCGGCCAATGCGCAGTTTGCGCAGGTCGTGCGCAATTACAATGAGCTGATCACCGCAGAGCTCGTCAACCTCGATTTAAGCTCCGGCCTGTACATCGTGATCGGCGTTACCGTCTTTGCCATCATTATTTCCCTGCTCTTGTCCTTTGTGATTGCCAACTACATCATCAATCACACCTTAAAGCTCTCGCAGGTCGCCAAGGTGATTGAAAACGGCAACTTCAATCTCGGTCTTAATGTAAAGACTATTCCGCAGGATGAAATCGGTGACATCTATCACTCCTTTGTCTCGATTGCCAATACCTTAAACCGCACTATTTCGCGTGTGATTGCAGTGTCCAACGCCATTGCCGAGTATGCCCATGAGCTTGACGAAGCTTCAAAGAGCATTTCCTCTGGGGCCAAGGGCGCAGAGAGCCGCTCCATCACCGTGGCGGCGGCAGCTGACGAGATGGTGTCCACCACCACCGACATCGCCAAGAACTGCCATGTGGCCCAGGATACTTCTGAGATCACCCGCCATGAGACCAATGAAGGCGTGGAGAAGGTGCGCACCACGGTCAACCGCATCAAGGAGCAGAGCCTGCAGACCCGCGATGATGCCCAGAAGGTGCTGCAGCTTGCAGATCAAAGCCAGAAGATCGGCTCCATCGTATCCACCATCGATGAGATTGCAGATCAGACCAACCTGCTTGCCCTGAACGCTGCCATTGAGGCAGCCCGTGCCGGTGATGCCGGACGCGGCTTTGCCGTGGTGGCAGATGAAGTGCGCGCCCTGGCCCAGCGCACCTCCAAGTCCACCCAGGAGATCTCCGCCATGGTCAAGACCGTGCAGGAAGACTCCCAGGCGGCCACCGACTCCATGCACCGCTCCGTCGAGCAGATGGAGGAGATGGCCAGCAAGGCCGGTGAGCTTGAGACCACGCTCAACAACATCATGGACAAGGTCAATGATGTCAACAATCAGATCATTCACATCGCCACGGCAGCTGAGCAGCAGACCACGGCAACCTCTGAGATCTCCACCAATATGCAGGGCATTACCGAAATGGCCCAGCAGTCGGTCGATGTCTCCGATCATGCCGCCGCCATGGCTGAGAGCTCAGTGGACTTAATCCATACCCTGATGACTGATCTGGAGTTCTTCACGCTCGATGAGAGCAAGATTGACCGGGCTGAGCTGGATAAACTGGCCCATTCACAGCCGGTGGCACCGCATATCGAAGGCGTGCCTGACATCGCTGAGGAGGAGCTGCCTCCGATGGCTGACGAGGGCACTCCCGAGCCGATGCCGATTAAGTAAACAAAGCATAAAAACAACTGTCTTCAGGCGGTATTGCAAAAGCAGTACCGCTTTTTTCTTTGTCAGCTTCCTGTTTCCGGCGCTCAAAGCAGCTCCCCTGCTGCTGCAGTCTCTCTGCCTGCCTAAAGGTTAATACAGCGTACAAATGCTGCTAATGCAGCGGAGCTTTGTCTCTTGCTGAAACCCTGATTTTCAGATAATTTGTGTACCAAAACCAGCTCCGCGCGCAGCGGGCTTTTGGCAGGAATAGAGGTGAATATGACAGATAAAAACGACGAGAGACGGATGATCCGCTCCAACCGCGCCGCCTTTCTGGCAGCAGGCTTCGGTCTGGCCGCCTGGGCGCCGATGATCCCCTATGTGCAGGAGCGCTTTGCCTTAAATGAGCAGGAGCTGGGCCTCCTGCTGCTGTGCATCGGCCTGGGCTCCTTATGCGCCATGCCCATTGCCGGCTGGGCAGCCGGACGTTTTGGCTGCCGCATTCTGGTTTATATCTCCATGCTCTTTGTGTCCCTTGGGCTGTGCGCCATTACGCTTATTCATCATCTCTATGTGATGGGCGTGGTGCTGGTGATCTTCGGCATGGCCGCGGTGATGCTCGATGTGGTCTCAAACATCAATGCCGCGCGCGTGGAGCTCATTACCGGGCGGGGCATCATGTCAGGTCTGCACGGCCTGTATTCAGTCGGCGGCTTTTTGGGCTCGCTGGGCGTCACCGCACTGTTGACCCTGGGCGTTTCGCTGCCTGCAGCCGGCACCACCGCCGCAGTGCTGCTCTTTTTGGTGGTGGTCTCAGGCTGCCGTGATCTGCTTGACGCCAAAAGCGGCAGAACTGAAACCGAAAAGGAGCAGGGTGCCGCTGATGACGGCAATGCCCGGGTGCGCGTGCTGCATCCTTTAGTGCTGCTCGTTGGCATCTTGTGCTTTATCATGTTCATGACCGAGGGCTCGATGCTTGACTGGTCGGGCATCTTCCTGCGCACTGAGCGCGGCGTGCCGGTCGAGCAGGCGGGCCTGGGTTACGCCGCTTTTGCCATCGCCATGACCTTGTTCCGCCTGACCGGTGACAAGATTGTCGCCACCTTAGGCCGCCGCCGCGTGCTGGTCTCAGGCACCGGCTGCATTGCCGCGGGTTATGTGCTGGCCGTTACCGTGCCGCATCCTTATATGGCACTGCTTGGCTTCTTCTTAATTGGCGTGGGCGCTTCCAATGTGGTGCCGCAGCTTATCTCCTATACCGTAACCATTGAGGGCACTTCCATCAATGCGGCGGTGACCATCGTCAATGCCATCGGCTTTACCGGAATTTTATGCGGCCCGGCTCTGATCGGCTTTTTGGCCCATCTGCTGGGGCTGCACAATGTGTTCCTGCTGCAGGCCTGCGCGGTGCTCTGCGTCGGCGCCTGCTGCTTTGTGCTGCTGCGCCGCAAAAAGCCCTCTGCACCTGCAGCAGTTAAGTCCGCTTCTGCTGCAGACGGTAAGGGAAAGTAAAGCAGCCTGCCGGCCGGGCTTTGCACTCAGGCCGGCAGCAGGGGGAGCAAGAGCATGATGGAACAATCAACTGCCCGCAGACTTATCAATTCAAACCGCGCGGCTTTTTTGCTGGCAGGTTACGGCATCTCCACCTGGGCGCCGCTCATCCCGCTGGTGCAGGCAGACTTTGCTCTCGATCCGCATGAGCTGGGCCTGCTGCTGTTGTGCGTGGGCATCGGCGGCTTTTGCTGCATGCCTTTTTCAGGCCTGATTGCCGGCAAAATCGGCTGCCGCGCCATGGCGCTGTGCGGCACGGCGCTGATGAGCTGCGGCCTTTTGGGCGTGGTGCTCTCCGCGCAGGTTTATACCATCGCACCAATGCTCTTTTTGATGGGTTTTGCCGGAGTATTGATTGAGGTGGCTGCCAATATCAATGCCGCCCGGCTGGAGCAGTTAACCGGGCGCAGCATCATGTCCGGCCTGCACGGCATTTATTCGGTGGGCTGCATTTTGGGCACGCTCTGCGTCACTTTGCTTTTAAGCGCCGGCCTTAATATGCTGCTCTCTGAGCTCTGCGCGCTGCTGCTGTTTGTGCTCACTGCGCTGACCGGCTGCCGGGCTCTGCTCAATGCACAGCAGTCACGCTCTGAGGGTGCAGGCCGGGACGGCGGAAAGAGCGGGGACGCAGAGCGCAGGCAGCAGCGCCGTTTCTTTCTGCCCGGGGCGGTGATCGCTATGGGCCTGATGTGTTTTGTAATGTTCTCCACCGAAGGCTCGATGCTCGACTGGTCTGGCGTATTCCTTAAAAACGAGCGCGGGGTGTCCTTTGAGCACGCAGGCTGGGGATATGCCGCCTTTTCCACCGCCATGACCATCTTCAGGCTGTGCGGTGACCAGATCGTCACCGCCATGGGCCGGCGCCAGGTGCTGGTGGGCGGCACATTGTGCATCTTTGCAGGCTATGTGCTGGTGGTGTTTGTGGACAGCTTTGCAGCCGCCCTGGCCGGGTACTTTGTGATCGGCCTGGGGGCCTCCAATATCGTGCCGCAGCTTATTTCCTGCAGCGCCTCGGTCAAGGGCATTTCGCTTAATGCCGCCGTAACGGCGGTCAATGCCATCGGTTATGTAGGCGGCCTGGCCGGGCCTGCGCTGATCGGCTTTTGTGCCCAGGCCTTTGGCCTGCCTGCCACCTTTATGCTGCAGTCAGGTCTGGTGCTCTGCGTCGGCGCGGGCTGCTTTGTGCTCTTAAGGCGCAAAAAAGAGCCGCAGCGCAGCGCTTAAATTTTACAAATCTGCAGTACAATGCCTGCCCGCCCGGGCTGCAGCGCGCTGTGCCTGCAGGCGGACAGCGTTTTAACAAAGAAAATTAGGGCTTTTCTGGAAAATTTATGGATAAGTCTGAAGAGAAAAAGTTAATCAACTCCAGCCGCTCTGCCTTCTTTTTGGCAGGCTACGGCGTTTCTACTCTGGCCCCGCTCATTCCAATTCTGCAGGAGCGTTTCTCGCTGGATCCGCATGAGCTTGGTCTGCTGCTGCTCTGCTCGGGCATCGGCGCGTTCTCCTCCATGCCGCTGGCAGGCTGGCTGGTAGGCCGCATCGGCTGCCGCAATATGGTGTATGCCGCGGTGGCGCTGATGACCTGCGCGCTGCTTTCAGTGACGCTCTCGCCGGCGGTGTACCTTACCGGAGCGCTGCTCTTTTTTGTGGGCATGGCCGGGGTGAGCTTTGGCGTGGTAGTGAATATCAACGCCGCCCATGTCGAGCGCATGATAGGCCGTTCCATCATGTCAAGCCAGCACGGCATCTACTCGGTGGGCTGCATCTGCGGCACCCTGGCGGTGACCTTTCTGCTCGGCGCCGGGCTTTCCATGAGTCTGGCTGAAGCCGGAGCCTTGTGCCTGTATGTGCTGGTGCCGCTTATTTTCAGCCGCAGGCTTTTAACCCGTGCCCAGATTGCACAGCCCCGGCAGGCCCCAGGAGAGGGCCAGAGTGCCAAGACTTCACGCTTTGGGGCGCTGCACCCGGTCATCATCTGCATCGGCATGATGTGTTATGTGATGTACCAGACCGAGGGTTCCATGATGGACTGGTCGGGCGTGTTTTTAAAGAATGAGCTGCACGCCCCGGTGGAGCAGGCGGGCTTTGGCTATGCCGCTTTTTCCATTGCCATGACCTGCTTTCGGCTTCTGGGCGATAAAATCGTCACCGCCTGCGGCAGACGCCGCGTGCTGGTCTGCGGCACCATTGGCATCTTTATCGGTTACAGCTTTGTGGTCTTTGGCGGCAGCATTTATACGGCGCTTCTGGGTTACTTCATCATTGGTCTGGGCGCTGCCAATATCGTGCCGCAGCTCATTTCCTTTTCGGCCACTCTTAAGGGGGTGTCGGTCAACGGCGCGGTGACCACCGTCAATGCCATCGGCTGCATGGGCTCTTTAATGGGGCCTGCAGTTATCGGCTTTTGCGCTCATGCCTTCGGGCTTGGCCATACCTTCCTGCTGCAGGGCGCTTTGGTGCTGTGTGTCGGCGCCGGCTGCCTGTGGCTTCTGCGCAATCAAAAGCCGCCGGTGGGCGCCGTCCCCAAAGGCACAGCCGGCCTGCAGGCAAAGCCGGGGGCAGGCAGCAGCGCAGCTTCTGCGTCCGTGCTGCCGGAGAGCGCCTCTGCACACTAAGATCAGTAAACGGCTGAGGCAGACTGAAATACAGGGCTCTCAGTCTGCTTTCCCTCACATTTCTTTACAGCTCTCAGGTGTTAAAAGCTCCTGCGGGCCTTTGACCGGCTGAAAATTTCAGGCCTTTGGGCTAAAATTAAGCAAAAATCTACAAAGGGTAACAATCCACAATGGCATTGAATATTGCAATTTACGGTTACGATACCGACATTGGCAAATTAATTCTTGAAGTGATGGAGGAGCGCAATTTTCAGGTAAATGAGCTCTTTCCTTTATCGCCGCTGTCTGGCGGCTTTGATGCCGTCACCCTGCACGGCAAAAACTATATGATCTCTGCGGTCGATGACTTTGATTTTGCCAAAGCCGACGCCGCTTTCTTTATCACCACCCGGGACGAGACTTTGCGCCTGCATGAAAAAGCAAGACAGGCAGGCTGCATTGTGATCGACAACAGCCGCCTCTTTGCCGGGATGTCAGATATTCCGACCATCCTGCCTGAGGTCAATCCCTATGCCGTAAAGCAGGGCATTGAAAAGCGCATGCTGATGCCCGCCGCCTCAGTGAGCACTGAGCTTGCCCTTACTTTGGGTTCCCTGCACGATGAATACGGCCTCAAGCGCGCCGCTGTCACTGCACTGTTATCAATGTCAGAACATGGACGCACCGGCACTGAGACCTTGGCGCGCGAAACTGCGATGCTGCTCAACGGCCTGGAGGCTGACAGCTCGGATTTTGAGGCTCAGGTGGCCTTTAATCTGCACACCCGCATCGGCAAGGCGCTGCCTGACGGCCGATCTGAGGTGGAGCAGGTGATCCTGGACGAACTCTATGCTCTGCTTGCCGATCTGCCCGCGGACATTTCGCTTACCTGCCTGCAGGTGCCGGTGTTTTACGGCCATACCGTCTCGGTGCATGCAGAGTTTGAACAGGATGTGGACTTAGATGAGGTCAAAGCCTGTCTGTCTGCGGTGGAGGGCTTGTGCGTCTGCCCCGATGAGGAGCTCATTACGCCGGTAACTCACGGTGTACGTGACAATAAATTGTATGTCGCCAGACTGCGCGGCAATCCAAAAGTCAAAAAAGCGCTCGATTTTGTCGTTATTATGGACAATACCAGACGCGGCGAAGCAGTCAACTGTGTAC
>JADINH010000118.1 GCA_017694225.1 Candidatus Avisuccinivibrio stercorigallinarum
GCTAAAGGATGGCAGAGCGGTACACAGTTTTGTTTTCGAAAAAGAAATGAGCGCTCTGCCCCTGCGCTATGAGACTGCCTACAGCACCGTACTCTACTTAAGTAAAGAGCAAAGGCAGGAGTGCATTGAGCAGGTGCTGCGCCTTGCTGCTCTTCTTGGTCTTAAGACCTGTGCGCTTAATGCTGATGTGATTGTTGAGGATAAAACCTGCCGCCCGTACATCATCGACTGCGCACCGCGCTTTGGCGGCAACAATCTGCAGGCTCTGATTAAAACTGCATTTGGGCTCAGCGTCAGTCAGGCCTGGCTCAAACTTATCTTTGATAAGGTGCAGAGCAATGCAGCTGCAACAGCCGCAGACGGCACTGCCACTGTGCCGGATCATGCATATTTCATGCAGCTCTTTTCCTTTGACAATACTGAACTCAGGGCTCTGACCGCTCTGCCTGACTTAAGCCATGCGCCAGGCCTTATCGCCTACAACAGCTCTCTTGAGCTCAATTCCCTGGTATGCCGGAGCAGCAGCGGCAAGTTCTCTGATTTTGGCTATTTCATCACCAGGGCTGATAATGCCCAAAGCGCCAGACAGTACGCCAAAGATCTGCTCGGCAAATTTCACAGTGTGCCGGTCTATCAGATGTCTGAGGTTTGTCCGTTCTGCGGTAGCAGCCAGCTGCATGTTATGCCCGAGCGCTCAGAGCAGCTGATGCCGGGAGTGACCTCCAAATTCTTTGCAAAGGCGCTGAAGTTTACCCCGGCATTTTGTGAGGACTGCGGCTGCGGTTTTTCCATGCCCGCCATTGACCCCCAATACAGCACCTTTATCTACAGCAGCAACTACAAATTTCCCCGTGGCAGCAAGCTGCAGGATTTGCCCAATTACCGCTACATCACTGCTGCAGTTGGCAGGTTCTGCGCTGCAGACGACTTCATTGTAGAAATTGGCAGTTCTGACGGCACTTTGCTGCATTTGCTGCAGCAGCAGGGCTTTACTAAACTGCTGGGCTTTGATCCTGGTGCTCCTGAGAGCACAGGTGGTACTGCCATCAAAAAAGAATTTTTTACGGCAGACACTCATCTGCCAGAACAGCCGCAGGCCTTTATTTTCAACCACACCATTGAAATGCTCCCGGATCTTAAGGCGCAGCTGCAGCACATCAGTGAACTGCTGCCTTTGTGTGGTTGTCTGTTTATTACTGTTCCACACGCTTCATCCTGCCATCTGCTGCAGCAGTGGCGTTTTACCTTAAAAGCCTTGGAGCATCTTGCCCGCAGCTATGGCTTTTCCATCATCGACAGCAACATCAGGAGCGAGGCTGACCTTGAGGGGACGCAGGTCTACTGTGTCACCATGCAGCGAAGCAATGAGTACAGACCATATTTTGCGGACAGTCTTATCAGCGCTGAATTTGAGCGCACTCTTGCGGCCTGTGCGCAAAAGGACAGTGACAGCAAGTGGGCCAGGGAGCTAAATCAGATGTTGAATGTATGCAAAGCCGCAGGGGAATGCCGCCCGGTGATCTACTGCTATGGCAGTGGCAACTTTGCATTCAGGCTGCTCTCTACCGTGCCTAATCTCAATGACTTTGAAATCGTGTTTTTAAACTCAGATCCTGACAGTGAAGGCAAATATACCGTGCTGCCTACCGGAGAGGCTGCAGCGGTGCATTATTATCTCAACGAAGTGCAGGATCTCTTTGTTAACATGATCATCATCGCAGTGCAGGATCCAGCCTTTAAACAGCAGATAGTGCAGGCCCTCAAGGAAGCCAACTGCCGCGCCAAAGCGGTGTTTATGGTGTAACTGCGCTTTGTTCCTCTGTTGCTGCAGCACTGCCATCAGAGAGAAAAATGCAGCTTGGGCACAAAAGTGCACGTGCCCGGACTTGAAAAACCTTCATATCAGCAGCAAGTTAATAAAAGATTGCAGCTTGGCTGAGAAACAGCGCAGTTGTCTTATAATGTCTGCAATTTTGAACATTAACGTTGATAAAGTGGCTCTGCAGTCTGCTCACAAAGACTGGCATCAGCCTGCAGCCGCGGCTGCCAATAAATGAGGTTTTATATAAAAAATGTGGGACTACTCTGATAAGGTTAAAGATCATTTCCTGCACCCGCGCAATGCCCGTGTGATCCCCGATGCCAATGCCGTAGGTGATGTGGGCTCGATTATCTGCGGTGATGCCCTGCGCTTGATGCTGAAAGTAAACCCGCTGACCAATGTGATTGAAGACGCTGCTTTCCAGACCTATGGCTGCGGCTCCGCCATCGCTTCATCCTCCGCCTTAACCGAGATGATTAAGGGCAAGACCTTAGAAGAGGCCCAGAAGATCACCAATCAGGATATTGCCGATTATTTGGACGGCCTGCCTCCTGAGAAGATGCACTGCTCCGTGATGGGCCGTGAGGCCCTTGATGCCGCCGTGGCCAACTATCATGGCAAGAGCTATGAGCAGGCCCATGATGACGGTGAAATCGTCTGCCACTGCTTTGGCGTGGGCATCAACAAGATCAAGAAGGCCGTATGGGAGAACCATCTGACCACGGTCGAGGAAGTGACCAATTACACCAAGGCCGGCGGCGGCTGCCAGTCCTGCCACATGCGCATTGAAGAGATCATTGACGAGGTGTGGGTGGATCTGGAAAAGTGCGGTGTAGCCCGTCCGGGCTTTGTGCCCACTCCGCTTGAGGGCATCAAGATCGCCACTTCCACCACCAAGGTCGAGAGTGCCGCCGCTGCCGCCCATGACAGCGGCACTGAGAGCTCACCGTACTTTGAGAAGGTAAAGAAAGTGGTGACCGCGGTAAATGACGGCCTGCCGGCAGACGGTTCGGCCATTGAGCTTTCCTCCATCGAGGGCTGCAAGGTGCACGTCAAGCTCTCCGGTCCGGCCTCTGAAGGCATGATGGGCGAGATGACCCTGACCTTCCTGAACAAGAAGTTAAAGGATGAAGCTGATGCCTCCTTAGAGGCGGTCAAGGACCGCCTCTAAGG
>JADINH010000119.1 GCA_017694225.1 Candidatus Avisuccinivibrio stercorigallinarum
CTTTAAAAATCAAGCACTAAAATCACTGCCAAAACTTGCCAGCCTCGCCTTTCTGTGCACCTTTTACAAATTTAAAGAACAACGTCGTGCCGCTTCAACCGGGCTCTGAACTTCAATTTTCCATATTTTGCCGCTGCAAAACCGTGATTGTTGTCCCATAACACAACCAGACCGCTGCACAAAGTCATCCTTTAACAAGCACATATCGGCAGCTCAGGCAGTTCCTCTTATGCTGCTGCATCCGGCGCAAAGCAGCTTCTGCCGCCTCACTGTTTTACATTCAAAATCAGCATTTTTGTCTTTGGCAAAAGCTCCCTGCCTTGCGTATACTGCTCTCAGAAAGTTAAAGCCTCTTAAAAGAAGAAGTTCAATCAATGGATACCGCGTTAATCATTGCCGTCTGTCTGACGCAGTTCATGACCTCATTTATGGGCAGCTCACTCAATGTAGCCGTTGAGGCACTGGCCACTGACTTTGCGGTGCAGCCACAGCTTGTCACCTGGGTGATCAATGCCTTTACCGTGATGACCGCATCTTTTCTGCTCTGCTCCTCGGCCTTCGCCGGGCACTTTGGTTACCGCAAAACCTACAGCACCGCGCTGCTGCTTTCGGCCCTGTCCTGCTTTGCCCTGGTTTTCTGCCCGAACTTTATGTGCATGCTGCTCGGCCGTGCACTGCAGGGTGTGGTGTTCTCCCTGATTTTCTGCACTTCGATGGCTATTTTGGTGGCCAATATCTCCAAGGAAAAGCGCGCCCTCGGCATCGGCCTAGCCACCGCTGCAGTTTACGGCGGCCTTTCACTCTCCCCGGTGCTGGCTGGTTTTCTTATCGATCTGCTCTCCTGGCGCAGCGTCTTTGTGCTGGCAGGATGCGGTCTTTCTCTGGCATTCTTTCTGAGCCTGAAAATCAATGACAGCCGCACCTCAGGCACTGAGCTTAAGTTCTTCGATTTAGCGCTGAGCTTTGCCGGTGTGATGCTCATTCTGCTCTCGCTCTCACTGCTCTCCTACGGCAGTTTAATTGCACTCAGCGCTCTAATCGGCCTCTTCGTGTTTGCATATTTTCTCTACCGCCAGTCCCGGCAGGACAATCCTCTGCTGCCGGTGGGTCTGATGTGGCGCAATCATCCGCTGCGCTGGGCGCTTGTGGCTTCAATTTTCAATTACATGGCCAATTTCTCGCTGACCTTTCTGCTCTCGCTGCACATTCAGTATGTACTCGGACTGTCAGCCTCGATGACCGGCCTGCTGCTTATCGTGCAGCCCTTCATGATGATGACGCTCTCCACGCTCTCGGGCAGGCTGTCAGCTGCCATCGACGTGCATATTCTGACCTTAACCGGCATGACCATGATAGGCTTTGCCTTTGTGATGCTGCATTTCATGGAGCCCACCACTTCACTTATGTACATGATGTGCGCGCAGTTTATCTGCGGTGTGGGCTTTGGCCTGTTCTCAGCCCCGAACACCAATATCGTGATGAGCTCAGTTACCCCCGATAAATATGCCCTGGTATCAGCGCTGCAGGCTTTAACCCGCACCGGCGGCCAGGCCTGCTCCATGGCCGCCGCCACCTGGCTTTTAAGCCACTTCATTGACGCAGCAGCCGGCACCACGCTGTATATCTATGAGCTGTCCTACACCATTTCGTTTATCTTTGTGGTATCTGCCGCCGCGGCATTCCTGGGCAGCGGAGCCTGTCTTCTGGGCTTTAAGTCTGAGCAAAGGCTGCACAGAGCTTAATGCAGTCCCCGGGCGCTTAGGCGCCCGTTTGGCTGAGGATGTTAAGCGCCCTAGCGCTCGAAGTGATTTTTAATTTTGATAAGACTGTCCACGATATAGTCAGGCGCCCCGACCACCGGCAGCTGCTGGCGCACCAGGCATTCATGCAGCTTCTTGATGGCCTGATAGCCCTGATTGCGCGGCTCCTGGCAGATCACAAAGTCAATGATGTCACCTTTGACGAGCTCGCGGGTGGTGTAAATTTCATCGCAGGCGATCACAAAGCGCTTGACGTCGCGCTTGGCGATGATGGCAGCACCCAGGCCGCTCACGCCTGAACCTGTCACCATGTAAACGGTATTGATCTCCGGGCAGGCGGCAAAGGCCTGCATGCTGGCCTGCTGCGTAATGATGTCATTGTCCATGCCCTCAATGATCTGCTCGACCTTGTAGTTGACCTTGCGCTTGTCAAGCTCGGACAAAAAGCCCTGCACACGGGCCTTGTGGCCGGCATGCTCCTTAAGTCCCATCACAATCAGCAGGCGCAGTTCCTTTCCCTGCGAGCATTTGTCGAGCATGCCCGCTGCAATCTGCCCCGAGCGGTAATAATCAGGCCCGACAAAGCACAGCTTGCGCACATCGGGGATGTCATTGTTAATCAGCACCACCGGCAGCTGCTCGTCGCTTAACTGATTGATTTTGTCGCGGATGCGCTCGTCATTGACCGTGCACAGCGCAAAAGCCTTGCAGCCGCGCTGCTTTAACTCCTCGATGGCCTGCAGATGCTCCTCGACATTCCAGCCTTCCTTTTCGATAAGCAGGATATCCAGGCCCAGATCCTTAAACTCCTGATAGGCATTGTCGATGCCGCGTTTGATTTCATCAAAAAAAGGTGAATTGATGGAGGGCAGCAGTATGCCAATCAGGCATAAATTTTTCTGGGCAGAGAGTGCTTTGCCGGCACGGTTGGGCACATAACCGAGGCTTTGGGCTAACTGCTTAATCTTGTCGGAGGTGGCAGAGCTTACTTCTTCTTTATTGTTCAAAGCACGGGATACGGTGCCCACTGACATCCCGCAGGCCTTGGCCAGATCTTTTAAAGTAACAGTCATTTGCTCCACACTCCTTTTTTTCTTTTTTTAAGTATCCACTCTCAATTTTGTAAACGTTTGCACCTGCCTTTTAGTTTATACACTTTGCAA
>JADINH010000120.1 GCA_017694225.1 Candidatus Avisuccinivibrio stercorigallinarum
GGACTTGCCCGCGCCGGCAGCTGCCCAGAGCTCAGATATTGATGGCAAAGGACTGGACAGCGGCAGTATCCTGTGGATAGAAACCAGAGCCATGACCGGCGGCTCAAGAAATATCCTCGACTTGTCTAAAACAGCGATCATTGCATCCGGATCTGCGGCCGGCACTTTGTTTGAGACTGACAACAGCAGCCTCATGCAGGGCTGTGCCGTTTTCTTCGGCATCGATCCTGAAAACACTGAGGTAGAAAAAGAAATCACTTTAAGATTTGAAAACATAGATTATTTTGGAAATAAAATAATCTACCCGACCGGCTCACATGCCAATGGCACCTGGCGCCTGCAGATCAGAGGCACTGCTGCTGACGGAACAAAGATCACCAAGTATCTAAGTTCAGTGAAAAACGAGCCTGATTATTTCACCAATAAAATTGCCGTCTTTACGAAGATCGATGTGGATTACTATGAGCTTACAATTTATCCGATAGACGAACTTGAAAAACTCAAGCAAGCTTCCAAGGTAACCGCCTACAACGGTCCGAACTCAAAATCCAAGCTCATCGGCATCATTGACGACTAAACGCTTAAAACACATTCAGCCATTCCTGATGTTTGCCGATGCGGTTGCCGGAAATACCGCCTTTAGCGCCGCCCAAATTCAGCTGCACGGCATACTCTGAGATTTGTCTGCCCTCAGAAACAAACAGTTGTGCCTTACTTTTAGCTCTAAAGCTGCTGCAAAAATCGTGCAGGTCAAACCCATAGGCATAACCGGTAGTACCCTGATACGGCGGATCCACATACACAACAGCGTTTTGCGGGATCTCCTGCGAAAGGACAAAACCGATGTCCTGCTTAAAACACGTCACCCCGTTCATGCCGTCTATCAGTGCGCAGAGCCTGCGTCTTAATTCTGCAGAGCCCGGCTGCATAGGATTTGCCGGGCTGCGCCTGACGCTGTGTTCCGTAGGCTCCCAGTAATCTCTGAAAAAGGCATTCACCCAGCGCCGGCCATCATACCAGATCTGTTTGCCGCCAAAGGAACAGCTCTGCAGCAGCAGGTAGAGCTCAGCTTCATGTGCAAGCGAAAACTGCCTGGCTGCAAGCGCTGTCATAAAAGTCTTAACCTGATGTTTGTCCTCCGGCACGGTAGAGAGCAGCTTATCGAAATATGCCAGGTCAAAAGTACCACGGCCTACCTTTTGCCAAAAAGCGCCCCATGAGCTTAAATCAAGCATGGTTATTCTCTCCGGCTCTACGCCCTCTGAAACCAGCTCAATGGAAACAGCGCCCGACCCGCAGCACAGGTCATAAAAAACGGTGTTCCTGTCTGCAGCTTCAAGCAAAATCCTGGCGATCTGCCGGGAAATCCTCTGCTTGCCGCCCTGATAAGTGCATGGGACTCTCAGCTTAAGCATGCTCTCTCCTGCGGATGATGATGCGTGCATAGCAGCGCTCACCATTGATGATCCCCACGCCGCCGCGATCTTCGCTGTGCTGCCTGTATCCAACCTGATTTAAAACAGCGGGGTCAACATTGGTGCGGGCATTGCCATTGGCCAGCATGCATATCTGAAATTGATCCGGGCTGTATTTGTCCAAAAAGGTTATCGGCACCCCCATGAACCCCTGATAATTCTTAGGGATCTGCGAGGTTTTGCTTACATCTATGGCATTGTAATTTTCATACTTGGGATAATCCCGTTCATTGTATTCACAGTGAAGCGGCAGAGTTTCGTGATGCCTGGCATTTTCCAGGTTCGTAAACCAGCGCACACCTTTGACCCGGATAAAACGTCTGCCGAGCTCATCTACACCGCAGCTGCTGGCCTTGAGCGGGTAATCATCCGGCACCAGAAACTTCCGGTCGCCTGAATGCATGGTTACCCCGTACCAAAGCTTATCCTCTTTAAATAAAGGAAAAATATCTTTACAGGTTGAGGCATTCATGTTTCCGATAATTAGAAACTTTTTGTGATATTGAATGAGCTGACCCAAATATTCTCTGAATAAAGAGAACGGAGGATTAGTCACGACGACATCAGCTTCCTGCAGCAGCCGGATGCACTCCTCCGAGCGGAAATCCCCATCACCGCTCAGGTACTCTAAAGTATTGCCCTCAAGCTCAAATAATGCCTCAAGATCCAACGAAGAATCCGGCCGCAGCAAAGAAGATGACGGCAGATTGGCAACTTCAGCTTTATAGGCGTTGCTGCTGCTTTCAACAGGATACTCTCTGCCTGCAAAAGGAGAACCGGCATAGCAGGTGCAGATAAGTTTTTTTAACCCCAGCTCTTCAAAATGCAGCACAAAGTATTTGAAAAAAGCTGACTCGAACGGATCGTCACAATTACAGAGAACCGTTTTGTTTTTAAAAGCTTCTTTATAAAGACCCACCTCTTTTTCGATGTCTTCAATCTGTGTATAAAATTCGTCCCTGCGAGCTAAAAAAGCATGATTAAGATCTGCATTGCCTGCTTTTTTTATATTCCGGCCTTCGGGCTCACAAGTCAGCTTAAACGGCATGCCGCCTTCTCTGACTACGGCTCTTAGGAAAGCATTAATACCTGCTGACATTCCTATGCCGAGCTCATCAAACACAGCCGCTGCCTGTTTTTTGATTTCAGGATCTATGCGTACTGAAGTGGCAGGAACTTTATTCATTCTCAAAAAAACGACCCTATCAACAGTAAAAGCATTGACAGCCATACAATAGACATACATTGTATGGCTCACGATCCTTATTATATACTGAAATTGTTTCCTGCTTTACCCCCTGCTCAGGCTCAGCTTAAAGGAAACATGGCAGGGTTATTGTTTAAAGACCTTGTACTTGGAGATGAGATAAGTAATAACCGTCACCAGCGCCATGGCGGTGATGATGGGGATTAAGCCGCGCATCCAGTAAGTCACAAAGATAAACACCAGAATGTTGCGCAAAAGCAGCATCGAGCCTGAGAGCAGGAAAAAGCGCAGCATGCTGCCCGACTGCCTGAAGGTCACATAGCGGTGCCCGTAATAGGACACAAAAAATGCCGTGCAGAAGGCAGCGGTGGTCACCACATTCTCGTGAATCCCCGGCACCAGGAAAAACAACAGCAGCGTGACGCACAAGTCAGTAAGCGTGGCCAGCGAGCCGATGAACACGAAGCGCAGCAGCTCAAAGATGCCGTGTCCTTCCTTAACCTTGGAGAAAAGATCGGAGGTGCTCATTTTCAGGACTGGTCTCCCTGTCTGACGCTTTTTACCGCCTCTGCTGCTTTTACATCCGTTTTATCAGCGGCAGCTGCTGACAGAGCCCCACTGTCATTAAAGCACACGCCGTTGTGGGTATAGTTGGCGCCGCTCTGCAGGCGCTCTTTTAAGGCCCCGGAGACTGACTTGGCCACAAAGACCGGACGGTGCTTAGTCTCCTCGGCCATGCGCCCGAGGTACTCGCCGAGCACCCCGATGGAAATAAGCTGCACTGAGCCCAAAAACAGCACCACGCACATGATGGAAGCATAACCCGGTACATCAATGCCCGAGTACAAAGTCTCAATGATGATGTACATCATGTAGATAAAGGCCAGCACGCCGATGCCGGCACCGATATAAGACCACACGCGCAGCGGCAGCGAGGAAAAGGACACGATGCCGTCAAGCGCAAAGTTCCACAGCTTCCAGTAATTCCATTTGCTCGTACCGGCCACCCGCGGCGGACGCTGATAGGCCACGCCCTTTGACGAAAAGCCCGGCCAGGCAAAGATGCCCTTCATGAAGCGGTTGGTCTCGTGCAGCAGGCGCACGGTCTCGATGACCTTGCGGTCCATTAAGCGGAAATCGCCCACATTGGCGGGAATTTTGACCTTGTTGGAGAGCTTGTTGAACACATAGTAAAAGCCCCCTGAAGTCACCCTTTTGACCTCTGTGTCCTGCGAGCGGTCCACGCGCACGCCGTAGACATGATCAATGCCTTCATCGCGCCAGATGCGAATCATCTCAGGCACAATCTCGGGCGGATCCTGCAGATCGACATCCATCGGGATCACCGCGTCGGCATCCACCAGGTCAAGGGCTGCGGTCATGGCCGCCTCTTTGCCAAAATTGCGCGACAGGCGGATGAGGCTGATCTCAAGCTCTTTTTCCGCAGCAATGATGCCGTCAATGATGGCAGCGGTGCGGTCTTTGGAGCCGTCATCGACAAAGACAAGCTGCAGGTGGTCAAGTTCGCTCTTTAATTTCTCTTTGATGGTATCCACAAAGATCTGCACCGTCTCCTCTTCATTAAAGACTGAGACGATCAGCGCCACCTTATAGTCCTCTCTGCGCATGCTGTTAGTCCTCAAGCTGTCCACTAATCCCGCTCACAATTTTAGCGCACTTAGCCTTTAATCAGTTAAAAACTCGTGGCGTGAGGACGGATTGTGCTTAAAGTGTCCGCCTAAGGCCGTGGTGGTGGTAAGCGAGGTTTGATCTTTTACCCCGCGCGACTTGACGCAGTAATGCGTAGCGGTAATGGTCACCGCCACATTCTTGGTGTTAAGCAGGGTCTGCAGCGCCACTAAGATCTGCTGCGTCAGGCGCTCCTGCACCTGCGGACGGCGGGCAAAGAACTGCACTATGCGGTTTATTTTGGACAGGCCGATGATCTTCTCACCTGGCATATAAGCCACTTTGGCGGTGCCGTCGATCACCACAAAATGATGCTCGCAGGTGGAGGTCACGGTGATGTCTTTGACCTTGATCATCTCGTCAAAGTGCATCTTGTTCTCAATCAGCGTGATCTCAGGGAAGTTGGCGTAATCAAGCCCGGAGAAGAGCTCATCGACATACATCTTGCCCACGCGGAACGGGGTCTTGTAGAGGCTGTCATCGGACAAATCAAGCCCCAAGGTCTCCATGATGGTGCGCATGCTCTCTTCAATGCGCTGTCTTTTTTCCTCAGCGGATAAACCGTTGTCAATAAGCGGAGTTTCAAGGCCGCGCTCTATCAGGGCCTGCTTGACTAAAGCGGCCTCAGCACTTAAAGCTGCTGACATGTTTTAATACCAAATGCTTTCTTTTTCGAGATTGTAATTTAAATGGATGTGCTCAAT
>JADINH010000121.1 GCA_017694225.1 Candidatus Avisuccinivibrio stercorigallinarum
GGTGATTGAGGCCGGCCTGTATGCTGCATCCGGCAAGGGCATGCAGTCCCCTTACATCGTAGCAGTGACCAATCAGGATCTGCGTGACCGTCTGAGCACTTTAAACCGTGAGATCGGCGGCTGGGAGCCTCCCTTTGATCCCTTCTACGGTGCTCCGGTGCTGCTCCTGGTGGTAGTGGACGAAGACGTCAAGAACAGAGTGTATGATGGCTCACTGGTAATGGGCAATATGATGCTGGAGGCCTCCAGCCTCGGTCTGGGTTCCTGCTGGGTGCACCGTGCCCGCGAGACTTTAAAGACCCGCCTGGGGCAGGAGATCATGAAGCTGGCCGGCCTTACTGACAAGTCCTATGAGGGCATCGGCTTCTGCATTCTTGGTTATCCGGATGAAACTCCGCAGGCCGCTCCGCGCCGTGAAGGCCGCGTGCGTTATGTCGAATAACAGCGGTAAAAAACACAGACTGATTTTTGCTGATTAAAAAATTGGGGCTGCTCTGAGGCGGCCTCTTTTTTGCCCGTTAAGTCCGGTTTTAAGGAGGCAGCTTGGCTTCAATGCAGACAGCAGACCATAACGCAAACTCAAACCAAACAGCTGAGCGGGTGCAGGTGTTGGATGCAAACCGCTGCCTGCTGATGCCCTGCCATTGGTCCAGGGCCAAGAAGTTGCTCAAACAGGGGCGGGCGGCAGTGTTCCGCACCAGGCCTTTTACCATTATCTTAAAAGACCGCACTTACGAGGACTCAGAGGTGCAGCCGGCGCTTTTGGGCAGGCATTTTAAAAAAGCGGACTGTAGGTTTAAATGTGCCTGTTTTGACCTTGACGGCACGCTGTGCGACAGCATAGCGCTGTGCCTTGAGATGTTTATTCAGGCTCTCGCGCCCTGCTGCGGCTTTGAGCTCAGTGCGCAGCAGGTGATCGAGCACTTTGGCCTCAACGAGGAGGGCATTATAAAACGCCTGGCCGGCCCTGAGCAGGCAGCACCGGCCCTGCAGCGCTTTTATGCCCTTTATGCGCAAAATCTTGAGCAGGGGCGCCTCACGCCCTTTGCCGGGGTGCCGGAGCTTATCAAGGCTCTGCATGACAAGGGCGTGCTGCTTTTTGTCATCACCGGCAAGGGCCGCGTTACCACAGATCTGACCTTAAAGAGCTGGGGGCTTGAGCCTTATCTGCTTGAAAGCCGCTGCGGCGGGGAGCTGCAGCTCAATAAGGCCGCGCATCTGCGGGAGCTGGCGGCAAAGTACGGCTTAAAGTGCCGGGAGATGGTTTACGTGGGCGATGCAGTCAGTGATTTTGAGGCCTGCGCCAGAACCGGGGTGCCCTGCATCAGTGCGCTGTGGCAGCCCGGGCAGGACAGTCAGAGCGCAGCTTATCTGCGTGAGCACAACCCCGGCTGGTGCTTTTCCCGCTTTGACAAGGCCGCGCGCTATCTGCTCTCACACTGCAGCGCGCCGCAGCAGCAAGCGCCGGAACAGCAATAGCAAGCACAGAGGCCGCAGTTTAACGCAGGCTGCGGCCGGCGCGGGCGCTTTTTAACGCTGTCCTGGAGGCCCAGTGCACCCTGAGGCGTCTTAAAAGTTGTAGTAAAACCTGGTTAAATTTGTAGTAAAACCGCTGCGCTTTGAGGATTAAATGAAGGGGAAAAACTTGGAACGACCCCGGAAATGCCGCTGCCGTATATGACTCCTTGAACCAGGAGGTTCAAGTGGGGACACTGTGTTATCTAAGGCTTCCGCTCAAGCTTAAAAGCCGCGGCCTGCGCAACTGATAACAGTGAGCCTCCCCAGTCTAATAAATATCGGCTCAGGGTTCATACGACTGGCGTACACCCCAGGGAATTCGTTTGTCTTGCGACATGTTTATAAGATATCAGGATTTAACTTTACTTACAATCAAATTTTGCAAATTTCGGCGGCGCAAACGATTGATAGCGCTTGCTTTGCGCTTTGGTGCCGGATTTTTGCCGGATGCTGCTTTTCCTTTCCGGGCTGTGAGCTGTAAGACATATTCTGCCCGGTTTTTGGTCTATACTGCTTAAAGTTAATTTTTGAAGGTAAAGGGCGATGAGTACTGCAAGCACTGCACAAGCATTACAAGACGACGCAAAATATATTGCTTCCTTTTCACATCTCTCTGAGGTGCCCTTAGTGGTGGCCTCGGCACACGGCTCGTATTTGGTCGGCGCTGACGGCAGGGAGTATCTTGATTTCATCTCCGGCGCCTGCACCATGAGCATGGGCTATGACAAACCCAAAGAGACCATGGCCTACGGCTCATTTCCTTTTCCCTATGCGCTCGGCCTGCCGCAGCTTGAATACGCCAAGGCCTTAATCCGCCACTTCCCGGGCGGCTCAGATAACATCAAGGCTTACTTCGGCGTCTGCGGCTCCGAGGCGGTGGACGGCGCCATCAAGCTGTGCCGCGCCTTTACCAAGCGCAAGAAGATCGTGACCTTCAGCGGGGATTATCACGGCACCACCTTTGGTGCGGTTTCGCTCACCACTATGCCCGGGCGCATTTCAGACAAGTTCGATCCGCTGCTGCCTGAGGTGGCGGTGCTTCCTTTCTGCGATGAAGAGGCCAGCGATGATGACATCGACAACTGCCTGCTGCAGCTTGCTTACATGGATTATGAGAGCATTGCAGGCTTCATTATCGAGCCGGTGCAAGGTGATATGGGCATGGTGCCGATGCATCAGAAACTGATGCAGTCCATTTACTCCATTGCAAAGACCTGGGGCATTGCCTTTGTGGTCGATGAGATTCAGATGGCGCTGCACCGCACCGGTCCTTTCTTCTCGATTGAAAATTACGACGGCATCATCCCGGATGCCGTGATCATGGGCAAGAGCATCGGCGGCGGCATTCCGCTCTCCTGCATCATGGGC
>JADINH010000122.1 GCA_017694225.1 Candidatus Avisuccinivibrio stercorigallinarum
GGACAGCAATAAATGGGTCACTGAAGGCTGGTATAATGTCGCGCCCCAAAGCTCCGGCGTGCTGACGCTGCCGTCAGACAATGACATTTACTATTTGTACGCCGAGCTGGCCAACGGGCGGGCGATCTTCGATCCGCGCGGACTGTCCATGGCCGTCTCGGACAAAGAATTTTATTACGAAGGCGGCGATGATCTGAGCTTTAAGAGCCGTCAGGTGCACTTTATCCGCACTACCGCCAGTGACGGGCATGCGGTCATCAACATTAACAATTAAGCCGGTGCCGCTGCTGCAGGCTGCCGGGGCCGCAGCGTGCGCAGGCGGAGCGTTTGGTTTTTTCAGGCAGATCAAACCTGGAGTTTTTGATGAGCAAGTTTTTTGACGGGAACCTGCCGCAGGTGCCGATCCCCGCGCAGGCCAAAATCAATCATTACGGCAGAGAAGTCTGCATGTGCTGCAAGAGCGGCAGCGGCAGAATCCGCCTGATGATCATCGGGCAGGCAGTATCTGACAGCAGCATGCTGCCCAATCAAAACTTCTGGCGTTTTTTCCCTGACAAGTGGGCGCAGCTGCAGGGCGTACCATACATCCCGCTGCCTGAGCGGGTGCTGGCAGGTCCCTATGCCATTACGCTCTATACGGCAGAGAAATATAACTTTTATCCGATTTTGCTGCACACTCTCGCCCCTGAGAAGGCCCATGCCCTGCTCGATCTTGCCGTCTACCTGGTAAGCCTCAATCAGCGCCGGGGTGCGGCCCAGCTTGATGAAACCGGCAGCCTTGACCTGATGGATGTCGAAGACGAGGCTTATGCTGATGCTAAAGCTGATGCCGGGGACTTTCCCCCTGAAGGAGCTGCAGCGGGCCAGGCCTGGGGGGATGACAGCGCGCTGATGCTCTTTTCCCCTAAGATCTCAAAAGAGCGCAGCAGCCTCAGTCTTGCCGATTTTGCAGGCAGCGGCTCTTTATTGCCCGCAGCAGACGAGCTGGAGCAGTTTAAGGATGTTTTCTTCTGGTCTCAGATGAACAGCAGTTCGCAGTCTGCCTATATGTGCCTGTCAGGGCCGGTAAGCTGCAGGGACGGGCTGTACTTTGTGTGTACGGCCATAGATGCAGAGAGCCTGTATCCACTTTTCTGGAAGGAGCTGCAGCTGCAGTCCTTTGAGGCGCCGGTGCTGCTTGAGTTGGTTGAGCGGGCGGTAGATGAGCTGCAGCAGCACGAGATAAACTGTGAGTGCGTCATCTTTGACGGCTGTGAACTGTCGCTGAGCCTGCCTGAGCTCAAGGAGCTGTTTGAAAACCTTCATGAATATGTGCGCGCTTATGTTCTGAGACTGCCAGAGGATGTGCCGGGCTTTGGGCGCATGATCGACAAGCACGGCGATGATCTTACCGATCTGGTGCACCTGCAGCGCCGCAGCCGCAGAGTGATGTGCGGCCTGCTTGACAAGCGCCTGCGCCTGTTTGGCAGCAGCAAGACAGAAAAGCCGCATCCGGCAGCATTTTTCTATGATCCTCTGACCGCAGCCGGGGATAACCTCAAGCTTGTACATGCTGTGATGACTGAAATCGAGCGGCTGAATTATGCTGCAGCGTCCAATGCAGAGCAGGCAGTTGCCCCTGAGCTCAAGCGCTTTATCAGCAAAGTGACTGACAAGCAGGGCCGGGTGAAATATGTGAAAAATGACGATCTGCTGCAGCAGGCGGTGCAGCGTACGGGCTTCAGCCTGTATGTGCTCTCTGATCTGGAGCTGGGCCTTGAAGACGTGCAGCTCATTTTTGAGTCGCTTGACAACTTCCGGGCTCAGTTTGAGCTGCTGAAGGCTGAGTTTGATAAAGCCGCGCCGGAAAATCTGCCGGCCTGTTTTGCTGCAGCCCTGCTGGCAGCTCAGGTGCGCTTTGAGGCAGAACCGTCATACAGCTCCTTTAGCAGCAGTTTTGATCCCTGGCAGGCGCTGGAGCGCGTCTGCCTTAGGTTGGGTGCTGACTGCCGCTATCATCCGGTCTACGGCTGGAGTGAAAAGCTTGCTGACTTTATGGACGGCTTTAAGGTAAGCGAGGCTGATTTGGATCAGCTTGCCCATGAGCTCAATCTCTGTGCAGCCGGAGAGCAGCTCCCGCAGGCACAGCGTGCGCTGCCTGAGATCACCGCCTCTGCCGCTCCGGACATCAGCGAACTTAAGGCGGCTTTTGAGCTTTCTGCGCAGTATCAGAAGGACAAGGCTGACTGGGAAGCTTATTTTGCGACCGGCAAGGCCGACGAAAATGTGGACTGGACGTTTGAGGACTTTGAGACAGATCGGGAGGAGGGTGATCCTGATGATGACACGGTGCAGACTTCTTTGTATTTTGCCCTGCAGCCGGAGCTGGCGCCAAAACCGGCGGCAAAGCCGCAGCCTGAGCCTGAGACTGAGGCTGAGCTTAAGTCGGAAGAGGGTTCTGAGGCGGCAGCACAGAAGCTGCAGGCCGCAGAGAGCGGAGAAGAGCTGAAGGCACAGACCGATACAGAGGCAGAAGAGGCAGAGCCGGATCTAAAGCTGCAGAGCGTGTCAGCGCCGCAGCCTGAAGTTCAGAGCACGGATGCAAAGAGCACACCGGCTGAGACTGAGGCTGCAGCTGCGGATCTCCTCGCGCAGGCAGAAACGCCTGCGCAGGCCCTGGATGCGCAGAGCACGCAGGATACAGCACAGGCCGGGCCTGCAGAGCAGTCTGAGCCGCCGGCTGAAGATGACAGCCAGTTCTTTTTGATGCCGCAGTACGAGCATGCCGCTGAGCCCAAATCGTCCGGGCGCAAAAACCGCGTGCCTGCCAAAAAGCCCAAAGCAGCTGAAGCTGCTGAGCCTTCTGCTCCTGAAGCTGAAGATTCAGCTGCCGGTGTGGCTGCCGCTGCGCCCCTGCCTGCAGCAGGTGAGGGTGCGGGTGCCGGTGAAGGGTCGGTGGCTGGTGAAGGGGCAGCTGCGGGAGAGGACTTTGAGGAAGAGTTCCAGCTCCTGCCCCAGAGCGAGGCAGATCTCAGCAGGGTCAGAAGACGCGGCCGCCCAAAGGGCAGCATGAACAAAAAGACCAAAGCTACGGCCTTTGATCCGAGCTTTGATCTTGATCCGGCAGCGCAGCCGCCAAAGCGCGGACGCGGGCGTCCCAAGGGGAGCAGGAACAAGCAGCCTACACCATAAATACCGCTTTGGTGCGGCAGTTGGCTTCAATCAGCGCCTTTACTATCTGAGATTTAAAGGCTGGATCCTGCACGGCGATGATGATCAGATTCACAAAGCGGTCTTTAATTTCGTTGAGGTAATAGTGCACGGGGACTGCCTCACCCGTGGGCAGGACGGTGTATTTGCCTTCGCTTTGCGGATCTGAGTTTAAAAACACGATTTCAAAATCGTTGAGGTTGGGCACGGTGGAGAGCAGCCTGAAGGCAAAGTTGCCGCTGCCATAGCAGTAGATCTCCGGGCGGCATTCACCCCCGGCCTTGCACTGCTGCAGCAGCCGGTTGAGCTCCTGCGCCCACTTGCTGTCACTGTCATTTTGCGCACAGTCCCTGAGGGTGTGTGCAAATTCAGCCTCAATCAGGCTTTGGCTGAAAAATGGCTGGTACTTAGCGCTTTTTTGCAGGGTAACGCAGTAGACCAGCTCCTTTTCAAGATCAGCCTCGTCCCTGATGTTGCTGTCGATGATGCAAAAGCCAAAGCTGCGGGCCAGGCGCTCCAGGCTTTTTAAGGTAAAGCGCCACTGCTGCATCAAATGGCAGGTGGAAGGACGCGGATTGCTGACAAAAAGACAGCCGCCCGGGGGCAGCAGTTCACTGATGTGCTGCAGCTGCGCCTTGAGATCAGGCAGCACTTCCAGGGTGCTGTTGAAAATAAAGGCCTGGGGTCTGGCGGCAAGCTGGGTGTCCGGGGTGAAAAACGCCTTTTTAAGCTCGATGCTGCCGCCATCCTCCGGGGCGTTGGGATCAAAGCCCAGCAGCTGATTAAAGCCCTGCAGCTTAAGCAGCTGCAGCAAGGTGCCGTCAGCGCAGCCGATTTCCACTATTAAGTCCTCAGCCGTGCAGTATCTGCGCACCGCCGCAGCAAGGTAGCGGTAATTTGGCAGGGCCAGCATATCGCTGCCCGTGGGCAGTTTGTAATGGCGGTCAAACAGGAAGGCGCTGTAGCGCGGGTGCACGCCGGGGCTGGAAAAACCGCAGCCGCAGTCCTCACAGTAAGCCGGGGTAAACTTTAACACCTTGGCAAAGAATTTGGAGGTCACGCCCGGCATCAGCTGCTCGGCATGCTCAGGCATGATCCGCAGGCAGCGGCTGCCGCAGAAAGGGCAGGTGTCAGTTTTCTGATAGACCGGTACGCTGTGGAATTTGCCAAGCAGATCCTTGGCGTACTGCCGGGCGCTTGTGACATCGTCAGCCTTGGTGATAAAGCAGCCAAAATCAGAAAACCAGCCGCTGCTGCTTCTGCGCACTAAGGAGTTGAGCTCAAGGGCGCTGTCAACTACCCATCAGCTGAAGCTGATGGGCTTGTAACTGCCAGGAAGTTCCGACGATAAAAATATTTTTATCTCCTTCCCTCTTTTGCAGACCTGTCATCAAATTATTGACAGCTAAGCTGCGTTACATCGTGGGACGATTGACTGCGCCCCATGCAATCAAGATATACTCAACTGCATTTATCTTGCTGTAATCTAAAAAGGCTTATGAAGAGTTTTTAAGTAGTCTTCTCCTCTTTGGAACATGTTTATTGCCCCAACCCGGTCATCATTGGAACGATAACCACAGTTTTTGCAACAATATAAATGCTCTTTTCTATTGCGATTTGATTTTTCAACCATACCGCAGCGAGGACAGCGCTGACTGCTATACCTGGGGTCCAGAAAA
>JADINH010000123.1 GCA_017694225.1 Candidatus Avisuccinivibrio stercorigallinarum
GCCCACGCCCTGGCCGTCAGCATCGCCGGAGCCTACATTGAAGTAAGCACCAACGCGCACGCCGCTGTCGGTGGTGAAGTCAGCACCTAAGGCCACGCCGTAGAGGTCAATGTCGGCGCCGTAGTCAACGCCCTGTGCATCGAACTCGTCAGAATCGTGGTTCTTATAGATCGGAGCCAGCCAGATGCCGCCGCCGTTTAAGTTGTCAGCGTACACCAAGTTGGAGTTCGGGTTGGCGATGCCCAGGCGGTCTGCAACTGCATCAGTTGAGGTCTGCTGAGCCATGTAAGTGGCCTGCACTGCACCGGCATAAACTGCAAGGCGTGCGGTCTCTTCAATGGCCTGGCCGCCCTTATGGGCATTCATGGCTGCGATGTAAGCAACGCCGAGATCATCAATATCATAACGATCATCGACATCACCTTCATTGGCCATCACGTTGATGGTCATTGCCTTGACCGGATTGGACTGATTGTACAGAGCGGTTTCAGCGGCCTTCTTATCAAGAGTGAAGAGCACAGAGCCGTTACTCTGAATTTCACCGGTCAGCAAGCCGTTGGCAGCAGTGATCTTGGCGCCGAAATCATTTTTATCAAAATTGCCCATCGTGGTTGTGCCGTTTTCATCAGTGAACAACTGCACGCTGTCACGGCCCAAGATCTCAGTTGAATCAAAGATCACCTGAGAAGTCTTATCTGCAAGAATATCGCCATCAGAAACGGTTCCAGCAATGTGAACCACTGAAGCAACATCGCTGCCGTCGAGCTTTGCAGCATCAGTCAAATCAGCTGATACAATCATGGCGGAGTTCGCGCCCAACTGGAAGGGCTCGAAAGTACCGGTTGTGAAAGCATTAGCATCCTTGGTGCTGTCGATCACAAGGCTCTGGCCACTTTCCACAGTGTAAGTCTTATTGAAGTATCCGATTGCGCCGATGCTCTCGCTGTCCAGACCGCCGTTGTTGACAAAATACTTGCCCACAGCTGACTTAAGGTCTGCAAGGCTGATGCCGAAACCGGCCACGGAGTTCTGACCGATAAAGGCATTACCATTGATCTTAACGTCATCAGTAACGCGCTCGCCGTCAACCACGCCGCCCATAACAGCCACGATTGAAGATGCAGTGCCGTACTCAGGATCAACGATGAGGCTGCCGCCGCTCAGGTTGAGATAGCCGACTTCCATGTAGCCGTTCTTGCCTAAATCACCTTCAGCAGCGCCTGCCTGGCCGACATAAATGTCAAAGCCGTTGGCGCTCTCTGAATCAATGGTGTCAGCAAATAAAGTACCGGTGATTGAAGCGGAGCCTGAAGTTGAAGTTGTTGTGAAATGCACAGAACCAGCATCAACCACGCCTTCAATAACGGCATCAAGGCTGTCTGGATCCGTATCAACCTCTAAAGTCAACGCATCAACAGTGAACCTGCCGGCAGAGCCAACATTCAACTTCTCAATGCTGACTGAGGCATCGCCGCTCTCGTTTGTCACAGTCAAGGTGTTGTTGACGTTCAGGGTATCTACATCGTCAATGCCCGCAGCAGACACCACGGAGTTCACGTTGACTTCCTTGAAGTTGGTGATTTCCTTGACAGAAACAGCATCACCATCGATGAAGTTCAAAACGTCATCGGCAGTGCCAGGATTAGAGCCAGAAACATTGCCTGCCTGACCATTGCCCATTAAGGTTAAATTAGCAGTCTCGCCAGATTTGACAGAGATGTTGGCAACCTTTTCAAAGTCATAGGTTGTGCCGTCTTCATACTGATAAGCGAAGTAATCATCTTTAGCGGTCAGGTAAGTTGTGCCCTGAACCTCTGCGCTGTCATCAGCAGAGGCAATACCATTCCATTGACCTCCGGAGATAGTATCATCTGCGTCAACTACTGCGGTTAATTCTTTCAGCTGATTGGTAGTAATATTGCTTAAATTAACGCGCTCAGTGGTGGTAATAAAGCCTGCGGTGTCAGTCTCAAAGTCCTTGATGGTCGCGTCTTCTAAGTCAATTAAGCCGTTAGCTGTGGTAGACAGAGAATTTACGTATGTTGAAATTGCCGCGGCATCATCAAATTCTTTTGCAGTATCGAGCACTAACTTAGAGCCCTGCTCAAGGCTAACCTTAGAAGCTGCCCACATACCGCCGCTGATATTGCCGTCATCATCGGAAATATCTTCCAGGGCGTCTGCACTTAAAGTAACCACGCCAAGGTTAGCGGCTGTAATACTGCCTTGTACGCCATCTTCGCCAACTGAAGTAATATTCAGGGCTGCCTGCTCTGTACCGCCAACAGATACTTCGCCATTTTCAGCCACGCTGAAGTTGCCGGCATTCACGGTGCCTGCATTCACAGTCACGGAGCCGCTGTCGCCCACGGTCATGGTCTCAGCAGTTAACTCACCGCCATTGATGTTAGCAGTACCGGTGCCCGCAGAGGTCTCGCCTTGCACAACAAATTCATCAACCTGTAACGCACCATCTTCGAGGGCAAAAGCACCGCCGGACTCAACAGTAATGTTCTGTACCTTCCACTGATCACCGCCGATGAATTTTAATGAAGCTGCAGAAGAGTTGTCCTTAGTTACGATGTACTTCTGAGCACCAAGGTCAGCGCCGACAGCAGTGTCAGAACCGAAGACTAAGGTGCCGTTGACGGTAATGGTCTGAACATCTTCCTCTTCTGCCTGAGCTGCTGGCGCACTTGCTTTCTCTGCACCTTCAGCTTCAGCGGCAGCCAGAGACAGCCCTTCGATAGCCTTTACAGTCGAGCCGCCGGAAATCGTGAAGTTTTCACCATCGCCCTGAGCTACGATCTTATTGCCGACCACGGTATCAAACTTTGCATTGTAGGTGTTGTCAATGGTCACAGAGGCAGCGGCGGCGGTGAAAGAGGTCTCACCTCCTGCAGTTGCGCTGTTGGTAAAGTTTGTGGCAGTCAGATCCACAGCGTCAGAACCTGTCTGAGTAACGTCACCGCTCACGGCCAGATTGCTGCCCTCAGCGCTGTACCAGCCCTTCAGGGTATCGACGGTCAGGTCGCCTGATATATTGATAGTGCCCTTATTGTCTACAGAGCCGCCAGCCACTTCCACATTTGCTTTACCTGCTTCATGTCCCGGGATACCAAGGATGTTAAGAGTTGCCCCCTTATCGACGCTGAAAGTTACTGCGTCAAGGGTAGTGTTGTCTGCGTAGAAAATGGTCTTGCCGCCCTTAATGGCAAGCTTAGAATCTTCAATTACCAAGCCATCTGAATCGCCGTTCTGAGATGACTGCAAATAAGCCTCGTCATAGCTGCCGCTACCGCCGGTAATTTCAATATCTGAACCTCTGAAGGTCAAACCATCCAGCGCGGCAATGGCGCCAACTTTGCCTACCTTAACAGTGGCATTTGTGATGTTTACATCAGCACTGTTGACGTCATAACCTTCGTGCTTATTACCTGTATTTTCACCAGACCAGCCATAGTTAGTGCCGTAGGCCTGAATGAATGATCTGTAATCATCATTCTCAGTGTTATCGTTGGTGCCGCTTACAGACAAGCTGCCTCCGGTAATATTAACCGATGCCACATTCACTCCGGCATCAGCCAGAACCACGTCTGCGTTGGTCGAAACAAATTTGCCAGAGATGGCATCACCAGAAACGCTGTGCATTGCGACACGATATTTATCTTTGCCCTGCAGGGTCAGATCTCCGCCCTGTAAAGTAATATCGCCAGCGACGGTAATATTCACATCCGTCGTATCTTCTGCGTTCTTATTTCTATTAAGAGTCAGAGATGCGCCATCATTAACTGTAATTGAAGACACGTAACGATCGGTATCAAGATTAACGGATACTTCACCGCTGACGACGGTATAGGGTTGTGCACTGCCGGCTTCAGTAACTGTTATATCGCCAGAAACAACCGGATCTGCTGCCTGCGCAGCACCCGCAGCCAGGCCTGCGGTTAAAACTACAGCGGAGGCCAGGCCCTTAGTGAAGGCGGCTGTGAACACGGCCCTGTATGCCTTCAAAAGCATAGTTAAAGCATTTGATGTCTGCTTCATATCAAAATTTCTCCCAAAAACATTTAACGAGTTTTTTCTAAAAACTCTCTGCTTCAGAATGGTTACTGCGGCTGTTTTTAGCCTGCAAAACTTCGCCCATACAAGAAGCGAAGCAAAAGTAACATAAAAAAAAGTCAAGTAATTTTTTATGTGCGTTTTGCGGGGAAGATCGGCTTATTTACGGGCTTTTTCGAAGGTTGCTGCAGCGTTCCTGCTGCCGTGGGTGTGATCACGCCGCCCGCGCTAAAATTTTCACGGCACGCGGCCTCCGGTGCGGCCCTGATGGAGCAAATATGCCAAATTCTCTACAGAGCAGACCTGAGGAGAAAAGAAAATCATCTTTGTTAAAGCGGCAGGAGAATTCAGCGCGCTGCGGCAGCACCATCTCACTGCCTTGTGTCAAGGACTATGCCTCAGTCGCCCCCGCCGAATGCTGCGATGTGAGTGAGACCTTGATCTTTACCTGACACTTTACCGAGTACATTTATCAATAGCAGGCAGTGCCGTTGTATCTGGCGGCTGCAGTTAGCAAGGGCGGATGATCTGCAGACCTGGCGGTCAAGTTCACAGGGCAGGGAGTATCCGCTGAGAAACAGCCTAGTCTGGTGTCACTGCACCTGAAGGTGCCGCAGATAACGGCGGGCAGTATAGAGCAACATTAAAAATAATAGAAAAAACAAAGTGTGAGAGAATGGATGGCATGATAAGCGGCGTGATTTAATAAGAAGCGCTGGAGCAGGTTTGTGTGTTGGGATCTGCTTCAGGCTTTGGGAGCACCCCGCTTAAGTTCGCTTGTTTAAATTTTTTGGGAAAAACCGTGCAAAACTTCGAGCTCGAAAGTTCTGCCGTTTCCCTGATAAAGCCCCGCAGATGCGGGGCTTACTTTTACTTTGCGTTTGTCAACACTTAGAACATGTAGCGGATGTTGCCAGTTACGCCGAACTCGTCAGCAGCGTCAGAACCAACGTAGTGCACGTTGATGCCAAAGCCGAGGCTGTCGCCGTACTCAGCGCTTACGCCCAGAGTGCCGCCGTAGGTGAAGTCATCGAACACCTCGGTAGAGAGGTTGAGGGTGTCAACACCGATAAAGGTGGTGTCCTGATCGAAGTCAGTGTCGCCTGCATTGGCAGTCAGGGTAATATCGAGCACCGGCTTGACAGACCACTCGCCAGCGGAGAACTCCTTGGCAAAGGACACACCGAACGGGATCGAGAAGATCTGCATGTTGTCAGCATCGGTGGTGGCTACAACCTGGCCGTCGAGCTTGGCATCATAGCTGTCCATGTCGAGGTTGGTGTAGCGCACACCAAGGTGCGGAGTGATGTCAACGAACTGGGTCTCGAACTTGTACTCGCCGCGCAGGCCGACAGTCACTGCGGTGGTGTCGGTGTCAGCGGTCAGCTTGCCTGCAAGAGAGTTCTGGTCAATGTCATTGGACACCTGGGTGAAGCCGGCATCAGCAATGAAGTTGAAGTTGCCAAAGGTCTTGCCGGCATAAATGCCGAGGCCGAAGTAGTCGAAGTCATTGGAGACGTCATCACCAACGCCCTGGCCGTCAGCATCACCGGAGCCTACGTTGAAGTAAGCACCAACGCGCACGCCTGAATCAGTGGTAAAGTCAGCACCTAAGGCCACGCCGTAGAGGTCAATGTCAGCACCGTAGTCAACGCCCTGAGCATCGAACTCGTCAGAATCGTGGTTCTTGTAGATCGGAGCTAACCAAATGCCGCCGCCCTGGAGGTTATCGGCATAGACCAGGTTGGAGTTCGGATTGGCAATGCCCAAGCGGTCAGCCACGGCGTCAGTAGAGGCCTGCTGAGCCATATAGGTAGCCTGCACTGCACCGGCATAGACTGCCATGCGGGCAGTGGCTTCAATGTCCTTACCGCCGTTCTTGCCGCCGATATAGGAGATGTACTTCACGCCATTGTCAGTGAGTTCGTACTTATCAGCGTTTCCGAACACATCCAGAGTCATTGCCTTGACCGGGTTAGACTGATTGTAGAGTATGGCTTCGGCACCGTCCACGACCTTAAAGTCAATGTTGGTGTCTGAATCGGTGGTGTCTGATACAAGTGAACCTTCCAGCAGGCCGCCAGCAGCAGTGATCTCCACATTGGTCGGATTGGTTATAGTCGAGAATTCGGCATTGGTGAAGTTCACGCTCTGACCGCCCAGGATATTGCCGGAGTCAAAGATGATCTTTGAGCCTGCGCCGAAATCTACATCAGCGTCATCAGCATCAGCAAAGTTAATAACATAGCCGGTGCCCTTAACAGCTTCTGACAAGTCTTCAGTTACCACTATGGCAGCGTTCTCACCCAAGGTGAAAGCACCGCCTGAAGTGCCGATAGCTGACTGAGCGTCACCGATAGCAGAGACCAGCTTATCATGATCCATAGTTGAATCAAGATACAGAGCAGCCCCTGAAGCGATGTTGAAGGTTTTATCAACCACAGCAACTGCACCGAGGCTGGTTCTTAAACTCTGGCCGTCGAGCAGGTTAAGACGTGACAGCAGAGTCTGAGCTTCAGCGGTCTCCATGCCATAAACGAACACAGAGTTCTGACCAACACCGATTGAGCCGTTAACGCCCACATAGGTATCTTCAGGTGCGGTTTGGGTGGTGACGGTTACGTAGGCTGCGCGCTCGCCGTAAGGCGGATCAATGGTCAGGATGCCGCCGGCCAGGTTTAACTTGTCGACCTCAATCACAGCAGAGCTGTCTGAAGAACCCACTGCGATGGTTGCGCCAGAGGCGTTCAACTCATTGGCAGTCACAACAGAATTGCCGTCAACCGTTAAGGTATTGACCTGGCCTGCAGCGCTGTTGATTGTGATGGTATCAACGTTAATCAAAGATGAATTGATGGTGTTGTCCTGCTTATTGGTTGTATTACCAAAGGTCAACACGGCATCTTCCTTGTTCAATGTCGCGCCTTCAGCAGTCAGCTTGTCTGCGGTGACAGTACGGTCATCACCGGTCAGAGCCAGCTCGTCGGTAAGAACCAACTCGCCGCCAACTGAGACATTGCCATCAACCGTAGTCTTGCTCTGCACGGTGGCTGAGCCGGAAGTTATGCTCACACTGCCCTGAATGCTCACTTCATTGGCAGCATTAACCGTCAAGCTTGAATTATCTCCGGTCAATGTGATTGCACCAACCTGACCGCCGTTCTCAGCTAAGGTCAATATGGTATTGGCACCACTGGAAGTTACGCCGATGACTTTGTCGTTTGCGTCAGAAACGTAAGTGCCATTGACACCGTTTAACTGCACCGTATTTGCGATTTGTACTTCAGTCACACCTGCTACAGCTTCTAAAGCACCAACCTGCACATTTGATACGGTTTCATTGCCGCTGATACCGGTAGCAGTGGCTGAGGCAGCGGCGTCAGTGGTGATGCCCTCATAGTTCTTAAGTTCACTGTAGGCAATTTCATTGCCCGAAACCTCAAGACCAATATTGGCCTCACCCACGTTAATGAAGCCGTTCAAGCTTCCAGAACCGCCGGAGGCATAGTGATCCTTTAAGGCATTCAGACCTGCTGCATCAAACGTTGTATCAGAATTAAAGTCAAGCTTTAAAGTACCGCCGTTGAACACAACGGCGCCCTTAACAATACCGCCAGAAGATTCAACAGCATCGCCAGATGCATTCAATTTCACCAGCGCAGCTGCAGTGCTGCCCAGCTCCATGGTGCCGCCTGCATTAAGGGTAACGGTATTTGCGGACACTGAATTAGCGCCGGACGTATCGCCGTTGACCACCAGGGTGCCGTTCACCACAACTGATTTTGCGCCTGAGGTGGTTGTGAGTTTGGCGATTGAAGCTGAGGCATTCTGCTCAACTGCAAATGAACCTGACGTTACGGTCACGTTGCCGATCCCAGTCCAGTTGCCGCCCTGAACCTGCACGCCATTAAAACTCTTGTTATCCTGTGATGTGGAATTAATCACCAAATTAAGGCCGTTGGCAGAAGCGTTGTAGTTCGGATCTTCATCATCGCCTAAAACCAAAGCGCCTGAGACATTGACCATAGTAAAAGCTTCGTTAAAGCCCTTGATGGAGTTGTAAGCCTCATAGTGGTGGCCTGCATCAATGGTGAAGGATGTGCCTGATGCACTGCTGCCCTTGAAGATCAGATCCGCAGCAGAAATAACCGAGAAGCCGGCATCGCCTGAAGCTGCCTCGCTCACGGTCACGGTGCTCTCGTCAGCCTCTAAGAAATTGTTGTTGCCTGCAACCTTGCCGCCGCTGCCTAAAGCTTCAAGGTCAATATTCTCTGCATCCTCAACAGTGAGATAGAAATGATCTGAATCACCTGAGGCAAGGCTTAACTTAGCCCCATCGCTGCTTACCAGGGCATTAAGGCTGTCTACGTAAACATGGCTTTCATTGTCAGCAGTTGCACTGATGTTGATGGTGCCGCTGTTCTGCACAGTCAGCCCGCGCAGGTCAATATTGCTGTCACCGGATAAGTTCACGGTGCCAGCGTTGCTGAGAGAGCCGCCGGTCAGGGAAATAACTGAAGCTTTATCACCTAAAGTCAGCTCGCCGCCAGATGCAACATTCAGGGCACCAGCTGTCATGTTGATGTCTGAGACTGCAACAGCAGCGCCGGAAGTCATTCTCAGCTGGCTTGAAATCTTCAAATCGCCATTGACAGTGAAAGTAGTACCGTTCAGGTTGACGGTCGGAGCGTGGATCTCGCCCACCTTACCAGCAGTTACTTCGACAGTGCCGCCGATGAAGTTCAACTCTGAGCCGGCGGTGCCATTAATGATCGCGCTGCCGCTCTTTGAGGTGTTTACACCATGAGTTTCAAAGGCTGTACCAGCCATGGAGATCTTGCCGCTCTCGAGCGTAAACTCACCTGCCTTTACAGTGATGAGTGAATTTGCATTCATGGCAACTGTGGTATCGGCAAAAGCAATATCATTGCCGTCAAGCTGTGAATAAGCTGTGTTCCAAGCATTGCCTACAGATTTTGCAGTGCCGCCGATGGTTACCTTGCCGCCGTTGATGTCGATCTGATCCATCTGCAGGGCACCGCCGTTGGTCAGATTCACGACAGAGTCTGCACCATTTACGGTTAAATCAGCGGTAAATTTTGAGGTGTCGGATAGATCAACGTCTGCTGCTGCACCGTAAATAATGCCGGTGCCGCTTACGGTCACTGAACCGTTATTGACTGTTACGCTGTCAGTGACTTTTAAAACCTTGCCGTCTGCTGCGCTTAAAGAGCCGCTCTGTCCAACGGTGATAGCTTCAGCCAAAGAAGGAGCTGAACTGTCGCCGGTCACCACAAGAGTTAAATCGTCAGCCTCAGTGGCATAGGATAAATCTGCGTCAGTGCCAATATTTGCTGCTTGTGCAGCGCCAACAGCCAAGCCCGCGGTTAAAACCACAGCTGAGGCAAGGCCCTTGGTGAAAGCGGCTGTAAACACAGCCTTGTAGGCTTTCAAAAGCATCGTTAAAGCATTTTTCGTCTGCTTCATAATCATTTTTCTCCCAAAAACATTTAACGAGTTTTTTCTAAAAACTCTCTGCTTCAGAAGGGTTACTACGGCTGTTTTTAGCCATCAAAACTTCGCCCATACAAGAAGCGAAGCAAAAATAACTTAAAAAAAAAAAAGTCAAGTAATTTTTTATCTGTGTTTTGCAAGGAAGATCGGCTTATATTCGGGCTTTTTCGAATGACGCTGCAGCGTTCCTGCCTCAGCGGGCGTGATCACGCCGCCCGCGCTAAAATTTTCCCGGCACGGGACTGCCGATGCGGCCGTGATGGTTCAGATTTGCCAAATTCTCTATGACGTAGCAGGAGGGGGCAGAGATTAAGCTTCAGATAACCCCGCTCAGGCGGGATTTTTATGTCGGGATCTGTTCAGACCCATGTCATAAGAGCAGACCTTGAGGATGCTGCTCAGCCCAGGCGCTGTAACCAAAATAACGCAGGAAGAGCAGGTCTCGGGTCAGGCACTCCTGGCTCATGCGCCTTTGAGCGGCTGGAGTTAAGGCTGATCCCTCATGCATCCTCGGGCCGTCAAACCAGGCAAGCACCCGCCGCGCATCCCGGTTCTTAAGCCAGGTTAAAAGAGAGGAAAGCGCTGCAGTGAGCTCTGTCCCGGCGCCGCCTGATATTTGCTGCAGCCGCTTTAGATCGGCGGCCACACTATCCTGGGTCTGCTTTAATTTGGCCTCCATCTTAAGGTACAGACAGAGCGCGGTAAAGAAGATCAGAAGCCTTCCGCGCCAGCACTCCTCTTCCTCATCAGAAGTCAGCCCGGTGAGGTCAAATAAAGGCCGGCAGTGCGCGGCAAAATGCTCAATGCGCGCCTTGAGCTGCCATGCCGCTTCATCATCCGGCTTAAGATCCTTTTCTGAGATAAAGCCCTGCAGACAATCTTCCTTACAGTATGCTGCAAGCTCCTCCTGCACAAACATCAGCACCATCCTGGCTGCATCCCCAGGCGGCAGGCGGGCAAAGGACAGCACCTGAAAATGCGCCCTGCTGCAAAGGAGCAGCAGATCAAGTTCAGGCAGATCAATGAGCAGGGCCTTACCGCCATCAGCTGCCAGCAGTTCACTGCGGCCCTGGAAAAAGTCCTGCTGCCCCGGGCGGTCTGACCCCAGATCAAAACACAGCAGCTCCAGCTCTGCTCTTGTTAGCTCCTGTGAAGCAGGCAGAGCATGGTTAAGGCCCCAGTCTGCTATTTCAGCCAGGGTGCCGCGGCTGCAGAGCGCACACCAGGCAAGGCTCAAAAGGCTGAGCCCTTCCTCAGAGCCAAAGGCCCTGGAAAGCTCAGTGCCAAGACCGCTTTCAGAGCTTAAATAATCGAGCAGCTGCCCGGGGCGCACCTGCAGCTCCACCACAGGGCGCGGCAGGGCTGTGGCAGAAGTGCCGGTTTTTAGCGCAGCCTTGGCTGCTGCCTTTGACCTGCTTTTGTGCCTGGTGGGAACCATTTCACTGCCCCCTGCCGGGATCTTGCCCAGAAGCCGGGTGCGCAGCACCACGTTATACCTCCTTTGAGGATCGTAACGGGTCTCTTTTTCGTAGACGTAGGTATCGCCGTTGGGCCGGAGTTTGCGGTAACGGGTGAGCTTAATCTCCCCGCCCGCCCCGGAGGGCCAACAGCTGGAGGATGGCTCCTGCCCCTGCCCCTGACTTGACGTTTTGATGTGCTTTTCGCTCATGCTCTCAGCCTGACAACAGCTCCCCTGATCTTTTAACGCCCGGCAAAGAGCTTTGCTCTTTTGCTGTCGATAAAGCCCCAGATGATGCCCACGGCGATGCCGCCCAAATGGCAGAAGTTGGCAATGCCCGAGAGGAAGAAACCAAAGGCAATAAAGATCACGCTCACGGTCAAAAGGCCCTTGGGCAGGCGCAGCGGTGCGGGCAGATCATGGCGCAGATAAGAGAGCACCCCAATATAGCCGATGATGCCGTAGACCACGCCCGACATGCCGCCAAATACCGCAGGCTGGCGCAGAAAGGCAAACTGCAGCGCATTGGAGAGCATGGCGATCACGATAAAAAGCGAGAACAGCTTTAAATGGCCAAGCGTGCGCTCCAGGGGCCTCGCAAAGGCCTCAAACATCACCAGGTTGAAGGCAATGTGCAAAATGCCAAAATGAAAGAACACCGGCGTAATCAGGCGCCAGAGCTCAAAGCCCGAGAGCTGCGCGCTCTGATAGAGCCCGAAGTACTGATAGGCCGTGTTAAAGGCCCCGGGGAAGAAGCTTAAGATGTAGAAAATTACGCAGATAACTTCCACCACGGTGGTGACCGAAAATGGCTGCAGATAAAAGGAACTTAAAGCCGAATGCACATAGCGCTCGCGCTTGGGCGCCTCCCCCTGCCGCTCGCAGGCAGCCTGATTATAGGCCTTGTTAAAGGGATTGCCGGCAAAGCGCAAAAGCTCCAGCTTAATTTTGGAGACATCCTCAGCGCGGGCGGCATAAATGCCAAAAGCCTCATTAAACTCCAGGCGCGCCGAGGCCTTGATGCCAAGCTTGGCCAAATAGTCCACAAAGGCCAGGGCGCTCTCGCGGGAGGGCAGCAGCCCGGCCTTATAGGGAAACTGCGGATCATCAGCTATTTTGAATTGAGCCATTTCATGTACTCGCCGACGCCGGAGGCTACATCACGAAACTCCACATCACAGCCGGCTGCGCGCAGCTTGGTGAGATCCGCCTCAGTAAAACACTGATAGTGGCCGACTAAATGCTCCGGGAAAGGAATGAACTCCACCTCACCGCGGCCGTGGTACTTGATCACTGCCTTGGCGATATTGAGGAAAGGCTCGGCTCTGCCGGTGCCGCAGTTGTAGATCCCTGACGGGCCGTGATGCTCAAAGAACCACCAGTTGACCCTGGCGACATCCTCGACATAGACGAAATCGCGCATCTGGCCGCCGTCCCCGTAACCGTTGCAGCCCTTGAAGAGCTTGGGGTTCTCGCCGCGCAGCATCTGATTGTTCAAATGGAAGGCCACGCTGGCCATCGTGCCCTTGTGACCCTCGCGCGGACCGTAGACATTAAAGTAGCGAAGACCCACCACCGGGCTTTGCAAACGGGGCAGGCGCACTCTTAAATACTCGTCAAAAAGGAACTTGGAGTAGCCGTAGACATTCAGCGGGCCCTCATGCTCACGCCCTTCAACAAAGACGGTGCTGGCGCCATAGGTGGCAGCAGAGGATGCATACATAAAGGGAATGCGGCGTGCGGTGGCAAATTCAAACAGGCTTACGGTGTATTCGTAATTGTTGCGCATCACGTACTGACCGTCCCACTCGGTAGTCGATGAGCAGGCGCCCTCATGGAAGATGGCATCGATGGGCTTATTGCCAAAGCGCAGCTTGAAGGCGCTTTCGTTTTTAATAAGCTCCATGAAATCATCCCGGTCCATGTAGTCGGCAATGTTCAGGTCGATAAGATTGATGAATTTGTGGCCGTCCTTTAAGTGATCAACCACCAGAATGTCCTTGATGCCCTTGTCATTGAGCAGCTTGACGATGTTGCTGCCGATAAATCCGGAGCCGCCGGTAACAATAAACATGTCTGCCTGTCCTTTAAATCAACTCTCAAATTCTGCGCTGAAAACGCACGCACACGCTGAGTTTTCAGCCCCTGCATGCTAAAATTTTAGCATTAATCACCGCATATCGAATTGAAAAAAGGCAGAACTGAGAGCCGTGAAAATTTTGGTAATTGCCCCGTCCTGGCTTGGGGATCTCATCATGTCCCAGAGCCTGTACAAGATCCTCAAAACTAAACACCCCGAGGCTGAGATCACCCTGTACGCGCCGCGTTTTATGCAGCCGATTGTGGAGCGCATGCCTGAGGTTTCGCACTTTATTGAAAACCCCTTTGCCCACGGCACTTTTGACCTGCGCCGCCGCTTTGCCGAAGGGCGCAAGTTAAAGGCCCTTAACTTTGATAAGGCTTATATTCTGCCCAATTCCTTTAAGTCAGCCTTAATCCCCTTCTTTGCCGGGATCAAAGAGCGCATTGCCTTTAAAGGTGAGAGCCGCTTTGTGGTGGTCAATGTGATGCGCAAAAACAAAGAGGATTTCCCGCGCATGGTCGAGCGCTATGCCGCCCTGGCCTATTCTTTGGAGGAGGTAAAAACTGCCGCTGATCTGCCGCCCATCCCATATCCGCGCCTGACAGCCAGGCCGGTAAGCGAAGAATTGCTGACGCGCCTGGGGCTTAAAACAGACCGGCCGCTGCTGGCTTTGGGCTGCGGGGCCAATTACGGACCTGCCAAACTCTGGCCGGTGGAGTACTTTGCGGAGATCTGCAGGCGCTGGATTGAAAAAGGCGGTGCAGTGCTCGGCCTGGGCACCAGCAAGGACGGCCCCACGGTCAAAGCCATCTTTGATCTGGTGCCTGCAGCACTGCAGCCCTGCTTTTATGACATTGCAGGCAAAACCAATTTAACCGAGGCCCTGGACGTGGCGGCGCTGTGCGCCGGGGCGGTGTGCAATGACTCGGGCATGATGCACACCATTGCCGCACTTGATCTGCCGCAGACTGCGATCTTTGGGTCGACCTCAACAGGCTACACCCCGCCCTTGTCTGACAAGGCGGTGTGCATTGAGGCTAAAACTGAGTGTCATCCCTGCTTTAAGCGCACCTGCCGCTTTGGCACCTATGAATGCTTAAAGAGCCTGACCCCTGATCTTGTCTGGAAGGAACTGGAGAGACTGACCCATGTTTAAGGCCAAAGCAGTACTCTTTTTCTATCAGCTCATTACCTTTTTGGCAGGCCCTTTGGGCATGCTCTTTTTAATGTACAAAAAGCGCCGCGATCCGCCCTACGGCAGGCGCAAATGGGAACTGCTCGGTTTCTGCCCGGTAAACTACCGCGGCTGCATCTGGTTTCACACCGTGAGCGTGGGCGAGGTGATTGCCGCGCGTCCGGTGATCGAGGCCTTTGTCAAACGCCACCGCAAACTGACCGTAATCGTCACCACCACGACCACCACCGGCGCGGCGGCAGCGCAGCGCATCCCCGGGGTCACCCACCTCTATGCGCCGCTTGACAGCCCCTCGGCCCTGTACCGCTTTTTCAATGCCGTAAAGCCGCGCCATCTCTTTATCATGGAAACCGAGCTCTGGCCCAATCTGCTCAATAAGTGCCAAAAGCACCGCACCCATGTCACCATCTTCAATGCACGCATGCCCGAGAGCACCTGCAAAGCCTACGAAAAGCATTTGGATTTGGTCAAAGAACTTATTGCCAGCAAACTTAACATGGTGATCTGCCAGAGCCCGGCAGATGCTGAGCGTTTTGAGCGCATCGGGGTGCCGCGTGAGCGCATCTTTGCGGTAAATTCGCTGAAATACGACTTAAAGCCCGACGAGCAAAAGTTCATCAAAGCCAGGGCCGTCAAGCGACTGAGCGGCCTTAAGCTGGTGCTTGGCGCCATCTCCACCCATGACGGGGAGGAGGCCCTGGTGCTCGCGCAGTACCATGAGATGATAAAGGCCTACCCCGGGCTCAGGCTGGTGCTGGTGCCGCGGCATATGTCAGGGGCTGATCTGGCCGAAGCCTGGCTTAAAGAGCATCCGCAGCTTAAGGCACAGCGCAGAACCCAGAGCGCGCCTGACTTAAAGGACTTCAACTCTCAGATCTTAATTGGCGACACCATCGGGGAAATCGAGTTTTATTTAGGCCTGTGCGACGTGGTCTTTATGGGAGGCAGCTTTATTGACATCGGCGGACACAATCCGCTGGAGCCTGCCTACTTCTCCCTGCCCATCATCACCGGCCCTTATTACTACAATTTCAAGGAGCAGTTTGAGCGTTTGATTGACGTGCACGGCGCTTTCCTCTGCCCGGAGAGCTCACGCTTTGCCCCTTTGATGGTCAGGCTCTTGTCCGAGGGTGACACCCTAAGCAAAGCGGGGCTTGCGGCCCTTGAGGTGCAGCAGGCAGGACGCGGTGCGGTGGACAAGACTTTGGAGCTGATTGAAAAGTCGCTGCTGCGCCCGGCAGGCGAAAGCGGACAGCACCATGCTGATTAAGGTAGAAAGCTGAGAAAAAGGCAGGCGCCTGAGCACCTCAGGCAGGATGAAAGCTTTCAGCAGCCAGGGCTCTGGCTGCTGAAGACAGGAGACACAGGCTTATTTCTGCAGCTGCTCACTGACCGCGGCCGGAGCTTTGCCGGTGAGGCTGTGCAGGAAATCGACGTAATTGCGGGCGGAGGCGGCCAGCTCAGTGACATTGGGCTTGCTGCCGTCGGCCGGATGTGCGCCGTAGAAGGTGTAAATGCCTTTGAAGTCAGCGTGCACGCGCTTGACGGCTTGGACAAAGGGGCATAAGAACTCCTCAATGGTGTGCGCATTGGCGCCATCAGGGGTGTAATCCGCCTGAGCACCGCCGCAGGTGACCGCCAGGGCCATGGGCTTGCCCTCCAAATGGCGTCCGCCAGCATAGGCCCAGCCCGGGGAAAACACCGTGTCAATCCAGGCTTTCATCATCGGGGGGCAGTTGTACCAGAAAATCGGGAACTGCAGCACCACTGCAGCTGCATTATCAATCAGTGAATGCTCATTGGCAGCATCAATGGAAGAACGCGGGTAGGAGCTCTGCAGATTGTGCAGGGCAAAATCATCGGGGTACTTGCGTACTTCGTCGACCCAGCGGCGGTTGACCACTGACAGATCGTATGACGGATGATCAAGAATAATTAAGGTCTTCATTTTAACTTCTGCAGACCATATCTTAAGTCTGCCTCCTTCTTCTTCAACTAAGTTCAGCGCAGCGGCTGAAGCTTTATTTTAGCTTTTTTTTGTGATCTTTACCAAACAAGGCCGCAGCCGTTGATCGTTATTTTGGCACCATTTTGGGGCGCAAACCGGGCTTCAACGCGCAGATGCAGGCCTGTTTTAAT
>JADINH010000124.1 GCA_017694225.1 Candidatus Avisuccinivibrio stercorigallinarum
TGCTCCTGTTTTAAATTTTGCTGATTTAATTCCGGCTTTTGCCGCTGAGGAAGCGTCAACTTTGTGCGCAGGCAGGAGTGCAGGGCGCTCATTTTGCCTGCGCTATGCCCGGGGGCAAAAACCAAATTAAGGGCGGGGTAAGCCTCAAGATCTGATCTTGCTGCGTCACTTGGAAGCAAAGTGAGCAAATTATGCTGAATCTGCAGGGTAAAAACGCCTGATTATGCGCACTTTTGTGCCACTTTCTGCAGGATGGTGCAGCAATATATGTTGAAAATTCCTGCCTTAAATTATTTTGTTAAAACTCAGGAGATCAGGTGACCTGTAAGCATAGCAGCGGCCGGAATGTGGCGTCACGGGACTGCTTTACGATGGATTAATGACTGCTGCAAAGTACTGCTGCATGGGAAAATTGCGCGTATTTTCCGCGGTTTTTGCACTGCCTGCACCTCACGCTGCACGGGCGCAGATCCCCCTTGAAAAGCCGGGCAGATTTGTGCTTTATCCGGTTATAGATCAGATAAATATACAGCCTAAATTGCTGCGAAAATATGTTAATTTCTGCGCAGGATCACAGAATTTCGCTTTGCAATTCTTTATTTTAAAAAGCGTTTTACGAATACGAAGTTTAAGTAAGCCAAGGTGTTTATATGCTGAGTACGCAGGTAGTGATTATCGGCGGCGGCGCCACCGGCATGGGAATTTTGCGCGACATCTCCATGCGCGGCGTCAAAGCCATCTTAGTTGAGCGCGGCGATTTGGGCTGCGGCACCAGTTCCCGTTTCCACGGTCTGCTGCATTCCGGCGGCCGCTATGCGGTGAGAGACGAACATGCAGCGCGCGAGTGCATCGAAGAGAATATGATTTTGCGCAAAATCGGCCGTCACTGCGTGGAGCCCATCAATTCCATCTTTATCCGCACCGCCGAGGATGATGAAAGCTATGAAAAGCAGTGGGTCAATGCCTGTGCCAAGGCCGGGATCAGCGCCAAGCCTCTGGAGGTCAAGGAGCTGCTGCGCCGTGAGCCCAATTTAACCCATGGGGTAAAGTCCGCTTATCTCTGCCCGGGCGCTGCCATCGACGGTTTCCGCCTGATGTGGCAGCTGCATGATTCGGCCAGACGCTACGGCGGCCAGACTTTGACCTATACCGATGTCATCGGCATCAATATCAAAAACGGCCGGGTGCAGGGCGTCAGGGTGGTGGACAAATACAGCAAACAGGAGTTTGAGATTGCCTGCGAGTATGTGATCAATGCCGCCGGCCCCTGGTGCGCCCGCGTGGCAGCGCTGGCGGGGCTTGATATCAATGTGCGTCCGTCCAAGGGCTCGCTTATCGTGTTCAACCACCGCCTGTCGCATGATGTGATTCACCGTCTGCACAAGCCCTCGGATGCTGACATCTTTGTGCCGCACGGCACGGTGACCATTTTGGGCACCACCTCCATGGATACCGATCCGGATGACAATTCCACCCATCAGTCTGAGGTGGAGGCCATGATGAAAATCGGCCGCGTGACCTTTGAAAACCTCGATGAAAACCGCATTTTGCGCGTGTTTGCCGGCTGCCGTCCGCTCTATGTAGGCAAAGGCGGTGCAGGCGGACGTGAGGCCTCGCGTGACTTTGCGGCCGTGGATCATGAAAAAGAACACGGCCTTGCCGGCATGATGTCAGTGTGCGGCGGCAAGTTCACCACCCACCGCCTGATGGCCGAAAAGGTCTGCGATCTGGTGGCTCCGATCTTCGGCTGCAATGACAAGTGCCGCACCGCTGAGGTGCCGCTCGTGGAAGAGACCTCAGAGGAGCTCTTAACCCGTGCGCGCAAGGTCTTCCCGGCTTACGGCGTGGAGCTTGCCAACAACCGCCAGGGCCCGGAGCGCCTGCACAATATCGTGGAGCGCATTGAGCATTATCCCGAGCAGGGCGAAGTGGTGTGTGAGTGTGAAAACGTCACCCGCGCTGAAATTGAAGAGGTCGGCGCTGAGAGCTCCACCCATTCAGTCTCTGACGTGCGCCGCCGCACCCGCCTCGGTATGGGCACCTGCCAGGGCACTTTCTGCACCTACCGCGCGGTGGGCACGGTGCAGTCCCTGCACCGGCGCTGGACTGAGGATACCTCTGCGCTGTTCCGTGAGTTTTTGGAGGCGCGCTGGAAGGGCATCCGTCCGGTGCTGTGGGGCAATCAGTTCCGTGATGTGGAGTTAACCCGCGGCATCTATGAAGTGTCGCTGAACATCAACCACCCCAAAAAGGCCGGGACCGCTGCAGCAGACAGTGCAGACAAAAGCAGGGCCAAAGCTGCCACAGCCCGCGCCGGCAGCAAAAACACCAGATCCGGCAAAGCCTAAGGAGAGAGATAAATGGAAAAGAGTGATGTAGTGGTGATAGGCGGCGGCATCGCCGGTCTCTTGTGCTCCATCTGGGCGGCAAAGCGCGGCAAAAGCGTGCGTCTGCTCACCTACGGCCAGGGCGCACTCACCGTGGCAGGCGGCATTATAGATTTATACGGCTATGACGAAGACGGCAGTGAGGTGGTCGATCCCATCAAGGCGGCAGCTTCCTTAAAAGCCCCGCATCCTTACGCTGTGGTCGGAGCCAAAATGCTGCAGCAGGCAGTGGATGCCTTTATCAAATTAACCGCTGAGGTGGGCTACCCCTACGTGGGCGACGGGCACACCAATTTAAAGGTGCCCACAGCCATCGGCAGCTTCAAGAACTCAGGCCTGGCGCCGCGCTGCCTTGACGGCAAGGTCTTTGACGAGGCCGAGAATATCATGGTGGTGGGCTTTAACCTGTTAAAGGATTACTTCCCTGAGCTTATTGCCAACGGCTACCGCGAGTACTTTGAGGGCAGCAAGAATGTCTCTGAGCGCAAGGTCAAATTAGCCTTTGCCCAAGGCCAGGGCTACCGCGATGTTTCAGCGCTTGACGTAGCCCGCGAGCTTGACAAGCCCGAGCAGGTGCTCAATGTCATAGCGCAGTTAAAGCCTTCAGTAAAGCCCAATTCAGTGCTGGTGTTCCCGCCGGTGCTCGGTGAAAAGCCCGATTACAAGATCTGGGAGCAGTTGGAGCAGGAACTTAACTGCAAAGTGGTGGAAACCTCCTCGATGCCCCCTTCAGTGACCGGCCTGCGCCTTGATAATTTGCTCAAGCGCACCGCCCGCGACCTGGGCGTTGACATCATTGAAAAGGCCCATGTGCTCTCCTCGCGCGTGGAGGACGGGCGCTGCCTTGAGGTGTGCACGCAGAACTACGGACGCAAGCTCTACTACAGCGCCGATGACTTTGTGCTGGCCACCGGCGGCGTGTTCGGCGGCGGTCTTAAAGCCTCAATGGGCAAGATGACTGAGCCCATCTTCAATCTGGAAATTGAGGTGCCGGCCGATCAGGCAGACTGGTCTTATCAGCATCTTTTTGCCGGCAAGGCCCAGCCCTTTGCCGCCTACGGCGTCAAGGTCAATGACAAGTTAAATCCGCTCAATGCTGACGGCTCGGTGGCGGTGTCGAACCTGAAAGTTATCGGCCGCGCTCTGGCGGGCTACGATTTCTGCTTTGAAAAATCAGGCAACGGCGTGTGCCTGGCTACTGCGTATGCTGCAGCAGCGCTGCTTTAAGGAGGGAGTGTGATGTTTAACAAGAAAAAAGAAAGTGCGCTCTATCGCGACAATCCTGATGCCTGCATCTGCTGCAATATCTGCCTGACCGCCTGCCCGGTGGCCCGGGCCACGCAGGAGTACCGCGGACCGAAATTAAACGGCCCCTCGCTTACCCGCATCAGAAAGCTGGTAACTGACAGTGATCCCATGGTGCATTACTGCTCCAACTGCAAGAACTGCGACCGCGTCTGCCCGTCCGGCACACCTATTTCCAGCCTTAACATGAAGGCCCGTGCGCTTTATTACAAAGATCACAAGCACGATGCCGCTGACATGATGTTAAGCCGCAATGAGGAGCTGGGCAAATTATTCTCGTCAAACAAGCTCTTTGCCGCCGGCGCCAATTTGGGCATGAAGTGCACCGCCATGGCAGGCGGCCTGAAGTTTTTGGGCCTCTCCAATGACGCGCCGTATCCCACCTATGCCAAAGAGAGCTTTTACAGTCAGTTCAAGAAGATAAAACAGCCCTCCTGCTCACGCAAAGTGCTGTTCTTCCCCGGCTGCTTTGTCAATTACAATGAGCCTGAGCTCGGCCTCCTGCTCGTAAAAATCCTCAACTATCAGGGAGTTGAGGTGGTAATAGACAAGCGCCTGAAGTGCTGCGGCTCACCGCTGCTGTCCACCGGTTATCTTGACAAGGTCGAGCAGAACGCCAAAGTGAATACTGAGATCCTCGCTTACTACACCCGCCAGGGCATGGACATTGTCACCACCTGCACCACCTGCTCCTTGTTCTTAAAGCAGGAGTATGCAGAGCTCTTTGACATGGAAAAAGAGGTCGAAAGCTACAATCAGAACCTCTATGAAGCCTGCGAGTATCTGTTAAAGCTCGATGAAGAGGGGCTGTTTAAAAAAGACTGCCTCGGCACACTGGAGAGTTCCTATATCTATCACACCCCGTGCCATTTAAAGGTGCAGGGCATGGGCATTCCGTCCTTAAAACTGCTCTCTTATATCCCGGGGCTGACCATTGAGCGCGCCACCGCGCCCTGCTGCGGCCTGTCGGGCGTCTACGGCTACAAGGAAAAGACCGCAAAGATCTCAGAGACCATCGGCGCGGAACTTCGCCGCCAGATCATCAACTCCACCGCCAAGGCCGGTGTGTGCGAGTGCAATCTCTGCCGCCTGCAGATGGCCAACGGCACCGGCAAAACCGCCGTCCATCCTTTTTATATCCTCGATGAGGCCTACAAAAAGGGACAGGCGCCGGGCTATGAAAAGGCCCCTGCAGCTGCGGGCAAGGGCAAATAACCACCAGATTTTTTAACCATTCCGGCCCGCAGCGGCCGGATCTTACGAAGTAAAAATTGAGGAGAACTTATGGCTAAATATGTAATGGCTTTAGATGCCGGCACCACCAGCAACCGCTGCATCCTGTTTGATAAGGCAGGCAATGTGTGTTCAGTGGCACAGCGTCCTTTCACCCAGTATTTCCCCAAGCCGGGCTGGGTGGAGCATGATGCCGATGAGATTTGGGCCAGCATGCTCGGCGTAGCCGTCGAGGCCATGAATAAGATCAATGCCAGCGCTGAGGACATTGCCGGCATCGGCATTACCAATCAGCGTGAGACCGCCATTGTGTGGGACAAGGAAACCGGCCAGCCGGTTTACCACGCCATCGTGTGGCAGTGCCGCCGCACTTCAGCCTACAGCGACAGCCTGAAGGCCAAGGGGCTTACTGAGGAGTTCCGCAAGAAGACCGGCCTGGTGATTGACGCTTACTTCTCCGGCACCAAGGTGCGCTGGATTTTGGAGAATGTGCCGGGCGCCCGCGAAAAGGCAGAAAAGGGTGAGCTGCTCTTTGGCACCGTCGATACCTGGCTTATCTGGAAGCTCACCAAGGGCCGCGTGCATGTCACCGACTACTCCAACGCCTCGCGCACCATGCTCTTTAACATCAACACCCTGCAGTGGGATGATGACATCTTAAAGGAGCTCGATATCCCCAAGTGCATGCTCCCTGAGGCCAAGCCCTCAAGCTGCGTCTATGGCAAGACCGATCCGTCCTTCCTCGGCGGTGAGATCCCCATTGCCGGCGCCGCAGGCGATCAGCAGGCAGCCCTGTTTGGCCAGACCTGCTTTAAGGCAGGCGAGGCCAAGAACACTTACGGCACCGGCTGCTTCCTTTTGATGAACACCGGCGAGAAACCAGTGCTGTCCAACAACGGCCTCGTGACCACCATCGCCTGGGGCATCAACGGCAAGGTCTACTATGCCCTTGAGGGCTCCATCTTCGTGGCCGGTGCGGCCATTCAGTGGCTGCGCGATGAGCTGCGCCTTGTCGACAGCGCCGCTGACACCGAGTACATGGCCTCCAAGGTCAAGGACACCAACGGCTGCTATGTGGTTCCGGCCTTCACCGGACTTGGCGCCCCGCACTGGGATCAGTACGCCCGCGGCACCATTGTGGGCATCACCCGCGGCGTGAACAAGTGCCACCTCATCCGTGCCGTGCTGGAGTCCCTTGCTTATCAGACCCATGATGTCATCACCGCCATGGCAGCTGATTCAGGCATTGAGCTCTCCTCCTTAAAGGTCGACGGCGGCGCGAGCGCCAACAACCTCCTGATGCAGATCCAGTCTGATGTCATCAACGCTCCGGTGCTGCGTCCGCAGTGCGTGGAGACCACCGCCATGGGTGCGGCCTATTTAGCCGGCCTGGCCGTGGGTTACTGGTCTGATCAGAGCGAAGTGCTCAAGAACTGGGCCATTGACCGCACCTTTAAGCCTTCTATCAGTGAAGAGCAGCGCGCCCGCATGTTAAAGGGCTGGGCCAAGGCTTTAACTTATGCCCACGGCTGGGCTAAGGATGAGGAGTAGTCTATGCTTCCATATTTAGCTGAATTTTTAGGCACAGCACTGCTTATTCTGTTAGGCGACGGCAACGTGGCCAATATGAAGTTAAGAAAGTCCGGCATGGCAGGCGGCGGCGCTCTGATGATCACCATCGCCTGGGGTCTTGCTGTGCTCGTTCCGGCCTTTATCTTCGGCAACGCCTCCGGCGCCCACTTTAATCCGGCCCTGACCATTGCACTGGCCGTACAGGGCTCTTTTGACTGGGCTATGGTGCCGGGCTACATCGCAGCCCAGATCGCAGGCGGCATTGTGGGCGGCATCCTGGTGTTCATCACCTTTAAGGATCACTTCAATGATCATGACAATCCGGCGGACAAGTTAGGCTGCTTCTGCACCGCTCCGTCCATTCGTCATTACTCACAGAACCTGATCTCAGAGGGTGTGGGCACCTTTGTGCTGGTCTTTGCCATCCTTGGCATCGCCAATGTCCCGGGCCTGGCCACCGGCGTGGACAAGCTCTTTGTGTTCGGCATCATCGCCTCCATCGGCATGTCGCTGGGCGGCCTTACCGGTTACGCCATCAACCCGGCCCGTGACTTGGGCCCGCGCATTGCCCATGCTTTAATGCCGATTAAGAACAAGCGCGACTCCGACTGGGGTTATGCCTTTGTGCCCATTGTCGGTCCGGTGATTGGCGGTATTGTGGCAGCACTGCTCTACAACGCCATTCCATGGAACAACTAATTGAGCATAAGCTGATTTGAGCATTTAGCTTTTCCGCAACTAAAGCCCGCTGCAAATGGCGGGCTTATTTGTGCCCAAAACTGCAGCAGCATGCCCTTAAAGCGTGCATAAGGCTTTGCAAAAGTGCTGCTTTTGGCTTATCCTTGCAGCTGTTTTACACCACAAATTTCAGGAAAAAATACATGTCCAAAGCTGCATTCCTGGCCGCCAGCGGCCTGCGTCTTTACACCACTGCCTTAAAGCAAAAAGAGCTGCAGCAGATCTTTATGGCCCTGTCAGGAGATCCGCAGCCGGCCTTTGGTTTTGATGCCGAGACTGCCGCAAAGCTGACCGACATCTTTGCCGATCTGTGGAGCAAAGGTCATCAGGCGATTGCCGAGCAGCTGGTCAAAGCCCTCTTGGAGCGCGGCGATGACCGCCATGATCTGCAGGCCCTCGAAGAGAACTTTCTGCGCGCGGCCGCCGTGGAAATGAGCAAGCTCTCGATGCACTTTAAGAACACCCGCGGCAAATATGAGCTCTATCAAAGTGCAGCTTTCTTTTTGTATATCACCCGCAGCATGTTAAGCCTCAATCTTGTGCGCCTGTACCGCCTTGACGATCCGGCCGGGGTGGAGCGCATGGAAAAGGGGGAGCAGCCGGATGTGGCCGAGCTCGTGCATAAGGCAGAGCAGATCCGCGCCAATCTCAATGTCACGCAGGAGGCTGAGGACATCAAAAACCGCACTCTGCCCGGGCTTTCCTTAAAACAGCTTGAGGATTTGAAAAATTACGATGCCAAGCCCAAGGGGCTGCTTGCTGGACTTAACAGCAAGACCACCATTTTGATCGCCGCCGCGGTGATTGTGGTGGTGTTCTTCATGCTCTGAACGCTCTGCCGGCGTTTTCTTGTATACAATAAGCTTAAGGTAAAAAGGTTTTAGCGCAGCTGTCAGCAAGTTAAGCCCTGAGCTGCGCCGCTTAAGAGCTAAGGATTTTTCATGAAAAAGTTAATGGCTGCGGCGCTTGGCGCCGTCCTGCTTATCGGCAGTGCACAGGCTGCCGTGCGCATTGACATCAAAAACGACAGCACCGAGGACTGCTCGGTGGCTTTAAATGCCCGCATTGATCAGACCAAGTGGCTTACCGTGGGCTGGTATGTATTTGCCGCCGGAGAGGAAGCACCCATTATCCTCGATGAAGTGGAGGATGTGCGCGCGGTGTATCTCTATCATGACTGCAATTTAAGACCCACTGACAATGACGAGGTCAAAAAGGCCTGGGTCAAGACCAACCGCAAGTTCTCGGATACCATCCCGATGGACGGTCAGACCGGCTATGAAGAGGTGACCTTTGTGCGCCTGCAGAACGGACGCTATACCATCTCGCCGTTCTAATTTGCTGATTTACTTTGATAATTCAGGGGCCGGCTCTTTTCTCTGCAAATATTGGCACGCTTCTGGCTTTATACAGCGCAAAAGCAAATGCGGCAGTTATTGCCGCTGCAGGAGGAAATATGGCAGCTTCGTTAATTAATGAGCGCATCCACAGTGAGGCCCGGGTGCAGCCGCTTGCAGGCTCCAGCCGCAGGGTGAGCCTCAATCAAAGTGAGCACAGCCAGGTCTCATTTTCCGAGGCCATGAATGTGCTCTTTGCCGGGGCCAAAGAGACTAAAGGCAGCAGCAGTGTGCTCCCAACCTTTGCAAAAGCGCAGGACAACAGCGCCGAGCCCTTTGATTTAGCCGCGTCACCCAACCTTAAGGTGCGCGAATTTGCCGCGCTTGAGCCTGATACCAAATGGAATGACTTTGAGCTTCTGGAGCAGAACCCGGCTTCAGGCAGTGACTTCTCGGTGCTCGATGCGCTCTCAGACGGCCTGATGTTCGCCTCGAAAATTGCCGGTGCAGTGCTGTCCTTAAAGCCTTTTTAAGTGCTGCTCTTTAAGCTAAAATCTGAGGCTGTTATACGTGGATAGCGCCAAATTCGGCGCGCATGAGATAAAGCAAAAAGTCACTATGGCAGCAGCAGAGCAGGAAGATACCTATTTAGTGCCCGATCTTAAGGCAGGTGCGGTGCACGTCAATGAAATCATCATCAAAAGAAGCCGTTTTATCACCACCATCGGACACACCGCCGGCGCGGCGGCCTGCCGGGAGTTTATTGATAAGATAAGCGCGCAGTATGCTGATGCCACTCACAACTGCTATGCCTTCAACGGCACCAAGCCTGAAAGCACCGCCGTCTGCGGCTGCTCAGATGACGGGGAGCCGCACGGCACCGCAGGTCAGCCCATGCTCAACGTAGTGCTGCACTGCGGCATCGGTGAGCTGACGGCGGTGGTGACCCGCTATTTTGGCGGCATCCTGCTGGGCACCGGGGGCCTTGTGAAGGCCTATCAGGATTCAGTCAAAGAGGCGCTGCAGACTTTGCCTGTCACCGAGCGTTTAATCCCGGCACAGCTGGAGCTTGAGGTGGAGCATCAGACCGTGGGCGTGGTGCTCTATCAGCTGCCTTTTTTCCGCGCCGAGGTGCTAGAGCAGGACTTTGCGCAGCGGGCGCATTTTGTGCTGCGCCTGCCCAAAAGCCGGGCGGCAGAATTTGCCGCGCTGATTAAAGACAAGAGCCGGGGCCGGGCGCTGATTAAAATCGACGGGCAGGATTTTGTTTAGACTTGTTCAGGCAGTGCAGGCAGAGTGCCGTCCTTTTTAACTTTAAGCGCCGGTCTTCCCGGGCTGTTCGGGCGCGTGAGCGGCGTCATCCGGGCTTTGCGAAAGCAGCATAGTGCGGATCAGTGCAAAAAAGGGATCAGAAGAGTGCAGGGCAGTTTGCAGCTCGTCTTTAATTTTGGCTTCAATGCGAGAGGATACCGGCTTTCTGCCGCTTTCTATCAGGCGGATATAGGTGCCGCTTACCTGCAGGCGCGCTCCGAGCTCATCGCCGGTAAGCCCCAGGCCTAATCTGATGCGCCTGAAGGTGCTGCTGTCCATCAAGGAGCAACTCTCTTAGTGTAAAAAGGCCAGCGCCTGATGCTCAAATAAGATCTTAAGGCCGATGGAGAGCAGCACCAGGCCGCCCAGCAGATTAAGCCCCTGATCGAGCTTTTTAAAGCGTGCCAGATACTGCCCGGTCATGAAGCCGGCAAAGGACAGGGCCGCACAGGTGATGCCGGTAACAAGGGCAAACATGGTGATGGAAGGGTAGATAAGGCCAAGCGAGAAGCCCAGGGCCAGCGCATCAATCGAGGTGGCGGTGCCCAGCGAGAGCAGCACCATCAGCGACAGGCGGCGCAGTTCCTGCTCCTCACCTTCACCAAAAAGGGCGTCTTTAATCATTTTGCCGGCAATGACGGCCAGCAGCACAAAAGCCACCCAGTGATCAAAGCTCTCAATTAAATGGGCAAAACCTGCGCCGCCGTAAAAGCCGATGGCGGGCATCAGGGCCTGAAAGCCCCCGAAGGTCAGAGCGGTGTAAGCGGCAAAACGCAGGCGCAGGGCCGGGGAGAAATTGCGCTTGCCGTAGATCACGGCACAAACAAGAGCGTCGACGCTCAGCGCCAGCGCGAGCAGAAATGCAGTACTAAAGCCCATAGCGGAGCCCTTTTTATGAGATTAAAAAACACGTGTCAGCCGCGTATAATAAGGACTTTTTAATAGCTAGTCAAAACTCAAATTTTTGTGCACCAAGTCAGGAGGGAGCATGCTGTTTTTTGAAAATGATTACTGCGCCGGAGCCCATCCGCGTCTTATCGAGCGCCTGACGCGCTGCAATCTGTTAAAGCAGCCGGGGTACGGTACAGATGAAAGCTCAGAGGAAGCCCGCGCCAAAATCAGAGCAGCCTGCGGCCTTGACGATACTGCCGAGATTTATCTTTTATGCGGCGGCACGCAGACCAATAAGCTGGTCATTGATTCTCTTCTGCACAAGGTGCAGGGCGTGGTGGCGGTCAGAACCGGCCATGTCAGCCTGCATGAAGCGGGCGCGGTGGAAAGCTCCGGGCATAAGGTGCTGGAAATCGACGGCACTGACGGCAAGATGAGCGCGCTTACCTTAAAGAACTTTTTAAAGAACTTTGCCGCCGACGAAAACGGCCCGCACATGGTGCAGCCCGGTGCGGTCTATATCTCACAGCCCACCGAGTACGGCACTTTATACAAGAAAAATGAGCTGCTGGCCATCCGCTCGGTCTGTGCTGAGTTTCACTTAAAGCTCTATGTGGACGGCGCGCGCCTGTCTTACGCCCTGGGCAGCACCTACAACGATGTCAGCTTAAAGGATCTTGCCCAGATTGCCGACGTGTTTTATATCGGCGGCACCAAGTGCGGCGCGCTCTTTGGTGAGGCGGTGGTGTTCCCGCACGGCGCTCCGGGCTTTTTCTTTACCCTGATGAAGCAGCACGGCGCCTTGATGGCCAAGGGTTTTGTGACAGGAGAGATGTTCTCTGAGCTCTTTACCGATGACCTGTACTTAAACATCGGCACTGAGGCCTGCCGTTTGGCGCGCAAACTCTCACAGGGCCTTGAATACAAGGGCGTGGAGCTGTACATGCCCATCTATACCAATCAGATCTTTGTGGTGCTCAAAAACTCAGTTTACGAGAGCATCAAATCCCAGGCCCTGTTCTCCTTCTGGGAGCCGGCCGACGACGAGCATACGGTCTACCGCATTGCTGTCAGCTGGGCCACCACCGAAGCTGAAGTTGACGCTCTGCTGGAGCTCTTTTAATGGCAGATCTTGCGCAAAGCTTACAGATGCAAGAGCACCTGCCTGCTGATTTTCTGCACACGCCGCTAAAGCTTGCGCTGCCGCCTGAGGCCAGCGGCCTGGTGCTGCACTGCTGCTGCGCCCCCTGCGCCGGAGCGGTGCTGGAGTGCCTTAAAGCAAATAACATCAGCCCTGTGGTGTACTTTTACAATCCCAATATCCACCCGCGCCGGGAGTATGAAATCAGGCGCGATGAGCTCATTGAAATGTGCGCTTTGTTTGGCTTTGAGTATGCCGTCGGGGATTATGGGGTTTCTGAGTGGCTGGCGGCCGTAAAGGGTCATGAGGACGAGCCTGAGCGCTCAACGCGCTGTCAGCTGTGCTTTGACCTGCGCATGCTCGGCACTGCCCGTTTTGCCAAAGAGCGCGGCATCAATTTGTTTTCCAGCACCATGGCCACCTCGCGCTGGAAGAGCAGGCAGCAGGTCGATGCTGCAGGTATGCGCGCCATGCAAATGACCGGGGTGAGCTACTGGGGGCAGGACTGGCGCAAAAAGGGCATGGCCGAGAGGCGCAATTATCTGGTGCGTGAAATCGGCTTTTACAATCAGCGCTACTGCGGCTGCGTTTTCGGACGGCTTAACGAGGAGAAAACCCGCGCCCTGCACAGCCGCAAAAATAAGGCTGCAGACCCGCTCCCGCCCTCAGGGGACGGGCACGAAGTTAAGTGAAGCCGTGAGGGCCAGATCCTGCGCAAAATCCGGGCCTGACAGGGTGAGCATCGAGCCTGCGATCATGGCATTGATGCCGCTTTGCATGGCCTTTATGCCCTGATCGGGCAGCTGCACGCGCCCGCCTGCCAGCCTTAAGCGGGCATCCGGCAGGATAAAGCGCAGCAGGGCAATCGAGCGCCGGGCCTCATCATAGGAGAGCGGCAGTGCATGCTGCAGCGGCGTGCCGGGGATGGGCACGAGCAGATTTACAGGCACGCTTTTAATGCCCAGATCCCGCAGGGTCAGCCCCAGGTCAATTCTGTCTTCCATACTCTCACCGGCACCAAAAAGCGCGCCTGAGCACAGCTCCAGCCCGGCCTGACGGGCGGCCTGTAAAGTCTTTATCTTGTCCTGCCAGCTGTGGCTTTGACAGAGCTTTGGGAAAAAGCGCTCGGAGCTTTCAAGATTGCAGTGCAGGCGCGTCACTCCGGCCTGTCTTAAGGCTTTAAGGGCCTCAGGTGAGGACAGACCTGCCGAAGCGCACAGCTGCAGCTCAGGAAATTGCGTTTTGACAAGGCGCAGCGCTGCACACAGCCGGGCGCTCTGCCCCGGGGTCAGCGCCCGGCCGGTAAGCACCACTGAAAAGCGCCGCAGGCCGCTTAGATAGGCCTGAGCGGCAGCCTGCAGCAGCTCCCTGTCTGACATGATCTTCGTTTCAAGCTCCTGCTGTTGCAGTGCACTTTGCGCGCAGAAGCGGCAGTTTTCTGAGCAGCGCCCGCTCTTGTAAGCGGCAATGGCGCACAGGGCAAAGCCTTTGCCGCAAAAAGCGGCGCG